>NZ_JBLYYB010000036.1:0-15822 GCF_048549895.1 Hydrogenophaga sp.
CGTTCTTGGCGCTGAGCTTGCCGAACGGCAGCAGGAACTGCGGATCAACGATGTAGCCACCGATCTCCATGAAGTGCACGCCGCGCACGATGCCGATGTCCGAGGTGAGCTTGGGGTTGATCGCGACCTGGTTGCCACCGGCGTAGAGCTTGTCGCGCGTGGCGTGCTGGTAGTACACCAGGCCCAGGGTGGTGCCGGCGGGCAGCGCGGTGTAGTCGCCCGCATCGACGTCGATGGCGTGCGCCGGCAAGGCCAGCAGTGTGGCGGCGGTGATCGCGCTCAAGGCCAGGGCCTTGGAGCAGCGCTTGTTCGGGTGGGAAAAGTTGGGCACGTGGGTCTCCGGTTTTTGAATGCCGTCCGGGGAGTTTCCCGGTCGGGCCCTGAGGGCGCGGCGATCGTACGTTTGGACTCCGGTGCCTCGCATCTCGGTAAATACCCGGTGCGAACAGTGTCTCGCCGCAGAACACATTTCTGACCTCGGGAGCAGCCATGAAGTCCAGTTCGCCCACAACTCGCGCACCTGCGAAGCACGCCGGCTTTCAAGCGCCCAACCCATTTTTCGCCACACCCGAACAACGGATCGGCCTGGCGCGCGAGCGCTTTTTCGCCGAGGGCGAACGCCCTTCGGGACTGGTGTCGGAGCAGGTCATCCAGTCGTGGATCCGCTGCGTCGGGGCGCGCCGCGATCCGGAAAAACCGCTCGGCTTCGATCCGGTCACCAAGTCCCGTCTGGTCAACGTGCTGGGGCGCAACCGGCAGTTGCTGCAAGCGGCCAGCGCAGACCTTGACCAGCTCGACGCCACGCTGGCCGGCACGCCCTGCAAAGCCATCCTCACCAGCCACGAGGGCGTGGTCGTGCGCTCCACGCCCACCGCCAAAGGCGAAGGTCTGCTGATGCCCATGGTCACGCGCGTGGGGGTGCACCTTGATGAGGACACCATCGGCACCAGCGCCCCCAGCGTGGTGGCGCGCACCGGAGAGGCCTGCCTCGTGCGCGGCGGTGAACACTTCTTCGACCGCATCCGCTCGATGCAGTGCGTGGCCGCTCCGGTGCACCACGCCAACGGCAGCCTGGCCGGCGTGCTTGATATCTCCTGCGAGGGCGGCGCCTTCAGCTTCGACCCCATGGTGGTGGTGCGCATGGTCGCCACCGTGATCGAAAACCGGCTGTTCGAGGTGCAGTCCGCCCGCCTGTTGCTGCTGCGTTTCCAGTACGGGCGCAGCATGATCGGCACGCCGCTGCAAGGACTCGCGGCGGTGGACGGCGCCGGACAGATCGTGTGGCTCAACACCATCGGCACGAGCCTGCTGGGCTGCGGCGCGCGCCCCGACACAGACCGCTCCAGCGAAGCCATGCTGGGCCTGACGTTCGACGCGCTGATGGACCTGGGCCGGCGCGGCCTGCTCCATGCCCAGCGCCTGCCCAACGGCCTGACGCTGTGGATCGAGGTCCAGCCTCAGGCCTCGATGCGAGCCGCTGCCGAAATCGAGCCACCCTCTGCGGTCGAACCGGTGGCAACGATCCCGCAGGCCGTTGCAACAGCGCCGCACACCCTGCAGGACGCCAGCCGCGCGGTCATCGAGTCCACCCTGGCCAGCTGCAAGGGCAACGTGGCACGGGCCGCGCGCCTGCTCGGCGTTTCGCGGGGCTTGCTCTACCGCCGCATGCAACAGTGGCGAGACGAAGCCGGCTGAAGACCGGAGAAAACGGCTGAAACCAAGACAAGCGCGGTAGATCCCGTGCTTGTCTGCCCTTCTCGGGCGATGGAATTCCTTAAATTCAGCTCTGCTTCGGTCGATATCCCTGACAAGCGTCGGGTCATTCGGATCCGGCCGGTACCGATCCAACCTCTTGGAACCCCCATGTTCAGCAACCTCAAGATCTCAACACGCCTGATCGGCGCCTTCACCCTGCTGGTGGCCATGCTGCTGATGATTGGCGCGCTCAGCGTCACCCGCACGGTGTCGGTGGAGGCCGATCTGGTGGACATCACCGAACGCCGCATGGCGGTGATTGCCAACATGGAGCTCATCCGCGACGAGGCCAACTTCCAGGCCCGCGCGATCCGCAACATGGCCCTGTTCAACGACTCGGCCAAGATTGCCGGGGAAAAGCAGGCCATCGCCGAGTCGCGCACCCGGGTCAATGAACTCACCACCAAGGTCGATGCCCTGATCACCTCAACCAAGGGCCGCGAATTCCAGGCCAAGCTGCAGGACAGCCGCAAGCCGTTCCGCGAGGGCGTGGACAAGTTCATGGCCTTGCTCGACGTTGGCGAGCGCGAGCAGGCCGTCGCCCTGCTCTTTGATGTGGTTCGCCCGGTGCAGCTGAGCTATTTCAAGAGCATCGACGATGCCGTGACTTTCCAGACCGAGGGCGCACAAGCTGCCAGCCAGGTGGCGCAGGACACGGTGAAGAACCTGATCATCACCATCGTGGTGGCGGTGCTGCTCTCCGCCCTCATCGCAGCCATCGTGGCGACCTGGATCATCCGCTCCATCACCCGCCCCATCAACGAAGCCGTGGCACTCGCCCGTGCGGTGGCCGCTGGCGACCTGACCCATGTGGTCCAGGTGCGCTCCAAAGACGAAACCGGTGTGCTGATGCAGGCCCTGGCCGACATGCAGACCGGTCTGGTGCAGGTGGTGGGTCGCGTTCGCAGTGGCTCCGAGTCGGTGTCCAGCGCCAGCGAACAGATCGCCCAGGGCAACCAGGACCTGAGCTCACGCACCGAGAGCCAGGCCAGCGCGCTGGAAGAGACCGCCGCGTCGATGGAAGAGCTCTCGTCCACCGTGCGCCAGAACGCCGACAACGCCCTGCAGGCCAACCAGCTTGCGCAGAGCGCGTCCACGGTGGCGGTACAGGGCGGTCAGGTGGTCAGCCAGGTGGTGGACACCATGAAGGGCATCAACGAGAGCAGCCGCAAGATCAGCGACATCATCAGCGTGATCGACGGCATCGCCTTCCAGACCAACATCCTGGCCTTGAACGCGGCGGTGGAAGCTGCGCGCGCCGGTGAACAGGGCCGGGGCTTTGCGGTGGTGGCGGGCGAGGTGCGCAACCTGGCCCAGCGCAGCGCGGCAGCAGCCAAAGAGATCAAACAGCTCATCAACGACAGCGTGGAGCGCGTGGAGAGCGGCACCGCGCTGGTGGACAAAGCCGGCGCCACCATGAACGAGGTGGTGGACAGCGTTCGCCGCGTCACCGACATCATGGGCGAGATCAGCTCGGCCAGCAAAGAGCAGAGCGACGGCGTGGCCCAGATCGGCGAAGCCGTGACCCAGATGGACCAGGCCACGCAGCAAAACGCTGCCCTGGTGGAAGAAATGGCCGCCGCAGCCAGCAGCCTGCGCACCCAGGCCACCGACCTGGTGCAGGCGGTGGCGGTGTTCCGCCTCTCCAGCAACGCGGTGAGCTTCAGCCCGGTCACACCGGTGCTGCGCGCCTCGGCACCGGTGGCGGCACCCCGGAAATCGCTGCCGCCCGTGGCCCAGAAAAAGCCCGCTGCCCGCCCGGCGCTGCCACCGGTCAAAGCGCCGACCGCTCAGCCCGCTCCACGCCGCGAACCTGCGCAGGCCTCGGCCGATACCGCTGGCGATTGGGAATCGTTCTGAGCGGGTCGCTGGGCGCGCCGTGTCGCCCAGCGCAGCTCACATCACTGCTTGGGGCCTTCGCTCAGGCGGCGACCCATCGACACCGCGTACGGTGCGGCCCGCGCGGCGAGCATCGGATCGGTGGACGGCTCCACACCCTTGGGCAAGACCATCGGGTTGAAGTTGATCGTCACGCAAGGGCCGGTTGAGTCGGCCGCCACCGACTTGATGGTGAGGCGCCCCAGCGTGACCTTCTTGCGCTCTGCCGGCAGCGGCGTCACGGCGCTGTCGAGCTTGTCGCCGGGCTGTGCAAGTTGCAGGTTGAAGTCAAAAGCCACGCCACCGGCCGCCACGCGCTGGCGCAGGTCGGCGTGCAGGAAATCGGGGCCCTTGGCCTGGGCTTCCTCGTCGGTCAGGCTCTGGGTGCCACCGACCGGCTCGAAGATCCATTTGCCGAACTGCTTCTTGCCGCTGGCATCGACAAACGCAAAGGCGTGCACACCCCAGTAGTTCACCTTGCCGAAGCTGGCCGGCACCGGCTGGCTGGCGAAGTACTTGCCCTGCAGCAAGGTGTCGGGGTTGGCGTCGTTGAAGGCCTTGACCTTCTCCGGGTTGGGCTTCTTGGTCTCGGGATCGGGCGCGATGGCCTCCAGGCGGGCGAGCATCTGCTCGGGCGAGGACGCGCCAAAGACCGGCGCCGAGATGTTGCCCATCAGCCAGGTCTCGTTGTTGGGCAGGTCGAACTGCAGCGCCATGTTGCGCTGGCTTTTGCCGTTGTCGGGCGCCTTGGGGTTGCCCCCGCCGATCGAGAAGCGCGCCACCACCGGCACCGGCTGGCCACTGAAGGCCGACGACACCGACAGCTCGCGGCCCTGCGCACTGCCGACGAACTCGGCGGTGGCACACACCCCCTTGGCACCCGAGCGGCGGAAGCCCTCGAACTTGCCGCCGGCGCGCTCGAAGGCATCGACCATGCGGGTGGGGTCGACCTGGGCCATTGCGGGTGCGCTGAGCGTGGCCGCACAGGCAACGACCGACATCAGGGTGGGCAGTGAAAAGGCTGTGTTCATGGTGGGGCTCGCTGGTGGTGGGTGGAGGGCAGGACAACAGGTGCGTTCACAAGGACGCGTTGTGGATTCTGTGGGTTGTCAGAGCGGTCTGCCGGCAGCGGTGTCAAAGCCCCACGCCAGCGCTCTCGCTGGACGCCAGCGCCGCCACCGCCGGCGGGTAGCTCTGCCCGGCGGCCTGGCGCAGCCACACCAGGCTTTGCGCCACGTCGCGCTCGCGGCCCTTGCCGGTGCGGTACATCACCGCCAGTGCATATTGCGCCTCGGCTTCGCCGGCCACGGCCGCGCTCTCGAAACGGCGTGCGGCCTCGGACAGGTCGCGCTCCACGCCTCGGCCGGCTTCAAACATCCAGGCCAGACGCGTCTGCGCGCGGCGGTCGCCACCATCGGCGAGCTCGCGGTAGAGCGCGGCGGCCTGGGTGTGCTCGCCGGTGGCGCTCATGAATTCGGCGCGTTGGTAGGGCGTGAGGCTGGCCGCTGGCTGGCCCAGCGTGGCCAGCGTGGCGATGGCGTCCTTGTCGCCGCCCTGTGCGGCCAGCGTCAGGAAGACGCGCGCCTTCTCCACGTCGCGCGGCAGCAGCTTGCCCGCGCTGTACAACATGCCCAGGCGGTACTGCGCCTTGAAGTTG
The DNA here is from genome assembly GCF_048549895.1 of Hydrogenophaga sp. Classification (GTDB taxonomy): domain Bacteria; phylum Pseudomonadota; class Gammaproteobacteria; order Burkholderiales; family Burkholderiaceae_C; genus Hydrogenophaga. The sequence goes on from NZ_JBLYYB010000036.1 coordinate 5,291, forward strand.
CCGGCCTGCGCGGCACTGGTGTAGAGCGTTTCGGCCTTCTTCATGTTGCTGGGTTCGCCCAGGCCGTCTTCGGCCAGGATGCCGAGGTTGAACAGCGCATCGCCATTGCCCACCTCGGCCAGCGTTTCCCACACCTCGCGCGCTTCGGCGTAGTGGGCCATCTTGAACTCGGCGTAGGCCTTGTAGTTGCCCATGGCGGGGTTGCGCAGCCAGTCGCCGCGGTGGCTGTCTTGTGCTTGTGAAACGCTGGTGAGCACCACCAGCGCAGCGCCGAGCAGGGTGCGCGGATGGATCATTTCGGTGTCTCCAGACATGGTCAGGGGGATTCGATGCGCAGCTCGGTGAGCCAGCGCGCGCCGGGGGTGAAGGGGTCGCGGTCCGTCGGGCCGTAAGGCGGCACGCTCAGGTTGTCGGGCGGCACACCGATGCGGTTGAGGTCCACCGCCTGCGGCAGGCCCACCAGCGCGGTGGGCGTGGCGCTGAACGTGAAGGCGATGCCGTTCCACAGCTTGGCACCAAAGTCCTTGGGCTGTTTGTAGAAGAACAGCAGGCTGTGCTCCAGCCACGCGAGCTGTGTGCCGGATGCGGTGCCGGGCTGTGCGTAGGGGTACGGCACGAAGCACGAGATTTCCTGCTCGGCCGGCAGGCACTTGAACTCGCGCATGGAAAGAAAGTGGTCGCGCATCACCGCATGGTCCATCTGAACCTTGAAGGCGCTGGCACCACCCGCAACGGGTGTGAACACCACACGGCCAATCTTCGTGCGCGCGCCGTCCTTGGTCACAGCGATCAGCGCTTTCTCGCCGTTGAAATCAAACGCGTTCGCACCGCCGCTGCCGAGCAGCAGCGCCAGGGCGGCCGCGCGCAGGGCCGTCATGGCTTGACGGTCAGCACCCAGGTCGAGAGGGTCTTGAGATCGGCCGTGCTCAGGCTGGCATGGCCGGGCATGGGAATGCGGCCCCACTTGCCTTTGGAGCCGTTCTGGATCGATTGCGCGAGCGACGCAGCGGCGTCTTTCTCGGTCGCGTATTTTTCTGCGATGGCGGCAAACGAAGGCCCCACCACTTTTTCGCCATTGGCGTGGCACGAATAACAGCCGCTGGCTTTGGCCAGGTCGGGCGCGCCGGCCAGATCGGTTTGCGCGAAGGCGCTGGCGCTGGTGATCAGGGAGGCAATGAGAAGGGTCGAGCGCATGGCAGGTCTGCTTGAAAACTGAAAGACACAAAGAAAAGGAGGTGCCGGCCCGGCGCGCACAACGCACCAGGCCAGCACCTCACAGCATCACTTCATCAGCTTGAAGGTCCAGACGGAGCCGCCCTGTTCGAGGAAGTTGACCTTCTTGGCCACTTCACCGCCCCACAGAGGCACAGCACCGCCCCAGCCGGAGACCACGCTCACGTACTGCTCGCCGCCTTCGGTCCAGGTGATGGGAGGCGCCACCACGCCGGAGCCGGTCTGGAACTGCCACACGACCTTGCCGGTCTTGGCGTCGGCTGCCTTGAGGTAACCCTCAGGCGTGCCCCAGAACACCAGGTCGCCTGCGGTCAGCACACCACCCCACAGCGGCGCGTTGTTCTTGACTTCCCAGGCCACTTTGCCGGTCTTGGGATCGATCGCGCGCAGCGAGCCGATGTGGTCGTCGAACAGCGGCTTGATGGTGAAGCCCGCACCCAGGAAGGCAGCGCCTTTTTTGTAGGTGATCGGCTCGTTCCAGATCTCCATGCCCCATTCGTTGGTGGGCACGTAGAACAGGCCGGTGCGTGGGCTGTAGGCCATGGGCATCTGGTTCTTGCCACCCAGGAAGCCGGGTGCCGAGAACACCGCCTTGCCCTTGGCGCCGTCACCACCGGCGGCGGTCGGGTCGCCCGGGCGGTTGGTGTCGTCAAAGTTCGGGCGGCCGGTCTTCAGGTCGATGCCGGTGGCCCAGGTCACTTTCTTGACGAACGGGAAGGCGTTGACCAGCTTGCCGGTGGTGGCGTCGTTCACGTAGAAGAAGCCGTTGCGGTCTGCCTTGGCGCCCATGCGCTTGCCGTCCATGTCGAAGGTGATGAACTCGTTCACACCGTCGTAATCCCAGCCGTCGTTCGGGGTGTTCTGGTAGTGCCACACGATCTTGCCGGTCTTGGGGTCGATCGCCACGGTGGAGGCCGAGTACAGGTTGTCGCCCTTGCGCACATGGCTGTTCCATGGGCCGGGGTTGCCGGTGCCGAAGTAGGCCAGGCCGGTCTGCGGGTCGTAGGTGCCGCCCAGCCATGGGGTGGCGCCGCCGGTTTTCCAGGTCTCGCCGGGCCAACTGGCGTTGGTGGTGCCGGAGATGCCGTTTTCCTTGCCGTCCTTGTAGCCCATGTGGCCTTCGACCACGGGGCGCGACCAGACCATCTTGCCGGTCTTGGGGTCGCGCGCTTCCACGCGGCCGACCACGCCGAACTCACCACCGGAGACGCCGGTCATGAGCAGGCCTTGTGCGATCAGCGGTGCGGCGGTGTAGCTGTAGCCGGCGGCGTAGTCGTCGATCTTCTCGCGCCACACCACCTTGCCGGTGTCCTGGTCCAGGGCCACCAGCTGCGCGTCGAGCGTGCCGAAGATCACCAGGTTGTCGTAGAGCGCGGCGCCGCGGTTGATCACGTCGCAGCAGGGCATGATGCCTTCGGGCAGGCGGTGCTCGTACTTCCAGAGCTTCTCGCCGGTCTTGGTGTCCACCGCGTAGATGCGCGAGTAGGACGCCGTCACGAACATCTTGCCCTTGTTGATCAGCGGCTGCGACTGCTGGCCGCGCTGCTTCTCACCACCAAACGACATGGACCACACGGGCACCAGTTTGTTGATGTTCTTGGCGGTGATGCCGTTGAGGTCGGAGTGGCGCTGACCCTGGGTACCGAGGCCCCAGCTCAACACGTTCTCGGGCGACTTGGCGTCGTTGGCGATCATCGCGTCGGTGACGCCCTGGGCGCCAACGTGGGCCGTGGCGGCCATGATCATGAGGCTCAGTAGGGTGCGTTTCACAGTTTGTCTCCTGCTCGTCTGTGGGTTGGATGGCCGCGTCCAGGCAACATGCCCGGCCGCTCGTGATGCCCGACGCGACAGGTCAGTCTGTGGGCTGCACGCGTCCTGAATGGCAACATCTGTGCCAGGCTCTGCCGCACCCGCTCAAGCGCGTTTTGCGGGGGTTTTCCGAGGGTTTGCGAGCACGTCGGGCGCGACAGGCGGTTGCAAATGCGCCATGTCGCGCTGGACATCTGTCACGCGGCGGTGACAGTGTTCAAAAATGAATCACCGGCCCGCGGGCCTGCAACAGTTCGCGGTCAGCGCCGGGTGGCGGGGCCGACGAGCACCTGCTGCTCGTAACGCGGGTACCACTGGGTGATGCTGCGGTGCAGCTCGGCGGGCTGCGCGGCCCAGGCCTGGAAGCGCTCGGGCACCGGCAGGCGCAGCACCTCGCTCAGGTCGAGGCCGCGCTCGGCGCTCTCGCGCATGTGCGTGGTGAGCCAGCGCAGCCAGTCGCGCGTCTGCTCCACGCCGCCCATGCCGCTGTGCAGCGGGCCGTGGCTGGGCACCACCTGGCGGATGCGGTGGTCGGTCATCCACTGGGAGAGCTTCACCAGGCTGGCCTGCCAGGCTTCAAAGTCGGCGTGCGGCGTGGTGGGCACCCGGTTGGCAAACACCAGGCCACCGGCATACAGCACACCGGTGGTGTGGTCGATGAGCACGAGGTCGTCGCTGGTGTGACCGCTCAGGCGGCGCAGCTCCAGCCGGTGGCTGCCGATCTGCATCACACCGGGCTCCACCGTCTGGCGCGAGGGCGTGGACTCGGTCCCCTTCATCCAGTCGCCGCACAGGCGGTAGAGGTTGTCGGCGTAGGCACGGCCTTCGGCCTGCATGCCGCTGATGCTGCCGGCCAAGGCCTGCGTGGGCACGTCGGCCCAGGCCTGGTTGCCGAAGAAGTAGTCGGGGTGCAGGTTGAGGCTGAGCACGCGCACCACCGGCTCGCGCGTGATGCGCTCGATGGCGCGGCGCTGCTGCTCGCCGTAGCTGCGCGATGGCCCGGTGTTGACCACCACCACACCGGCGCCGGTGGCGATGAACGCGGTGTTGATGATGTTGCAGCCGTTGGCGCGCGAGAAGTCATCCACCGCGCCTTCAATGACCCAGGTGCGCTCGGCAATCTGGCGCGGGCGCAGGTCGTAGTCGAGGCGGGCCACGTCGGGCTTGGGCTGCGCCATGGCCGCGCTGGCCAGCGTTGCGGCCAGCCACAGCAAGAGGTTTTTCAAGCGCTCACCTCGGCGTCGATCCGGTTGCCGTTGTTGTCGCGTCCGAGCAGCCGGAAGCGGCCCCCGTTCTGCGGCGGCAGCTCGAAGGTGATGAGCGGGTTTTCCGACACCGGCTCGTGCAGCGCCAGGCGCCACCAGGGCGCGCCCGCGCCGTCCACCAACTGCAACTGTTCGATGTAGAAGGCGGGCACGCCCGCGACCAGCCCGGTGTCCATGGGGTGCATCACGCGCACGCGCAGGCGCCGGCTGCCCTCGAGCACGTTGTTGAAGAAACGCGCCTGCACCTGGTTGAGCGTGCGGCTCCACGAACCATCAGCCCGCGTGGCGCCGGGCACCGTGCAGCCACCCCCGGCGGCCTGCACCCAGGTGCTGCCCACGTGCCAGGCGCCGTCCCGCGTCTGCACCAGCGCGCGCACGGGTGAGGCCTGTTCCAGGCGGATGCGAAACGCCAGCATGGGCAGGGCCTTGAGCGGTTCGAACTCCAGCACCTCGCGCACCGGGTTGCGGTCCACCACCACCTGGATGCGCACCACGCCACCACCCGTGTTGCCGAGCCCGCGCGCGTCCACCAGCAGCGGCACGTTCATCGCGTCATCAGCAAAGGTCGGGCCGCTCACCAAAACCGCGCTGGAAAAGCGCATGGGCGCGTCGCCCAGGTACTGCTTGCGCAAGCCGGGCCACTGCATGGAGCCCAGCGGATCACCGCCGGTGTGGTCCACAGCAGCCCACAGCGGGGAACTGGCCGCGCCCAGCGCAGCGCCCAAAAGCAGGCGACGGGTGTTGTCATGTGTCATGAAGATCTTTCAGGAACCCTTCTGGCGGATCCAGCCGCGCTGCGGGTCGTAGCCCCAGAGCGCCAGCACAAAGAACGCGATGCTGCAGACCACCACCACCGCCCACGATGTGGTGTTGAACTGCCCGTACATCGCAAAGCGCATGGCCTCCACCGCATGGGTGAAGGGGTTGAACTCGGCGAGCTTGAGCAGCCAGTACGCGCCCGACTCTTCGAGCTTCCACAGCGGGTAGAGCGCGGGGCTGATGAAGAACATCGGGAAGATCACGAAGTTCATGGTGCCGGCAAAGTTCTCCAGCTGCTTCACATACACCGAGAGCATGAGACCGAGTGCTGCCAGCAGCGTGGCGCCACACGCCATGGCCACCAGCAGACCCGGCAGGTTCTGCAGCGCGATCTCCACGCCGAAAGCCCAGGAAATACCGAGGAACACCACCATCTGCAGCACCGACAGGCAGGTGCCCGCGAGCAGCTTGAAGGCCAGCAACCAGCCGCGCGCCAGCGGCGCGGTGAGCAGCAGGCGCATCACGCCCATCTCGCGGTCGTACACCATCGAGAGCGAACTCTGCATGCCGTTGAACAGCGCCACCATGCCCAGCAGGCCGGGCACCATGTAGACCTTGTATTCGATGTAGGTCTCGTACGGCGGGATGATGGCCACACCGAACACGTTGTGAAAGCCCGCCGCGAACACCACGAACCACAGCAGCGGGCGCACCAGCGCCGAGCCCAGGCGAGAAGGCTGGCGCAGGAAGCGCCCGATCTCGCGGCCCACCACCGCGCGCAGCGCGCGCGCCAGGTGCACCGGCAATGAAGGCTGACCCGCCGGCGGGATCAGGGTCGCTGTTTGCATGCGCTCTCCGTTTCGTCCACGCCGAGTGTGTCCAGCACTTCCTTGGGATGCAGCACACCCTCCAGCGGCGCCAGGCCCACCACGCCGTCCACGTGGCTAACGAACATGGGCTGGCGCAACTGGCCGTCCCACGCGCGAAAGCTCAGGCGCGGGCCTTTGAAGCCGTCGATCACCACGGAGCCGGCGCGCAGCTTCTTGAGCTGCTGCGGCACCGGAGCCTTGGCGTCGTCCACCAGCAGCGAAGCCACCGCCTTGCCCGCCGCCCAGGCGGCCCAGTCGTGGCTCTGCATGGGGCGCTGCGCCATCTTCTGAAACCGCCGCGTGAGTTGTGGCCCACCGTTGCGCTCCCACTGCGGGTGCCAGGCTTGCGCCACCAGCCCGCTGGCGCCCACCACCGGGCGCGGCCACTGCGTGGCGTAGGGCAGCGTGCGGGCGAATTCGCCGTCGGCGTCCATCACCGCCACCACTTCGTGTTCGCGCTCACCGGTGAGCAGGCGGGTGTTGGAGAGGTCGCGCTCGCGCGGGTCGCCGCTGAGCTTGAAAGGTTTGGTCTGCGTGATCTTCAGGCCGTAGCGTTTGGCCGCGCGTGTGAAGGCGGCACCCATCAACACGTCGCCCGGCTCGGGGCCCTGCAGCAGCAGCACCTTGCGCCAGTTGCGTGCGGCCAGGTACTGCGCCAGTGTGTCGGCGCGCATGCTGGCGCTGGGCAGCGTGTGCAGCAGGTGCGCGGCGCAGTTCTGCGCGCGCAGGCTGTCATCGTCCAGCCCGGTGTTGAACACCACTGCGCCACCGAGCGCAGCGGGTGCAATCTGCACCAGCTGGCGCAGCTCGGCCAACGGGAGGTCGGCCACCAGGTGCTGCACCTTGGCGGCTTTCAAGTCGGCCAGGGCTTTGGGCAGGGCTGCCATGTCGGGCAGCACCACGTCGCGCACGGTGAGCGCGATGCCGGCGGTGTCGAGCTCGAACGCCGCCTCTTCCAGCGCCAGTTGCACGCCCTGCAACGCCCGGCCCTGCGGGTGGCCGGGGTAGCCGCGTTCCATGCGGCGGTTGGCGTAGCGCGCGTCACCGGCCAGCGAGATCACCGCCAGGGTCATCTGCGTGGTGGCGGCCTGCGCCGCCGGCCAGGCCACCGAGGCGAGCAGCGCCAAGGTGGCCGCTGCCCGTTGCAAAGCGGGCACCCGCATCAGGGCTGCACCAGCACGCTGTGCGGCACGCGGCCCACGGCCACGGTTTTGATGGCCTTGGCGCTCGCGGTGTCGATCAGCGTCATGTCGTCCGAGAGGCCGTTGGTCACGTACAGCGTCTTGCCATCGGGGTGCATGGTGAGGCCCCAGGCGCGTTTGCCCACCAGCACCTGGCGGCCGGCCTTTTTGGTGGCCACATCCACCTCGACCACATGGTTGGCCTTGCCCAGGCCCACCCACATGGTTTTGCCATCGGTGCTCGGGGTCATACCCACGGGCGTGATGTCGGCCTCGCGCATGCCCTGCACCGCGAACTTGATGGTGGCCTTCACGCTGTGGTCTTTGGTGTTGACCACGCTCACGGTGGCGTCGAGCTCGTTGGTGACCCACAGCTCGGAGCCACCTTCGGCCAGCACGAAGCGGCGCGGGCGCTTGCCCACCTTGATGTTCTTGAGCACCTTCTTCTGGCCCAGGTCGATGTAATGCACGACGTTGGCCACCTCGGAGGTGACGTAGGCGAACTTGCCATCGGCCGTGACCAGCACGCCTTCGGGCTCACCGCCGGTCTTCACCTCGAACAGGGGTTTCTTCGTGGCGAGGTCGTAGGCGGCCATCACGTTTTCGTCTTCGATCGACACATACACCGTCTTCCCGTCGGGGCTGAGGTCAAAAATCTCCGGACTGTCCCCCAATGGAACAGTCCCGGTCATCTTGCCGCTGGCCGTGTCCACCACGCCGAGCTGGTTGCTGTCGCCGCAGCACACATAAATCTGGCTGCGGTTGGCGTTGAACATCATGTGGCGCGGACGCTCGCAGGTGTCGATGGCGGACAGGCGCTCGCCCTTGGCATCGAACACGTAAATCTTGTTGTCCTTCTCGCTGGACACGTACACCTTGCCCTGGGCCAGCGCGGCGAGTGGGGTGGCCAGCGCGCAGCCGAGCACGGCGGCCCAGGCGATGTGGCGAAGGCCCTGCGGGGCGGGTGCTGAACGAGCGAAACGAAGCATCGGTATGTCTCCTTGATTTATGGTTAGTGCGAAGCACGGCAGCAAAATCAGTGCCAGCGCAACGGGCGTGGAAATTGCCTGCAAAACGCCCACACGATGATGGTGCAGGCACGCCCCACCCTGCTGCTACGGACAAACCCTGAGACAAAACGGCACACCCGATGACACAACGCTCCCCCCGACCCTGCCTTGCGCAGCCACTCGCTTCGCGCAGGCAGTTCCTGGGGTGGGGCGCGGGCTGTGCGTTGGGTGCGTCGGGTCTGGCGTCCAGCGCGCTGGCGCAGGCCACCGGGCCGTTTCCGCAGCGCCCGATCCAGCTCATCGTGCCCTGGCCCGCCGGTGGCGCCACCGACCTCACGCTGCGCATCTTGTGCGAAGAGGCCGCGCCGCTGCTGGGCCAGCCCATCGTGGTCATCAACAAGCCCGGCGCCGCCGGCACGCAGGTGGCGCCGCTGCTCAAGGCCGCCGAGCCCGACGGCCACACCATCGGCCAGGTGCCGATCACCGTGTACCGCCACGCGCTCATGAACAAGGTGCCCTGGGACCCGGTGGCCGACCTCAGCCCCATCGTGCAGGTGTCGGGCACCACCTTCGGTGTGCTGGTGCCGGCCAGCAGCGCCTGGAAAAGTTTCAACGACCTGCTGGCCTGGGCCAAGGCCCATCCGGGTCAGCTCATCCTCGGCTCCACCGGCATCGGCACCACCGCCCACATCGCCACCGAAGAGATCTTGTTGCAGAACAACATCCGCTATGTGCACGTGCCCTACCGAGGCACCGCCGATCAGATGATCGGCGTGGCCGGTGGCCAGGTGATGGCGGGCGTGAACTCCACCGGCTTCGCACCCTGGGTCGACCAGGGCAAGATCCGCGTGCTGGCCATCTTCAGCGCCCAGCGCAGCCCACGTTGGCCCGACGCGCCCACGCTGCGCGAGCTGGGCTACGAACAATCCGTCTACACCTCGCCCTGGGGCCTGGCCGCACCCCATGGCACGCCCGAGGCCGTGGTGCAGCGCCTGCACGACGCGTTTGCCAAAGCCATGCACAGCGAGCGCCACCTGCAGGAACTCGCCCGCTACGATCAGACGCTGGACTACCTCAACACCCGCGACTACCGCCGGGCCGTGCTGGAGACGGTGGAGCGCGAGAAGCGCCTGCTGCAACGCATGAACCTGCTGGCCAAGACCAACGGCGCCTGACCCTCCGCTCCTCCCGATGACCGAACCCCACACCGCCACCAACACGCCCCTGCTCCAGGCCACCCAGCTGCACAAGGCCTACGGCGCCAAGCCCGCGCTCAAAGGCGTGGACGTGACCCTGCGCGCCGGCGAAATGGTGGCCCTGCTCGGCCCCAACGGCGCGGGCAAGTCCACCCTGCTGCAGTTGCTCACCGGGCTCTTCACACCCGACCAGGGCAGCATCGAGGTGCTGGGCCACAACATGCGCCAGCACCCCAGCCGCGCGCTGGCCGGCCTGGGCGTGGTGTTCCAGCAAAGCGCGCTCGACATGGACCTGAGCGTCATGGCCAACCTGCACTTCCACACCGACCTGCACGGCATGCCACGCAAGCTGGCCAACGCCCGCATCACCGCCCTGCTGCAGACCATCGGCCTGACCGACCAGGCCAAAGCGGTGGTGCGCAGCCTATCGGGCGGCACACGCCGCAAGATCGAACTCATCCGCGCGCTCCTGCACGAGCCCCGCGTGCTGCTCATGGACGAAGCCACCGTGGGCCTGGACCCGGCCTCCCGCCAGCAACTGCTGGACACCGTGCGCAGCCTGTGCCAGAGCCGGGGCATGGGCGTGCTCTGGGCCACCCACCTGATCGAAGAAACCCGCCACGCCGACCGGCTGATGCTGCTGCACCAGGGCGCGGTGCGCTTTGAAGGATCGGCCGCCGAATTCATGGCGCAAAGCGAAGGCGGGGACTTTCAGGCGGAGGTGTTGAAGCAGTTGGGGAGAGGGACGGTTTGAGGGAGTGTGGCGGGTGGTTGTACGAGCGGCTTGCAGGGGATGCGGGGTTGCTCGGGGCGTGACAACTTGTATGCAGCGTCTTCTGACGCTGGCCAGAGGCGGGCGGGCTCACTCATACCGGCACCAAGCGGCCATTGGACCATCCGACTTGAGCTGCCTCGAACGGCCGCCATGCGAGATGGTGCGGTCGTTGGCATCCGACACTCGGGCCAGCAGCCCGAAACTGCCCGCCTCGGTGGGAACAACCTATTGCAAGTCAACATCTAGCTCCTGCATGAGTTGGAGTCCGAGAACACTACGCTCAGCCGGTTGCTGGCTGAGGCCACCTAGCACGGTGGTTCTGATTACCAAGCGACAGAAGTGGGCTTCCCCCAGTTTCCCGGACGGTTTGCTTAGCCCATTAAGCCTTGCTCAAAGTCGACTGGGCTGAGGAAGTCTAGCTTTGAGTGTTTGCGC
>NZ_JBLYYB010000037.1:0-54878 GCF_048549895.1 Hydrogenophaga sp.
AGGGGTATAGCTCAATTGGCAGAGCGTCGGTCTCCAAAACCGAAGGTTGTAGGTTCGATTCCTACTGCCCCTGCCACCCAACAGGGAAGCCCGGAAGCGGATCCGGCCCTGCTGAGTGGTTGACAAGCCCACCGAAGTCGTCAAGACCTCTGGTGGGCTTGCGTGTCTCAAGCTTTCGGGTTTTGAGCGCGTTTTTTGAACAGTTTTGTCTGGATATCCATGGCCACCTCCGAAGTACAAACCGTCCACACCGGCGCCGACAAGGCCAAGCTGGCGGTTGCCATCGCGTTGCTGTTGGGCTCGTTTGTCGCTTTCTATTTGCTGTCGTCGCGCGGTGCCCTGGTGCAGTGGGGTGCGCTGATCGTGTTGCTGGGTGCGGCTGTGGTGGTGTTTGGCGTGTCCGAGTCGGGCAGGCAGTTGGTGGCCTTTGGTCGCGACTCCTGGCGTGAAGTAAAAAAGGTTGTCTGGCCTGCTCGCAAGGAAGCGATCCAGATGACGGCTTATGTGTTCGCCTTCGTGCTGGTGATGTCGCTCTTTCTGTGGCTCACCGACAAGACGGTCGAATGGCTGTTCTACGACCTGATCCTGGGCTGGAGAAAATAATGACCGAGCAAAACAGTCCCGTGACCGACGGTGTGGCCGCAGAAGGCATGCGCTGGTATGTGGTCCACGCCTACTCGGGCATGGAAAAAGCCGCAGAACGCAATATCGTCGAGCGCATCAACCGCGCCGGCATGCAAGACAAGTTTGGCCGCATCCTCGTGCCCACCGAAGAGGTGGTCGAGATGAAAAACGGCCAGCGCCGCACCACCGAACGCAAGTTTTTCCCCGGCTACGTGCTGGTGGAAATGGTGATGGACGACGACACATGGCACCTGGTGAAGCACACCAACAAGGTCACCGGCTTCGTGGGTGGTGCCAAGAATCGCCCGGCCCCGATCTCCGAGGAAGACGTTCAGAAGATCGTCAACCAGATGCAGGAAGGCACCGACAAGCCGCGCCACAAGGTGGAGTTCGTGGTGGGCGAGTACGTGCGTGTGAAGGAAGGCCCTTTCACCGACTTCAACGGCACGGTCGAAGAAGTCAACTACGAGAAGAACAAGATGCGCGTGTCGGTGACCATCTTCGGTCGTGCCACGCCGGTCGAACTCGAATTCAGCCAGGTCGAAAAAACCTGATTTTTTCAGGTGCTGGCGGGTCGGCCCGACGCCAGCGCTGCTGAAGTTTTCCGGGTCCCCAACCGCGAGGAGGTTGTCCACAGTGGCAACCGTCTGCACTCGCAGGAGCTAAAAAATGGCGAAAAAAATCGTCGGCTTCGTCAAGCTGCAAGTCCCAGCTGGCAAGGCCAACCCTTCCCCTCCGATCGGCCCGGCACTGGGTCAGCGCGGCCTGAACATCATGGAGTTCTGCAAGGCGTTCAACGCCCAGACCCAGGGCGTTGAGCCAGGTCTGCCGCTGCCCGTGGTGATCACGGCGTACGCGGACAAGAGCTTCACCTTCATCATCAAGACGCCGCCGGCGACCACCTTGATCAAGAAGGCGATCAAGCTCGACAAGGGCTCTTCGGTGCCCAACAAGAACAAGGTCGGCAAGATCACGCGCGCACAGCTCGAAGAGATCGCCAAGACCAAGATGAAAGACATGACCGCTGCCGATGTGGACGCTGCCGTGCGCACCATCGCCGGTTCGGCCCGCTCGATGGGCGTGATTGTGGAGGGCGTGTAAATGGCCAAGCTGACCAAAAAACAGAAAGCCTTCGAAGGCAAGGTCGACAGCAACAAGCTGTACGCCCTGACCGAAGCGATCGCCATCATCAAGGAATGCGCGAACGCCAAGTTTGACGAATCCATCGACGTGGCGATCCAGCTCGGCGTGGACGCCAAGAAATCCGACCAGGTCGTGCGTGGCGCCGTCGTGATGCCCAATGGCACCGGCAAGACCAAGCGCGTGGCTGTGTTCGCCCAAGGTGCCAAGGCCGAAGAAGCCAAGGCCGCCGGTGCCGACATCGTCGGCATGGACGACCTGGCTGCCGACATCAAGGCCGGCAACATGAACTTCGACGTGGTGATCGCTTCGCCGGACGCCATGCGCGTCGTCGGTACCCTGGGTCAGATCCTGGGTCCGCGCGGTTTGATGCCCAACCCGAAGGTCGGCACCGTGACGCCCGATGTGGCCCAGGCTGTGCGCAACGCCAAGGCTGGCCAGGTCCAGTTCCGTGTCGACAAGGCCGGCATCGTGCACGGCACCATCGGCCGCCGTTCGTTTGAAGCCGACAAGCTCCAGGGCAACCTGGTGGCCCTGCTCGACGCTCTGACCAAGGCCAAGCCAGCCACCAGCAAAGGTGTGTACCTGCGCAAGGTAGCGGTGTCGTCGACCATGGGTGTCGGCGTTCGTGTGGACATGCAATCCATCTCGGCGTAATCGCGAGAAAGAATTCGGGTGACGCAGGTTGCCCGGGTGTGGTGGGCCCAGGGGCCGGTTGTGATGACCGGTCCCCGGGGCCATCCAAGACCGTTGGTGTCGGATCAAGTTCTTTGGAATGCGGTCCGACTTAATTGTGACAAGCCAACGCAGATGGCGATCCCGCTGCAGATGGAACCCGTTCCGAAACAGTTGATCGCTGCAATGAGGCGTGTCTCAGGTCGTTGGACCGAAGACACATTTAAGGAGTAGACCTTGAGTCTGAATCGCAGTGAGAAAGAAGCGGTCATTTCCGAAGTGACCAGCCTCGCCGCAAAAGCTCAAACGCTCGTGATGGCGGAATACCGTGGCATCACGGTCGCGAACATGGACAAACTGCGCGTCACAGCCCGCAGCAACGGTGTGAGCCTGAGCGTGTTGAAAAACACCCTGGCCCGCCGCGCGGTTGCTGGCAGCGCATTTGAAGTGGCCGCCGACCAGATGACCGGTCCGCTGATCTATGGCTTCTCCGTCGATGCCGTGGCCGCCGCAAAAGTGGTGGCCGAGTTCGCGAAAACCAACGACAAGTTGGTCATTCGCGCCGGTGTGTACGGTGGCAAAGTCCTGGACGTCAATGGCGTGAAGCAGCTCGCAAGCATCCCTTCGAAAGAAGTGTTGCTGGCTCAGCTGTGTGGCTTGCTGATGTCGCCCATGTCGCGTACGGCCGTTGTGCTGGGCGCGCTGGCGGCGAAAAAAGGCGAAGGCGCTGCCCCTGTGGCAGCCGAAGAAGCGGCTGCTGCCTGAGTGGCGCGCACCGTTCGTTCAACCAATTGTTAGGAAATCAAAATGGCATTCGATAAAGACGCATTTTTGACCGCGCTGGACAGCATGACGGTCATGGAACTCAACGACCTGGTGAAAGCCATCGAAGAGAAGTTTGGCGTGAGCGCAGCCGCCATGGCCGCACCCGCAGCCGGTGGTGGCGGTGCTGCTGCTGTTGCTGAAGAGAAGACCGAGTTCAACGTCGTGCTGCTCGAAGCCGGCGCCAACAAGGTTTCGGTCATCAAGGCCGTTCGCGAAATCACCGGTCTGGGCCTGAAAGAAGCCAAAGACCTGGTCGATGGCGCACCGAAGAACGTGAAAGAAGCGATTGCCAAGGCCGACGCCGACGCAGCCGTGAAGAAGCTGGTGGAAGCCGGCGCCAAGGCCGAGCTGAAGTAATTCGCTCGTTCCCCGAGGCTGGAGTGCTCGCAAGGGCCTCCAGCCTTCTGTGCTTTCAGAGCGCACTCAAAAGCCCGGTCGCAGACCCCGCTTTTGAATGTTTTGTTGAAACACCGGCAAGCAAATTCCATGAGTTTGTTTACCAGTGTTTTCTGACCCCGACTGCAGAAAACGACTTGGTTCGGGCCTGTGTGCAACGCACAGGCCGTCCGCCAATGGTTGGTAGAGGCCAGCCACCAAGAAAGCCACCAGGAATCCGTCCCCCTGGTAGGCAAGACAGTCGCCGCAGACCTCAAGCCCGGAGATCTCATGGCCCCAGCATCGAAATACTCATACACCGAACGCAAACGCATCCGCAAGAGCTTTGGTACCCGCGAAAACGTTCTCGCGATTCCCTACCTGTTGCAGATGCAGAAGGACGCTTACACCGCGTTCCTGCAAGCCGACAACGCGCCGAAAAAGCGCACCAACGAGGGCCTGCAGGCGGCGTTTGAAGCCGCTTTCCCCATCGTCTCCCACAACGGTTTTGTGGAGATGAAGTTCGTTGAGTACAACCTGGCCAAGCCGGCTTTTGACGTGCGTGAATGCCAGACCCGTGGTCTGACCTTCGCATCCGCTGTGCGCGCCCGCGTGCAGCTCATCATCTATGACCGCGAGTCCTCGACCGCGCAGTCCAAGGTGATCAAGGAAGTGAAAGAGCAAGAGGTCTACATGGGCGAAGTGCCCCTGATGACCGAGAAGGGCTCCTTCATCATCAACGGCACCGAGCGCGTGATCGTGTCGCAGCTGCACCGTTCGCCCGGTGTGTTCTTCGAACACGACAAGGGCAAGACGCACAGCTCGGGCAAGCTGTTGTTCTCCGCTCGCATCATTCCCTACCGCGGTTCCTGGCTCGACTTCGAATTCGATCCCAAGGACGTGCTGTTCTTCCGGGTTGACCGTCGCCGCAAGATGCCGGTCACCATCCTGCTCAAGGCCATCGGCCTGACGCCGGAAACCATCCTGGCCAACTTCTTCGTCAACGACCACTTCCGTGTGATGGACAGCGGCGCGCAGATGGCATTCGTGCCCGAGCGCCTGCGCGGTGAAGTCGCCCGTTTCGACATCACCGACAAGGCCGGCAAGGTCGTGGTCGCGAAAGACAAGCGCATCACCGTGCGCCACACCCGCGAGCTCGAGCAGTCGGGCACCACGCACATCAGCGTGCCCGAAGACTTCATGATCGGTCGCGTGGTGGCGCGCAACATCGTGGACGAGGACACCGGCGAGATCATCGCCAAGGCCAACGAAGAGTTGACCGAAGTGCTGCTGAAGAAACTGCGCACCGCCGGTGTGCAGGACCTGCAGTGCCTCTACACCAACGAACTCGACCAGGGTGCCTACATCTCGCAGACCCTGCGCATCGACGAAACCGCCGACGAGTTCGCAGCGCGCGTGGCCATCTACCGCATGATGCGCCCCGGCGAGCCGCCAACCGAAGACGCGGTGCAGGCCCTGTTCCACCGCCTGTTCTACAACCCGGACACGTACGACCTGTCGCGCGTGGGCCGCATGAAATTCAACGCCCGCGTGGGTCGCGACGAATCCACTGGCCCGATGGTGCTGTCCAACGAAGACATCCTGGCTGTGGTCAAGATCCTCGTGGACCTGCGCAACGGCCGTGGCGAAGTCGACGACATCGACCACCTGGGCAACCGCCGCGTGCGCTGCGTCGGCGAACTCGCCGAGAACCAGTACCGCACCGGTCTGGCGCGTATCGAAAAAGCCGTGAAAGAGCGTCTGGGCCAGGCCGAGCAAGAGCCGCTGATGCCGCACGACCTGATCAACTCCAAGCCGATTTCCGCGGCTTTGAAGGAGTTCTTCGGTGCGTCGCAGCTGTCGCAGTTCATGGACCAGACCAACCCGCTGGCCGAGATCACCCACAAGCGCCGCGTGTCGGCCCTTGGCCCGGGCGGTCTGACCCGCGAGCGCGCCGGCTTCGAGGTGCGCGACGTGCACGTGACCCACTACGGTCGCGTCTGCCCGATCGAGACGCCTGAAGGCCCGAACATCGGTCTGATCAACTCGCTGGCTCTCTACGCTCGCCTGAACGAGTACGGTTTCATTGAAACCCCGTACCGCCGCGTGATCGAAGGCAAGGTCACGAACCAGATCGACTATCTGTCGGCCATCGAAGAAGGCAAGTACGTCATCGCGCAGGCCAACGCCACGCTCGACGGCGAAGGCCGCCTGACCGGTGACCTGGTCTCTGCGCGTGAAAAAGGCGAGTCGATCCTGACGCCGTCCGACACCATCCAGTACATGGACGTGTCGCCAGCGCAGATCGTCTCGGTGGCGGCATCTTTGGTGCCGTTCCTCGAGCACGACGATGCGAACCGCGCGCTGATGGGCGCCAACATGTCGCGCCAGGCCGTGCCTGTGCTGCGTCCTGAAAAACCGCTGGTGGGCACCGGTATCGAGCGCGTCGCCGCGATCGACTCCGGCACCGTGGTGACCGCCACCCGTGGCGGCAAGGTCGACTACGTGGACGCGACCCGCATCGTGGTGCGCGTGAACGACGCTGAAGCGGTGGCCGGTGAAGTGGGTGTGGACATCTACAACCTCATCAAGTACCAGCGTTCGAACCAGAACACCAACATCCACCAGCGCCCCATCGTGAAGAAGGGCGACCTGCTGGCCAAGGGTGACGTGATCGCCGACGGCGCGTCGACCGACCTGGGCGAGATCTCGATCGGCCAGAACATGCTGATCGCTTTCATGCCCTGGAACGGCTACAACTTCGAAGATTCGATCCTGATCTCCGAAAAGGTGGTGTCCGAAGACCGCTACACCTCGATCCACATCGAGGAACTGGTGGTGATGGCACGCGACACCAAGCTGGGCGCGGAAGAAATCACCCGCGACATCCCCAACCTGGCCGAGCAACAGCTCAACCGCCTGGACGACTCCGGCATCATCTACGTGGGCGCCGAAGTGCTGCCCGGCGACGTGCTGGTGGGCAAGGTCACGCCCAAGGGCGAGACCACGCTCACGCCCGAAGAGAAGCTGCTGCGCGCGATCTTCGGCGAGAAGGCTTCCGACGTGAAGGACACCTCGCTGCGCGTGGACCAGGGCTCGCAAGGCACCGTGATCGACGTGCAGGTGTTCACCCGCGAAGGCATCACCCGCGACAAGCGCGCCCAGCAGATCATCGACGACGAGCTCAAGCGTTTCCGCCTGGACCTGAACGACCAGCTGCGCATCGTGGAAGCCGACGCGTTCGACCGGATCGAGAAGCTGCTGATCGGCAAGCTGGCCAACGGTGGCCCGAAGAAGCTGTCCAAGGGCACGACCATCGACAAGGCCTACCTGGACGACGTCGAGAAGTACCACTGGTTCGACATCCGCCCGGCCGACGAGACCGTGGCGGCCCAGCTGGAGTCCATCAAGAACTCGATGGAGCAGACGCGCCACAGCTTCGACCTCGCGTTCGAAGAAAAGCGCAAGAAGCTCACGCAGGGCGACGAACTGCCGGCTGGCGTGCTCAAGATGGTCAAGGTCTACCTGGCCGTCAAGCGCCGCCTGCAGCCCGGTGACAAGATGGCCGGCCGCCACGGCAACAAGGGTGTGGTCTCCAAGATCGTGCCCGTGGAAGACATGCCCTACATGGCTGACGGCACCCCTGCGGACATCGTGCTCAACCCGCTGGGCGTGCCTTCGCGCATGAACGTGGGCCAGGTGCTCGAAGTCCACCTGGGCTGGGCCGCCAAGGGCCTGGGCCAGCGCATCGGCGACATGCTGCAAGCCGAAGCCAAGGTCTCCGAACTGCGCGGTTTCCTCGACACCATCTACAACCAGGCCGGCAAGAAAGAAGCGCTGGGCAACCTGAGCGACGCCGAAGTGGTCGAGATGGCCGAGAACCTCACCACCGGTGTGCCATTCGCCACCCCGGTGTTCGATGGTGCTTCGGAAGACGAGATCCGCACCATGCTCAAGCTGGCGTATCCGGACGACATTGCCGAGATCAAGGGCTTGACCGCCACCCGCACCCAGGCACAGCTGTACGACGGCCGCACGGGTGACGCCTTCGAGCGCAAGACCACCGTGGGTTACATGCACTTCCTGAAGCTGCACCACCTGGTCGACGACAAGATGCACGCCCGTTCGACCGGCCCGTACTCGCTCGTCACCCAGCAGCCGCTGGGCGGCAAGGCGCAGTTCGGTGGCCAGCGTTTCGGCGAGATGGAGGTGTGGGCGCTGGAAGCCTACGGAGCCTCGTACATCCTGCAGGAAATGCTCACCGTCAAGTCGGACGACGTGCAGGGTCGCACCAAGGTCTACGAGAGCATCGTCAAGGGCGAGCACACGATCGACGCCGGCATGCCCGAGTCGTTCAACGTGCTGGTCAAGGAGATCCGCTCGCTCGGTATCGATATTGAGCTTGAGCGGTCCTGAGACCTTGTGGGACAGACCAATGAATTGCACAGCAATTTTTGCTCTGTCCTCAACTGATTAACGATTTGGAAAGAGTCACATGAAATCTTTGCTCGACCTGTTCAAACAGTTCACACCCGACGAACACTTCGATGCCATCCGCATCGGCCTGGCCTCGCCGGAAAAAATCCGCTCGTGGTCCTTCGGTGAAGTCAAGAAGCCCGAGACCATCAACTACCGCACGTTCAAACCCGAGCGCGACGGCCTGTTCTGCGCCAAGATCTTCGGCCCCATCAAGGACTACGAATGCCTGTGCGGCAAGTACAAGCGTTTGAAGCACCGTGGTGTCATCTGCGAGAAGTGCGGCGTTGAAGTCACGCAGACCAAGGTGCGCCGCGAGCGCATGGGCCACATCGACCTGGCCGCGCCTTGCGCCCACATCTGGTTCCTGAAATCGCTGCCATCGCGTCTGGGCCTGATCCTGGACATGACGCTGCGCGACATCGAACGCGTGCTGTACTTCGAAGCCTACGTGGTGACCGACCCCGGCATGACCCCGCTGAAGAAGTTCGGCATCATGTCCGAGGACGACTATGACGCCAAGCGCAAGGAATTCGGCGACGAGTTCGTGGCCAAGATGGGCGCCGAAGGCATCAAGGAACTGCTGCAAGCGATCGACCTCGACATCGAGATCGAAAAGCTGCGCAACGACCTGACCGGCTCCGAGCTCAAGATCAAGAAGAACGCCAAGCGCCTCAAAGTGCTGGAAGCCTTCAAGAAGTCGGGCATCAAGCCCGAGTGGATGGTGCTCGACGTGCTGCCGGTTCTGCCGCCGGACCTGCGTCCGCTGGTGCCCCTGGACGGTGGCCGCTTTGCCACCTCCGACCTGAACGACCTGTACCGCCGCGTCATCAACCGCAACTCGCGTCTGCGCCGCCTGCTGGAGCTGAAGGCTCCTGAAATCATCGCGCGCAACGAGAAGCGCATGCTGCAGGAAGCGGTTGATTCGTTGCTGGACAACGGCCGCCGTGGCAAGGCCATGACGGGCGCCAACAAGCGCGCGCTCAAGTCGCTGGCCGACATGATCAAGGGCAAGAGCGGTCGTTTCCGCCAGAACTTGCTGGGCAAGCGCGTCGACTACTCGGGCCGTTCGGTCATCGTGGTCGGCCCAACGCTCAAGCTGCACCAGTGCGGCCTGCCCAAGCTGATGGCCCTGGAGCTGTTCAAGCCCTTCATCTTCTCGCGCCTGGAAGCCATGGGCATCGCGACCACCATCAAGGCCGCGAAGAAGGAAGTCGAAGCCGGCACGCCGGTGGTGTGGGACATCCTGGAAGAGGTGATCAAAGAGCACCCGGTGATGCTCAACCGCGCACCCACGCTGCACCGCCTGGGCATCCAGGCGTTCGAGCCCATCCTGATCGAAGGCAAGGCGATCCAGCTGCACCCCTTGGTCTGCGCTGCGTTCAACGCCGACTTCGACGGTGACCAGATGGCCGTTCACGTGCCGCTGTCGGTGGAAGCGCAGATCGAAGCGCGCACCCTGATGCTGGCCTCGAACAACATCCTGTTCCCCGCCAACGGCGAGCCGTCCATCGTGCCGTCGCAAGACGTGGTGCTGGGTCTGTACTACGCCACCCGCGACCGCATCAACGCCAAGGGCGAGGGCATGATCTTTGCCGACCTGTCCGAGCTGCAGCGTGCGCTGGACAACGGCGTGGTGGAAATCACCGCCAAGATCAGCGTGCGCCTGACCCAGCAGACGCTGGACAAGGCCACGGGTGAATGGACGTCGTCGACCTCGCTGGTGGACACCACCGTGGGCCGTGCGCTGCTCTCCGAGATCCTGCCGCGTGGTCTGCCTTTCGACGTGCTGAACAAGCCGCTGAAGAAGAAGGAAATCTCGCGCCTGATCAACACCTCGTTCCGCAAGTGCGGCCTGAAGGAAACCGTGGTGTTCGCCGACAAGCTGTTGCAAAACGGCTTCCGTCTGGCCACGCGCGCCGGTATCTCGATCGCTGTGGACGACATGCTGGTGCCCAAGGAGAAGCCGGCCATCATCGACCGCGCCGAAAACGAGGTGAAGGAAATCGCCCAGCAGTACGCCTCCGGTCTGGTGACCGCAGGTGAGCGTTACAACAAGGTGGTGGACATCTGGGGCAAGGCCGGTGACGAGATCTCGAAGGTCATGATGGCCCAGCTGGCCAAGCAGAAGACCACCGATCGCCATGGCAAGGAAGTGGATCAGGAGTCGTTCAACTCCATCTACATGATGGCCGACTCGGGTGCGCGTGGTTCTGCTGCGCAGATCCGCCAGCTCGCCGGCATGCGCGGCCTGATGGCCAAGCCCGACGGCTCCATCATCGAGACCCCCATCACGGCGAACTTCCGTGAAGGCCTCAACGTGTTGCAGTACTTCATCTCGACCCACGGCGCTCGCAAAGGCCTGGCCGACACGGCACTGAAAACCGCGAACTCGGGCTACCTCACGCGCCGCCTGGTGGACGTGACGCAGGACCTGGTGGTCAACACCCAGGACTGCGGCACCACCAACGGCACGCTGATGCGCGCCATCGTTGAAGGCGGTGAGGTCATCGAATCGCTGCGCGACCGCATCCTGGGCCGCACCACGGCCGAGGAAGTGACGCACCCCGAGACCCGTGCCCTGCTGGTGCCTGCCGGCGAGATGCTCGACGAAGACATGCTCGACATGCTGGAAGCCGCCGCGGTCGACGAGGTGAAAGTGCGCACCGCACTGACCTGCGAAACCCGCTTCGGCATCTGCGCCAAGTGCTACGGCCGCGACCTGGGCCGTGGTGGTCTGGTCAACATCGGTGAAGCGGTCGGCGTGATCGCCGCGCAGTCCATCGGTGAACCCGGCACGCAGCTGACCATGCGCACCTTCCACATCGGTGGTGCGGCGTCGCGTGCGGCGGTGGCCTCCAGCGTGGAAGCCAAGTCCAGCGGCGTGATCGGCTTCAACGCCACCATGCGCTACGTGACCAACACCAAGGGCGAACTGGTGGTGATCTCGCGCTCCGGCGAAATCATCATCCACGACGAACATGGTCGTGAGCGCGAGCGCCACAAGGTGCCGTACGGTGCGATCTTGTCGGTGAAAGCCGATCAGAACATCAAGGCCGGCGCCATCCTGGCGAACTGGGACCCGCTCACCCGCCCGATCATCACGGAATTCGCCGGTCAGGTGCGTTTCGAGAACGTCGAGGAAGGCCTCACCGTGGCCAAGCAGGTGGACGATGTCACCGGTCTGTCGACCCTGGTGGTGATCGATCCGAAGCGCCGCGGCGTGGCCAAGGTCGTGCGTCCGCAGGTCAAGCTGATCGACGGGCAAGGCAACGAAGTGAAGATCCCGGGCACCGACCACTCGGTGACCATCGGCTTCCAGATCGGTTCGTTGATCCAGGTGCGCGACGGCATGGACGTGGGCCCTGGCGAGGTGCTCGCCCGCATTCCTGTGGAAGGTCAGAAGACGCGCGACATCACCGGCGGTCTGCCGCGTGTGGCCGAGCTGTTCGAAGCCCGCAGCCCGAAAGACAAGGGCATGCTGGCCGAGATGACCGGTACCGTGTCGTTCGGCAAGGAAACCAAGGGCAAGGTTCGCCTGCAGATCACCGACCCCGAAGGCAAGGTGTGGGACGACCTCATCCCCAAGGAGAAGAACATCCTGGTGCACGAGGGCCAGGTGGTCAACAAGGGCGAGAGCGTGGTGGACGGCCCGGCCGATCCGCAAGACATCCTGCGCCTGCTGGGCATGGAAGAGCTGGCCCGCTACATCGTCGACGAAGTGCAGGACGTTTACCGCCTGCAGGGCGTGAAGATCAACGACAAGCACATCGAGGTGATCGTTCGCCAGATGCTGCGCCGTGTGGTCGTGGACAGCGTGGGTGATTCGAGCTACATCGCCGGTGAGCAGGTCGAGCGTTCGGAGATCCTCAACACCAACGACGCATTGCGCGCCGAAGGCAAGCTGCCAGCGGTGTTCAGCAACATCCTGCTGGGTATCACCAAGGCGTCGCTGTCGACCGACTCGTTCATCTCGGCGGCTTCCTTCCAGGAAACCACCCGGGTGCTGACCGAGGCGGCCATCATGGGCAAGCGCGACGAGCTGCGGGGTCTGAAGGAAAACGTGATCGTGGGTCGCTTGATCCCGGCCGGTACCGGCATGGCTTACCACGAGGCGCGCAAGGTCAAGGAGAAGATGGACGACGAAGAACGCCGTGCCATCGCCGAGGCCGATGCCGTGTCGCTGGCGGCCGATCAGGCCGAGCAGGCCGACGCGTCCAGCGCGAACGAGTCCGCTGAATAATAGGGCCCTCCCCCGCGGCGCTGCGCGCCACCCTCTCAAGGGGGCAACACCTGCGGCCCGGCAAAGCCGGTTCCGCGGTGTTTCTGGGTTGAACACCCTTCGCGCCGTCGAATCTTCAGAAGCCTCCAGTCATCCGACCGGGGGCTTTTTTCATGGTGGCGTCCCGCGCGTGGGCCGAGGGCCACGGGTATATTGGCTCGGCCTGCCGGGGGGCGGGGTCGCATACAAGGAGTGCCGGAGATGTCCGTTTCGCTGTGGGTGTTGCTGGGGGTGGGGCTTGCTGTGTTTTTCTGGGGAGTGGGTGCCTACAACCGCCTGGTTCGGCTGAAGAACGCCATCGCCAACGCATTTGGTCAGATCGATGTGCAGCTCAAGCGGCGCTACGACCTGATTCCCAACCTGGTGGAGGTGGCGCGCAAGTACCTGGCCCACGAGTCTCAGACGCTGGAGGCGGTGATCGCTGCACGCAACCAGGCCAAAACGGCCGAACAGACGGCGGCCGGCAGCCCGCTCAACGCGGGGGCGCTGGGTGCCCTGGTCGGCGCTGAACAACTGCTGGGGGGTGCTCTGGGCCGGCTGTTTGCCGTGGCCGAGGCCTACCCCGATCTCAAGGCCGACCAGAACATGCGCGAACTCAGCGAAGAGCTCTCCAGCACCGAAAACCGCATCGGGTTTGCGCGCCAGGCGTACAACGACAACGTGCTCGAGTTCAACGATGCGGCGGCCCAGTTCCCCACGCTGATCGTGGCGCGGCTGTTCAACTTTGTGCCGCAGGCCATGCTGGAGTCCACCACCAGCGACGTGGAGCGCCAGCCCGTGAAGGTCGAGTTCTGAAGCCAGATCCACAGCGGCTCCGGGCATGCGGTTCTTCGAATTCCAGCGCGAGGCACGTGGCGAGACCGCACGCCTGCTGCTGGCTTTCGGGGTCACGGTCCTGCTGCTGCTGTTCGCCGTCAACGCCATGTTGGCGCTGGCCTGGGGCCTGAGCTGGGGTTTCTGGATGCCGGGCGGCCTGAGCTTCCCGCGCTACTTTTTTGAGGTCAACACCGCTGTCACGCTGTTGTTTGTGTTGGGCGGCTGGTGGGTGGAAACCTCGCGCCTGAGCGAGGGTGGTGGTGTGCGCCTGGCCGAGCAGCTGGGCGCGCGGCTGGCGCAGCCCTCGGGCAACTTCGACGAGCAACGCTTTTGCAACATCGTTGACGAGATGGCGATCGCTTCCAATGTGCAGCGGCCGCAGGCCATGGTGATGGCGCGCGACCAGGGCATCAACGCGTTTGCGGCCGGCTGGGACGAGGACGACTCGGTGGTGGCGGTCACCCAGGGTGCGCTGGAGTACCTCACGCGCGAGGAGCTGCAGGGGCTGGTGGCGCACGAGTTCAGCCACATCGGGGAGGGCGACACGCGTTTGAACATGCGGCTGGTGGGCATGGTGTTTGGTCTGGAGATGCTCTACCGCATGGGCCAGGCGCTGTTCGAGCCCGACACCAAGGACCGGCGCATGGCCGCCGCACTCATCGGCCTGGCCGTCATGGCCGCGGGTTGGTTGGGCTGGGTGGCGGGCCATGCCTTGCAGGCGGCGGTGTCGCGCCAGCGCGAGCTGCTGGCGGATGCGCGGGCCGTGCAATGGACGCGCAGCCGCGACGGCCTGGGCGGTGTGCTGCGCAAGGCATTGACGCAGCAGAACGACGGCGTGGAGACGCGCACCGTGGGGTCGGTGGTGCAGCACATGCTGCTGGTGGCCAACGAGTCGGGCAAGGTCGCGGGCTGGTTCGATTCGCACCCGCCGCTGACCGAGCGGATTCGACGCATCTACGGTCGCAACCCGGGTCCGCTGCCGCTGCATCGGGAAACACCGGTTGATGCGGCTCCTGCAGCCGATGCCCCCGGCCAGGACGCACCGGGCTGGACGCTGATCTGACGAGCCCTCGCGGCAGGCTGTGCTGGTACCCTCACCGGTCCCACACCTTTGTCCGGAACCCGCTTGACCGCCTCGGCCGCCCCTTCCTCACCCGCCTCTCGCCCACCCGGCGCACCGCTGGGCCCCAGCCTGGCCACCCAGTTGCGCCACACGGCGCGTTGCGTGCGGGCGGTGGAGCAAGGGCAGTCGCTCAGCGACGTGTTGCCGCAGGTCGCGTCCGAACTGCGCCCGGGTGTGCAGGCCCTCACGTTCCATGTGTTGCGCCATCTGGGCACCGCCCGCGCGCTGGTGGAGCAACTGGTCCAGCGCAAGCCCGAAGCGGCGGTGCAGGCCCTGTTGTGCAGCGCTCTGAGCCTGATGCTGGAAGACGCCGAAGCGGGCTCCTCCAGCGGCTTGCACTACGCGGCCCACACCGTGGTCAATCAGGCAGTGGACGCAGCGCGGCAAGACCGAGGCACCGCGCGCCAGGCGGCCTTCATCAACGCCTGCCTGCGCCGCTTTCTGCGCGAGCGCCCGGCGCTGCTGGCTGCGGCCATGCGCCTTCCGGTGGCGCGCTGGAACCACCCGCTGTGGTGGATCGAGCGCCTGCAGCGCGACCATCCCGAGCACTGGCAGGCCATCCTGAAGGCCAACAACCAGCCCGGCCCCATGACGCTGCGCGTCAACCGCCGCCGGGTGGAGCGCGCTGCGTACCAGCAGGCCTTGCTGGCCATCGGCGTGGCGTCCACCCCCGTGGGGGCGGACGGCCTGGTGCTCGACGCGCCGCAGCCAGTGACGCGCCTGCCGGGCTTTGCGCAGGGCCATTGCTCGGTGCAGGATGCCGCCGCCCAGTTGGCTGCGGCGCTGCTGCTCGAAGGCCGCAACTGGAGCACCGCCGACCGCGTGCTTGACGCCTGCGCAGCGCCCGGTGGCAAAACCGCCCACCTGCTGGAGCGCGCCGACGTGAGCCTGCTGGCGCTGGACGTGGACGCCCACCGCTGCGAGCGTGTCGACGACACCTTGAAGCGCCTGAGGTTGAGCGCCGAGGTGCGCTGCGCCGATGCGGCCAAGCCCGCCACCTGGTGGGACGGCCAGCCGTTCGACGCCATCCTGCTCGATGCGCCGTGCACTGCCTCCGGCATCGTGCGCCGCCACCCCGATGTGCGCTGGCTGCGCCGAGCCAGCGACGTGGATCAGCTCGTCAAAGTGCAGCGCGGACTGCTGGAAGCGCTCTGGCCCTTGCTCAAACCGGGCGGGCGCCTGGTCTACGCCACCTGCTCGGTTTTCCGGGCCGAGGGCGCTGAGCAGGTGCAAGCGTTCCTTGAGCGCCACACCAATGCGGTGCATCGACCCTCTCCAGGCCATTTGCTGCCCGCATCAGCCGCTGTGCAAGGGCAGTTCAACGACAATCCGGTGGGTGGATATGACGGATTTTTTTACACCTGCCTCGACAAGGCCGCGCCTTGACCTGTCACCGCGCCAGACGCGGTGGGTGGGTGTCATGAAGGCATCCTGGGTGGGCCGGCTCTTCGCCGTGTGGGTGCTTGCCCTGTGCCTCGCAGCGCAAGCCCAGACGCAGAAACCCCAGGTCTTCCAGCTCAATCTGCAGCGCACGACCGAAGCGCTGTACCTGTCCGCCCGCATGGAGCTGTCGCCAGAGCAGGTGGTGGAGGAGACGCTGCTCAAGTCGGTGCCGCTGTATTTCGTCTGGCAGGCCGACGTCTACCGCGAGCGCTGGTATTGGGCCGACCGCCGCATCGCCAGCGTCACTCGCACCCTGCGCCTGGCGTACCAACCGCTCACCCGGCGCTGGCGCGTGAGCCTGTCCAACGACGCCGGCGCCATCGCCGGTGGGGCCGGGCTGCAGTACGCCCTGCACCAGAACTACGACTCGCTCGCCGATGCGCTGGCCGGTGTGGGGCGGGTCACCCGCTGGAAGATCGCCGAGGCGGCGCGCCTGTCCACCGACGAGGACCACTACCTCGAATTTGCCTTCCGCCTGGACCTGTCCTTGCTGCCACGCCCGTTCCAGATCGGAATCGGCAACCAGCGGGAATGGAACATCGAGGTGCGTGACCGGATCAACGTGCCGCAGCGCGTCGAGCCCGACCGGCCACCAGCGCCCGCTGCCCCGGCGGGCGAGAGCGTGGAGGTGCCGCCCAACGCCAGCGCCCGGATCGATGCGGAAGCCACAGCCCCCGTGCGCTGACGTCGACGCGCGTCAGCGTGCCCACTGCCCACCACCGTGAACCCAGACAGCACCCTTTCCAACCCACGCAAGCGGCCCGGGGCTGTGCGCTGGGCCATCGGTGCCGGCATCGTTTTCATGACCGGTGTCGGCATGGTGCTGCTGTTTCTGCTCACCCTGGCCACACGCAACCGCGCGCTCTACGAACAAAACTTCGGCTGGCTGGTGGCCATCAACGTGGCGGTGGCGGGCTTTCTGCTGCTGGTCATCGTGTGGCTGGGTGTGCGGCTGTCCATGCGGTTCAGGCGCGGCAAGTTCGGCAGCCGCCTGCTGATCAAGCTGGCGGCCATCATCGGGCTGGTCGGCGTGCTGCCCGGCCTGCTCATCTACACCGTGTCGTACCAGTTTGTCTCGCGCTCCATCGAGAGCTGGTTCGACGTGCGCGTGGAGTCGGCACTGGCCGCCGGCCTGAACCTGGGGCGTACCACGCTGGACACGCTCGCCGCCGACCTCAGCAGCAAGACCCGGGTGGCCGCCGAGGGCCTGGGACGCACACCCAATTCGTCGGCTGTGCTGGCGCTGGAGCGCCTGCGTGAACAGCTCGGCGTGACCGACCTCATTCTCTGGAGCGCCTCGGGTCAGGCGCTGGGCAGCTCGGGCCTGTCGCGCTTTGACCTCAGCCCCGAACGACCCAGTGCCGCCCAGTTGCGCAGTGTTCGGAGCTCGCGCGTGGTGGCGCAGATCGAAGGACTGGACGAAGGCACCGACGGCGAGATGGAGGCGGTGATCGCCGCCGGCCAGGCGCGCATCAAGGTGCTGGCGCTGGTCAGTCCGCCCAGCTTCGGCTTCAACACCGAGCCGCGTTTTTTGCAGGTGGTGGCTCCCCTGCCCGCTGCGCTGGTGTCCGACGCGCTGGCGGTGCAACTTGCCAACCGCGAGTACCAGGAACGCGCCCTGGCGCGCGAGGGCCTGCGGCGCATGTACATCGGCACGCTCACGCTGGCGCTGTTCCTGGCCGTGTTCGGCGCGGTGCTGCTGGCGGTGTTGCTGGGCAACCAGCTGATCCGCCCGCTGCTGGTGCTGGCCGAGGGCATGCGCGAAGTGGCCACTGGCGACCTCTCGCCCAAGAAATCGCTCACCTCGCGCGATGAGCTCGCCGGACTCACCCGCACCTTCGCGCTCATGACGCAAGACCTCTCGGACGCACGCGCCGCCGTGCAGCAAAGCATGGAGCAGGTGGACGCCGCGCGCGACAACCTGCAGACCATCCTGGACAACCTCACCGCTGGCGTCGTGGTGCTCGACCAGCAGGGCCGCCTGCAAAGCGTCAACCCCGGCGCCGCGCGCATCCTGCGCACACCGCTCAACCTGCACATGGGCCAGCCCCTGGCCACCGTGCCCGGGCTGGAAACGTTTTCGTCCGCGGTGCTGCAGCAGTTCGAACGATTTCTGTCCGACCAGACCCCGCACGAAGGTGGCTACTGGCAGCAGTCGTTTGAACTCAGCGCCAACGGCACGACGCCGTTCGACGAAGGCATCACGCTCATCGCGCGCGGCGCGCTGCTGCCCAACAACGAGCGCCTGCTGGTGTTCGACGACGTGTCCGAAATGGTCTCGGCCCAGCGCGCCAAGGCCTGGGGCGAGGTGGCGCGGCGCCTGGCGCACGAGATCAAGAATCCGCTCACGCCCATCCAGCTCTCGGCCGAGCGCCTGGCCATGAAGCTCGACGGCAAGGTGCAACCTGCCGAGCAGGCCATCCTCAACAAATCGGTGCGCACCATCGTCGACCAGGTCGACGCCATGAAGCGCCTGGTCAACGAGTTCCGCGACTACGCCCGCCTGCCCGCTGCGCAGCTGCAACCGGTCGATCTCAATGCGCTGGCGCGCGACATCCTCTCGCTCTACGACAACGCCGCCGTGCCCGTGCGCCTGGAAGCCGCCGACGACCTGCCGCTGGCGCAGGCCGATCCGCAGCAGGTGCGCCAGATCCTGCACAACCTGGTGCAAAACGCCCAGGACGCCATGGCCGGCGTGCCCGATGCGCAGGTGCTGCTGCGCACCCGCTGCTCCGACTCTGGCCAGTGGGTGCGCCTCTCGGTGCTCGACCAGGGCCCCGGTTTTGCCGAGCACATCCTCAAGCGCGCGTTCGAGCCTTATGTGACGACCAAAGTCAAAGGCACCGGGCTGGGCCTGGCCGTGGTCAAGAAAATCATGGACGAGCACGGCGGACGCGTGGACCTCAGCAACCGTGTGACCGATGGCAAGGTGGTCGGCGCGCAAGTGTCGTTATCATTCGCGGTTGCGAATTGACAACAAGTACCGAGGGAAACACACCGCGCCATGGCAACAATTCTGGTTGTAGACGATGAACTGGGCATCCGGGACTTGCTGTCCGAAATCCTGAACGACGAAGGTCACACGGTCGAACTGGCCGAGAACGCGGCCCAGGCCCGCGCCGTGCGAGCCCAGTTGCGGCCCGACCTCGTGCTGCTCGACATCTGGATGCCCGACACCGATGGCGTGACGCTGCTCAAGGAGTGGGCCAGCACAGGCTTGCTGTCGATGCCGGTGATCATGATGAGTGGCCACGCCACCATCGACACCGCGGTGGAAGCCACGCGCATCGGCGCCACCGCTTTTCTCGAAAAGCCGATCACCATGGCCAAGCTGCTCAAGGCGGTGGACCAGGGCCTCAACAAGACACCACCCAAGACCAGCACCATCGCCGCACCGGTTCGGCTGATACCCGGGCTGTCGATGGAACTCACAGTCGAAGCCGCCATGACCGGCAGCAGCCTGCCCGAGCCGCAGATGGACATGGGGCCGCAGCCGTCGCAGTCCTTCAACCTCGAAGGTCCGCTGCGCGAAACCCGCGACGAGTTCGAAAAGGCTTACTTCGAGTACCACCTCGCCAAGGAAGCCGGCTCCATGACACGGGTCGCCGAAAAAACCGGTCTGGAGCGCACCCACCTCTACCGCAAACTCAAGCAGCTCGGCGTGGACCTGGCGCGCAGCAAACGCAACGCACTTTGAGCCCCCGCGCCCGGAAAGTGGGGCGACGGAAGCTGCTACAATCTCGCTTCTCTCAGGCCCGGTAGCTCAGTTGGTAGAGCAGCGGATTGAAAATCCGCGTGTCGATGGTTCGATTCCGTCCCAGGCCACCAAATAAAATCAAGCACTTAGCCCACCTCAACAGGTGGGCTTTTTGCTTTTCTGACGGTGTTTCTGACACTGTCGGTGGTGGCCCACTGCGCACGGCTGCGCTTCGATGCGCTGTGCGCTGAAAAATGCGGAAGATCAGGAGGATCCGAGGCTGTCGAGAAGTTTCTGTGCTTCGGCCGCTGAGGGAAAATCGGGCGTCAGTGCCAATGCTTCCCGAAGCACCTTGCGCGCTTGTGCCTTGTCACCGGCTTTGGCCAGTGCCTTGCCGAGGTGGTAGCGGATCGATGGATCTCTGGGCGCGAGTTCGGTGGCTGTCATGAGCGTTGACACAGCGCCCTTGTGGTCTCCTTGCGCAAGCAGCACCGATGCCAGGGTGTCGTGGAGTTGCGCGGCGCGTGGTGCAGCAGCCACTGCACGGCGCGCCCACAACTCGGCCTGCTTGAGGTTTTGGCCACGCGCCACGGCCAGCGCAGCCAGGTTGTTCAGCGCGACGGGTTGTTTCGGATCGAGTTCAATGACGCGTTGATACGCCTTGTTCGCCGCATCAGGCTGACCGCGTTGTTGCTGGACCATCCCGGTGCGCAAATGCGGCAACGCCAGCTTGGGAGCAAGTTGAGACGCGCGTTCGTAGTGCCTGAGGGCGGGCTCTGGCAGTCCACGGCTTTCGAGGAGGTCACCTTTGAGGATGAGCCCCTCCACCAGGGTCGGTTGAATCTGCAACGCCTGATCGACCGCCTTCATCGCTGCGTCGGGCTGCTTGCGCGCGAACTCTGCCCTCGCCAGCGCCACCAGCGGAAGCGGATTGCCTTTGGCCAGGGATGCGGCCTGAGTCAATTCAGTCGCCGCTGCCGCCGGGTATCCCGCCGACAACAGCGCCTGACCCAGTGCGTAGCGAGCACCGGGATGGTCGGGCGAAATCGCCAAGGCCTCCCGGTACAGCGGGATGGCTGCCTCGGCATCGCCGCGCGAGAGCAGCATGTCGGCAAGGTCGACGCGAGGGCGGAATGCCTTGCCATCCAGCGCGGCCGCCTGTTTCAAGGCCACTTCAGCTTCGGCACGTCGGCCTTTGAGCGCCAGAAATCGACCCAGGGACGCTTGCGCGTTGGCGTCGGTCGGGTTTGCTTTCACAGCCTGCTCGATCCAGCGGCCGGCGTCATCAGTTCGCCGGGACATGAAGGCGATCTCGCCCATGGCCAGCAGCGCTGAAACCATCTGGGGGTTTTGCCGGAGGGCTTCACGAAAGCTGGTCTCGGCTGTTTTGAGATCGTTCTTTCCCAGCGCTTCAATACCGCGCCGATACGCGTCTTCGGCCACGCCGCTGGCGGGCTTTGAGATGTCGTTCACCACCGGCGCTGCCGCGAGATCAGCGGCGGCGCCTGCGAGCAAGGCCAGCACCAGCGTCGCAGCGGGCAGTGGCCGACGGGGGGCGAAGCGGAACGTGTATGTCATGAAACCATCTTAGCGGGAAGCCAAAGAAAAACCCCCGGACCGACGTGGTGCGGGGGTCTTGTCAGAGACGCTCGGAGCGTCTTCTAGGAGAGGCTCAGGCTTGTTGGCGACGGCGTGCGTAGCACAGACCCGCCAACGCGAGGCCCACCAAGGCCAGCGAACCTGGCTCGGGCACTTCGCCGACCGGGATGCCGCCGACGCCGCTGAAGCCAAAGATGAAGGTCGCCGGCGAGCCCGTGATTTCTCCACCGTCCGAGGACTGACCGAACGAGTAGAGCTCGATGTCTGCGGCGGCCACGGCTGCCAGTGCGTCAGCCTCGTTGCCTGCGGCGCCGTAGAAGATGCTGAAGGTGTACTCTTCGCCGTCATCCAGGGAGCCGAAGTTGAAGCGGAAGTAGGCGCCATGGTCATCGATTCCGTTATCGGTGAAATCGACGTCTACAGTGGCCGGGTCACGTGGGCCAAAGTCGTTCAGGGGGTTGGCGGTGTTGAACCCGTTGTTGTGCGATTTCTCGAGCAGCGTGGTCGTGGCCGTGCCTTTGATGGTGACGTACTCAGCGAACTCAGTTGGGGGAATGTCCCAGTCCATCACGCGGACGTACTTCACGTCATTCACGGTGGCGCCGGTGTCATTTCTGATCGTCACCGTGCTTTGGAACAGCGCGCTGGTGGCGCCCGATACGGCATAGGCATGGGTCACGGTCAGGCCTGCCAGACTGGTC
The DNA here is from genome assembly GCF_048549895.1 of Hydrogenophaga sp. Lineage (GTDB taxonomy): Bacteria > Pseudomonadota > Gammaproteobacteria > Burkholderiales > Burkholderiaceae_C > Hydrogenophaga. The sequence continues at coordinate 21,777 of NZ_JBLYYB010000037.1, forward strand.
AGGGCTGCCAAGGTTGTCACGCTCGTGGGGCCGACGCCCGTGGCAGCACCAAACGACAGGTTGACGGGTCCACCGTCGGTGGACACGTTCGCGTACCCGCTCGTGGTGCCGTTCACCGACACGCCCCAGCCTTCACAAAAGCAGCCAGGGGACGTCGAGTCTTGCCAATTGGAGCTTTCGGGTGTGCCAAAGTTGTAGGCGAGGCCCGTGCGGCTGGAGTTTTGCGCGACGTTGCCGGTCGCCGTGTTCAGCGAACCATCGTCGTTCACGCCCAATGCAACCGTCGCATTGGCCGCAAGGGCATTGTTGAAAATGACGGTGTCGGCATGTGCCGAGCCCGCCGCGATGCTGCCCAGAGCCAGTACGGCCGCAGCAACGGTGGAGTTGATGAGTTTCATGACACGTCCTTTAGCGATACATACGGCGGTATTGCCCCTCGGACGTCCCACTAGCAAAGCTTGGGCCAGCTTTTTTAACCATTAAATATCAATGACTTGCATGGCTTCCAGGCACTTTCCGCAACATTGCTGTAAAGCTCTTCGACATACCGGCATGGGTATGCGGCGGCTTGCGCGGACAAGGTTGGACTGTGGTTTCAGCGCCAGCCCGGCGCCTTTTTCAGCACAAAGTTCATCACCAGCTCACCCGCAGGTCGGCCCTCGGCGGGTCGGCGGATGCCGCGCAGTTCCTGGCCGCAGCCGGAGGGCGTCACGTTGCCTTCCCACACCGCGTCCATGGTCACGCCGTCGGCCGATTCGTCGAGGTTGAACTCGCCGCTGGTGACATCGCCCGAGACCAGCGCCTGGCGGTCGTTGCCGGGTGTCGTGCGCTTGAGGTTGCCGCGCACGCTGCCCGGGTACTCGGGGTGGCGTTCGAACAGCAAGGCGCCGGTGGACGCGGGCGCGGCTTCGCTGCCACCCTCTTGTGGCCACAGCACGAGTTGCCACAGGCCGTAGAGCTGGGCGGGCGCCATGTCGGCGGGCGCGGTGCAGACAGTCGCGGGCGTTTGGGCCGAGGCGGGCAGACCGACGGCCAGCGCCAGGGCTGCCGTTGCGATCCAGTGGTGTGGACGTGGCTTCATGGTGCGGTGTCGGCCGCTTTTTGGGCGGCCTGGTCGGTGGCGCGCTGGGCAAACTCGGCGCGCAGGGCGCGCAGTTTCTCGCGCGGGTCTTCTTTGGTGGTGGCCTGGTCCAGCGCCATCTCTTTGATGAAGCGACTGGCCTGGCCGGGAATGCTTTCGCGGCCTTTCTTGCGTCGCTTGAGCCAGCTCACGGCCAGCGTGCGCTGTGCGCGCGTGATGCCCACGTACATGAGGCGGCGTTCTTCCTGCAGTCGCTGCGCCATGTTCTCGACCGCCGCGTCGCTCTGGCCGGGTTCTTCGTCCATCTTGAACGGCAGCAGGCCTTCGTTCACACCGACCAGCATCACGTGCGGCCACTCCAGGCCTTTGGACGCGTGCAGCGTGGACAGCGTCACCACGTTCTGGTCCTTCTCGCGTTCGGAGAGGGTGGAGAGCAGCGCGATGGTCTGCACCACCTCCATCAGGCTCTTGCGTTCGGCCTCCACCTGCACACCCGCCTCGTCTTCGATCTGGCCGCCGCAGCGCCCGGCGACCCAGTCGCAGAAGTCCATCACGTTGGTCCAGCGCGCGGCCGCCACCTTTTCGTTGTCCTCGCTGTCGTACAGGTGCTTTTCGTACGCAATGTCCTTGAGCCATTCGGTGAGAAAAGCGCGCGCGGCCTCATGGCCCACGGTGTGTTTGGCGCGGTACTCGAGCTCGTTCACCGCGCGGCCGAACTCGTGCAGCGTGGCCACGGCGCGCGCGGGCAGGGCGGTGCTCAGCGAGTTGGCGAACAGGGCTTCAAACAGGCTCAGTTTGTATTGCGTGGCAAAGCTGCCCAGCGCCTGCAGCGTGGTGTGGCCGATGCCGCGCTTGGGCGTGGTGGCCGAGCGCAGAAACGCCGGGTCGTCGTCGTTGTTGACCAGCAGGCGCAGCCAGGCGCAGAGGTCGCGGATCTCGGCCTTGTCAAAGAAGCTCTGGCCGCCCGAGACCTTGTAGGGAATCTGCGCGCGGCGCAGCGACTGTTCGAACGATCGCGCCATGTGGTTGGCGCGGTAAAGAATGGCGAAGTCGCGAAACTCCTTGTGCTGTGAATTCGAGCGCAGGCTCTGGATGCGCGCCACCGCGCGTTCGGCCTCGTGGTCCTCGTTGTCGGCGTCCACCACGCGCACCGGCTCGCCTTCGCCGAGGTCGCTCCACAGCGTTTTGGGGAACAGCTTGGGGTTGGGCCCGATCACGTTGTTGGCCGCGCGCAAGATGGCGCTGGTGGAGCGGTAGTTCTGCTCCAGCTTGATGACCTTGAGCTCGGGAAAGTCCTGCGGCAATCGCTTGAGGTTGTCCAGCGTGGCGCCGCGCCAGCCGTAGATGGACTGGTCGTCGTCGCCCACGGCGGTGAAGCGCGCGCGCTCGCCCACCAGCAGCTTGAGCAGCTCGTACTGCGTGGCGTTGGTGTCCTGGTACTCGTCCACCAGCACATGGCCCATCTTCTTCTGCCAGCGCTCGCGCACATCGAGGTGCTCGGTCAGCAGCTTCAGCGGCAGGGAAATCAGGTCGTCGAAGTCCACGCTCTGGTAGGCGGTGAGGCGCTCCTCGTAGCGCCCCATGATGGTTGCGGTCACGCGCTCGTTTTCGTCCTTGGCCTGGGCCAGCGCCTGCGCGGCATTGAGGCCCGAGCTCTTCAAGGCGCTGATGGCCCACTGCCAGCCGCGCGCGGTGGCCGCGTCGTTGGTGCCGCCGCAGTCCTTGAGCAGGCTGGTGATGTCGTCGGTGTCGAGAATGGAGAACTGTTTTTTCAGGCCCAGTGCGGCGCCGTCTTCGCGCAGCAGGCGCACGCCCAGCGCATGAAAGGTGCAGATCAGCACCTTCTTCGCGTCGCGCCCCACCAGCTGTTTGGCGCGCTCGCGCATCTCAGAGGCGGCCTTGTTGGTGAAGGTGATGGCGGCGATGCGGTCGGCCGCGAGGCCGGCCTGGATGAGCCGGCCGATCTTGTGCGTGATCACCCGCGTCTTGCCCGACCCGGCGCCCGCCAGCACCAGACATGGCCCGCCCAGGTGGTTCACGGCTTCGAGTTGGGCGAGATTCAGGCCGTTGGACATGGGGGCAAAGGAGGCGGGCAGCGCAGCAAAAACACAGCGTCGGATCATACCGGGAGGGGTTGGCGCAGCAGGGGTTGTGCTGCCTGAGACAATCGCCCCCGTGCTCCACATCCTGCTCGTCACATTTCCTTTTTTTGCGCTGGTGCTCGGCGGTTTTGTGGCCGCGCGGCGCAAGATGCTGCCGCTGGATGCGATCCCGGGGCTCAACGGCTTTGTGCTGTACTTTGCGCTGCCCTGTCTGCTCTACCGTTTCGGCTCCACCACACCGATTGCCGCCCTGCTCGATGCGTCGGTGATGGGGGTGTATCTGCTGTGCGGCCTGGTGATGGTCGCGTTTGCGGTGGTCATGACGCTGAACGCCCGCATCCGCTGGAACGACGCGTCCATCGGTGCGCTGGTGGCGGCCTTTCCCAACACCGGGTTCATGGGCGTGCCTTTGCTGGCCGCGCTGTTGGGTCCGCAGGTGGCGGGCACGGTGATCCTCACGATTCTGGTGGACATGGTGGTCACCAGTTCGTTGTGCATCGCGCTCTCGCGCCTGGACGAAACCGAGGGCCACGGCGGTCGGGCCATGCTGGACGCGGGCAAGAAGGCGCTGCGCGGCGTGGTGGCCAATCCCATGCCCTGGTCCATCATCCTGGGTGCGGTGGCTTCTGCGTCTGCATTCAGCTTGCCCAAGCCGGTGGAGCAAACCGTGTGGTTGCTGGCCGATGCGGCCTCACCGGTGGCGCTGTTCACCATCGGCGCGGTGCTGGCGCGTGCGCAGATGCAGTCCAACCACCCGATGCCGCTGTCGGACTACGTGCCGGTGGTGCTGATGAAACTCCTGCTGCATCCGCTGCTCGTGCTGGCGGTGGGCACGGGGGCGATCCAGCTCGGTGTGCCGCTGTCGCCGGCGGCGCTCACCGTGATGGTGCTGGTGGCGGCCTTGCCGAGTGCGAGCAACGTCTCGCTGCTGGCCGAGCGCTTTGGCGCGGACAACGGCCGCATTGCCCGCATCATCCTGGTGACGACCGCCGCTGCGTTTCTGACGTTCTCGGCGGCCGTGACGCTGATGATCTGACGCGTCGGGAACCCACACCCTTTTTTTGAACTCAGGCCCTGGGTCCGTGAGGAGATATTCATGATGAAAGCGCCCCGACCGGGCAACGATGTCGAGCGGCTGCATGCCCTGCGGGCCTTGCTGCTGCTGGACACGCCACCCGAAGAGCGGTTTGACCGCATTGCCGCCTTCGCGGCATCCGAATTCAACGTGCCCATGGCCATGGTGTCGCTGGTGGACGAGAACCGCCAGTGGCTCAAGGCCCAGGTGGGCGTGTCCTTTTGCGAGACCGATCGCGACACGTCGTTCTGCGGCCACGCCATCATGGCACCCGCCACCATGGTGGTGCCCGACGCCACGCGCGACCCGAGGTTTGCCGACAACCCGTTCGTCACGGGCGAGCCGTTTGTGCGTTTCTACGCCGGGGCCCCGCTGAGCTTGCCCAGTGGCGACATCGTCGGCACCCTGTGTGTCATGGACACACAACCGCGCCAGATGGACCGGATCGATCTGGCCATCCTTGGCGCCTTGCGCGCCCTGGTGGTTGAAGAACTGCAGCGCCGGGAGGCTGCGACATGACCCAACTGCTCCATTCACCCACCCACTCGATGCTGGTGCTGGAACCCGATGCTGTGGTGCGCAGCACGGTGGCCGCGGTCGTCCGTGAACTTGAACTCGCCCAGGTGCAGCAGGCGGCCAGTGTGCCGCTGGGAACTCAGGTGTTGACCGAGACGGCAGTGGACGCGCTCGTGCTGTCGCTGGCCGACACCGAGGCCGCGCTGGAATTGCTCACCCGTCTGCGGGCGGGCGAGTTTCCGAGCCGGGCCGACATCCCGGTGGTGGTGTTGGCGCCGGCCTGTGACGGCCCGCTGGCCTTGCGCCTCAAACAACTGGAGGTGCTGCGCCTGCTGCTCACCCCGTTCAAGATCCGCGACGTGGTGCAGACGCTGGAGGCGCTGGCGCCCGAGCCTGCGGTGGACCCGTCAGCCGCACCGTCCTAGATCGCCAGCGGGTCCACGTCCACCGCAAAGCGCACCAGGCCGCGCGCCTCGGGCAGGCTGCGGCCGGCCAGCAGCACCGGCTGCCACGCCGACAGAAAACGCTGCAGCGCGCCGCGCGAGGCGGCTTCCACCAGCAACTGGGCGCGCTCCACATTGGCCACGCGCTGGATGGTGAGCGGCACCGCCGGGTACAGGGTCACGTCTTCAAAGTGCGGCAGGCCCACGGCGGCCTGCGCGGCGGCGTTCAGGTAGGCCTGGGCCGCCTGCTGGGTGCGGGCGTCGGCGCGCAGCAGGGCCTGGTGGCCATAGGGCGGCATGCCGGCGCTCAGCCGCTCGGCCAGTTGCGTGGTGGCAAACGCGGGAAAGTCGTGCTGCTTGAGCGAGGCAAACAGCGGGTGCTGCGGGTACCAGGTCTGCACCCACATTTCGCTGGCGGCACTCTGCGCAGCGTCGCGCCCGGCGCGGCCCGCCGCCTGCATGAGCAACGCAAACAACCGCTCGGGCGCTCGGTAGTCGCTGGCGAACAGGCCCGAGTCGGCGTTGATGCTGGCCACCAAGGTGATGCGGCGGAAGTCGTGGCCCTTGGCGATCATCTGCGTGCCGACCAGCACATCGACCTCGCCGCTGTGCATGGTGGCGAGTTGCACCTCCAGGCTGCCTTTGAGGCGGGTGGAGTCGGCGTCCATGCGCGCCACGCGCGCTGGAGCACCGTCGGGGCGTTTCACATCGGCCAGCAGCGCGGCCAGTTGCTCTTCGACCTGCTCGGTGCCACGGCCCACGGGCGCGATGTCGAGGTTGCCGCAGTCGGGGCAGGCGCGCGGCACGCGTTCGGTGAAGCCGCAGTGGTGGCAGCGCAGCGTGCGGTCGAGCTTGTGGAACACGCGGTAGGCGCTGCAGTGCGGGCAGGAACTCTTCCAGCCGCAGTCGTGGCAGGCCAGCACCGGGGCGTAACCGCGCCGGTTCAGCAGCACCAGGCACTGCTCGCCGCGCGCGATGCGCTCGGCCATGGCGGCGATCAGTGGGGGTGCAAGCACGGCACCCTTGGGCTGGTGGTTCATGTCCACCAGCCGCAGGCGCGGCAGGGCACCGCCACCAATGCGCGCCGGCATGGCCAGCCGCACATAGCGCCCCTGATCGGCCGCATGCCAGCTCTCCAGCGAAGGCGTGGCCGAGCCGAGCACCACCTGACAACGAGGGGCGTTCACGCCCTCACCCCTGCCCTCTCCCTCTGGGAGAGGGCTGGGGTGAGGGCCCGCCCGCAGCAGCTCAACTTCTTGAACCAAAGCCTCCGTCTCCACCTTCCCCCGATAAACCGCCAGATCCCGCGCCGAGTACCGCGCCCCCTCCTGGCTCTTGTAGCTCGGGTCATGTTCTTCATCCACCACGATCAGCCGCAGCCCCGGCAGGCTGGCCAGCACGGCCATGCGCGTGCCCAGCACGATGCGCGCCTGTCCGGTGTGCGCTGCGAGCCAGCTGGAGAGGCGCTGCGCCGGCGTCATGCCGCTGTGCAGGCAGACCACCGCACCGGCGCCGCACAGCGGCTCGAAGCGCTCGCGAAAACGCGCCTCCAGCTGCGGCGTGAGGTTGATCTCCGGCACCATCACCAGCACCTGCGCGTCGGTGTGGGCCTGCAGCGCACGTTGCGTGGCCTGCAGGTACACCTCGGTCTTGCCGCTGCCGGTGGCGCCGAACAGCAGCACCGGCGCCTTCGCATCGGCCAGCGCGTCCAGCGCCCGGCGTTGTTCGTCGCTGAGGTTGTGGCCATCGACCACATCACCCGCCGGCACCGGTCTGTCCACGCCGGCCTTGGTGCGGCGTTTGAGCCGGCGCGCCAATTGCACGTTGCTGAGGTCGCGCAACTGCGGCGGCAGCGCGGCCAGGGCCACCTCGCCCAGGCTGCGCTGGTAGTACCGGGCGGCAAACTGGACCAGCTGGCGCCAGCGGTCGTTGAGCGGCGGCAGGCCGTCGAGCACGCCGGCCACCGGTTTGGTTTTCGCCTCAGACAGGCCTTCGGGCGGTGTGGCCGGGCAGTCCCAGACCACGCCCAGCACCTCGCGCGCACCCAACGGCACCCGCACCAGCGTGCCGGGCGCGAGCGACAACTCACTTCGGTAGGTCAGGCAGGCCCCCACCCCGCTGTGGGCGGGGGTGGCCACCACGACGCTGGGCCAGAAAGCCATGGTTAGCGGTTCTTCCTCAGTTGAACTGTCGAAACATGGCGTAAGTCATTGATTTGGCTCAGCATCGGGACATATCCAGAATTTCTGTGGATAACTTTGTTGATAGGTTCATTTTCCGGTGCCGCAGCCCTTGAGAATCAAGGCTTTGCTTAAACTGCCTGCAAAAAAAGCAGATGTTAAAACCTATATGAATCAACAACTTGTGGAGGAATCCCGCGCGATGGGTGGCTTGTGCGGGGGTGTCGGGTTCATGGCGCACCGCAGCACAAATTTTGTGCATAAGTGAAGCTTGTCAAGTGCGTTTTTCGGCAATTTTTGTGTTAAAGCCCGCCGCAGCCCTGGTGTCATGACGGTTTCATGACGCCTTTCGGACTACTGAAAAGGCCTTGGCGCGTTCACCGCAGGCCCCGCCCGAACTGCGGATGAAGCTTCAAAAACGGGAGCGCCTGCCGCGCTCCCGGCCCGGGCTCAGGGCATGGCGCGCAAGCGCTTCGAATGAGAATGCACCGCGTTCACCAAAGCCGACACATGCTCGGGCGGCGTGTACTGGCTGATGCCGTGGCCGAGGTTGAAGATGTGGGTGGCCCCCGTGCCCGGGCCTTGGTGCGGCGTGCCAAAGCTCTCCAGCACACGCGCCACCTCGGCGTCGATCTGCCCGGGCTGCGCAAACAGCACATTGGGGTCGATGTTGCCCTGCAGCGCCTTGCCCTGCGGGCCCTCGCCCACTTGCGCACGCGCCTTGGCCAGGTTCACCGTCCAGTCCAGGCCGAGCGCATTGCAGTCCAGTGATTTCATGTCGTCCAGCCACAGGCCGCCACCCTTGGTGAAGACGATGCGCGGGATCACCACACCGTCGTGCTCGCGCTTGAGCTGGGCCAGCACGCGTTTGGTGTAGGTCAGGCTGAAGTCCTGGAAATTGCCGTCGGCCAGCACGCCGCCCCAGCTGTCGAACACCATCACGGCCTGCGCGCCGGCATCGATCTGCGCGTTCAGGTAGGCCGCCACCGCATCCGCATTGATGGCCAGGATGCGGTGCATCAGGTCCGGGCGGCTGTACATGAGTGTTTTGACTGCGCGGTAGTCGTCCGAGCCACCGCCCTCGACCATGTAGCAGGCCAGCGTCCACGGGCTGCCCGAGAAGCCGATCAGCGGCACGCGGCCGTTCAATGCCTTGCGGATGGAGGTGACCGCGTCGAACACGTAGCGCAGCTTGTTCATGTCGGGCACGGCCAGCGTGTCCACGTCGGCTTCGGTGCGCACGGTCTTCGCAAACTTCGGCCCTTCGCCGAGCGCGAACGACAGGCCCAGGCCCATGGCGTCGGGCACGGTGAGGATGTCGCTGAACAAAATGGCCGCGTCCAGCGCATAACGCTCCAGCGGCTGCAGCGTCACCTCGGTGGCGTGGTCCACGTTGGTCGCCAGGCCCATGAAGCTGCCGGCCTTGGCGCGCGTGGCGCAGTACTCGGGCAGATAACGACCCGCCTGGCGCATGAGCCACACGGGCGTGTGGTCGGTGGACTGGCGCAGGCAGGCGCGAATGAAGGTGTCGTTCTTCAGGGGAGCAAAGGGCATGGGGCGTCCGGCGGGTTGTCTGCGATGCGGACCATTATCCGGGCTGCACCGCGGGGCGCTGAACGTGGGTGACAAGGCCCCCGTGCAGAAGGGAAAGCGTTCAGGCTGACTGGTATTTGACCGAGCAACCGTAAGCCCGGCTGTTCGCCACGCTCACCGGCTTGCCGGCCTTGATCTCGGCCATGGCCTGGCGCACGTAGTTGGTGGCCTTGGGAATGTCGTCCACGCGGGCCGAGGCGATGCTGTCGATGCCGCCGGCGTACACCAGCACGCCCTGCGCGCTCACGATGTACATGTGCGGCGTGACGCGCGCCGCATAGGCCTGGCCGACCTTGCCGTCTTCGTCCATCAGCGTGGCCGTGGGGCTGGCTTTCTGCTCGGTCATCCAGCGGCCGAGCTGGGCGGGGGTCATGTAGTCGCCGCTGTCGTCGCGCGTGGAGTTGATGGCCAGCCACACACCGCCTTGCGCCACCACCTCTTTTTGCAGCGCCTGCATGTTGCCCTCGTAGTGTTTTTTCACGAACGGGCAGCCCGGGTTGTTCCACTCCAGCACCACGGGTTTGCCTTTGAACTGGGAGAGCTTCACCGGCTGGCCCGCCGTGTTCATCAAGGTGAAATCGGGTGCGGCCTGGCCCACGCTGGCGGCCTGGGCGGTGGCGGGCAGCAGCAGGCTGGCGAACGGTGAGAGCGCAGCGAAGGCGATGACGGGGCGGCGTTGCATGGCGATGACTCCTGATGGCGGAACAAAGATGGCGACAGCACAGGCTCAGAGCCGGGACAGCGCCGCGCGGACCTCCTCCACACTCAACACTTCGGACAGCACCTGGGGCGCTTGTCCGTTCTTGTAGATCGCGTACACAGGCACGCCGTTGCGGCCCAGCGTGGCCAGCGCGGCGGTCACGGCCGGGTCGCGGCGCGTCCAGTCGGCGCGCAGCAGGGCCACGTTCTTGCCGGCGATGTCGCCGAGCACGGCGGCGTCGGCCAGCGTGGTGCGCTTGTTGTACTGGCAGGTCACACACCAGGCGGCGGTGAAGTCCACAAACACCGGGCGGCCTTCGGCCACCAGGGCGGCTTGCGTTTCGGGACTCCAGGCCTGCCAGCTCACGCCGGCCTGCGCGGTGGCCACGGTCTGACCGGGTGTGGTTTCCTGCAGGCGCGTCACGTTGGGGCCGAGGGTCCAACCCAGCCAGACGAGGCCAGCGAGGGACAGGCCCGACAGAGCCGCGCGGCTTTTGCCGCGCAAGCCGAGCGACCAGACGAGCAGCGCCAGCACCACCAGCAGCATGAGCAAGCCGGCCGCGCCATCGATGCCGCTTTGCTGGCCCAGCACCCACAGGAGCCAGACCACGGTGGCGAACATCGGGAAGGCCATGCCGCGGCGGAAGGTGTCCATCCACGCGCCGGGGCGGGGCAGGGCGCGCGCCACGGCCGGTATCCAGCTGGCGGCAAGGTAAGGCAGGGCCATGCCCAGGCCCAGCACCGCAAACACGGCCAGCGCCTGCACAGGCGGCAGACCGATGGCCAGGCCCAGCGAGGCGCCCATGAAGGGCGCGGTGCAGGGTGAGGCGATGGCGGTGGCCAGCACGCCGGTGAGGAAAGCGTCCACCGTGGGGTTCTTGGCCTGCAGGCTGGCCAGGCGGCTGGGCAACACGTTGCCGAACTCGAACAGGCCGGCGAGGTTCAGGCCGATCAGCGTGAACAGCACGGCCAGCCCCGCCACCACGGCCGGGCTCTGCAACTGGAAGCCCCAGCCGAGTTGCTCGCCCGCGGCGCGCAGACCGAGCAGCAGGGCACCGAGCGCGGTGAACGAGAGCACCACGCCCGCGCTGTAGGCCAGGCCGTTGGCGCGGTGGGCCGCGCGGTCGTTGGCGTGTTTGGCAAACGCCATCACCTTGATGGCCAGCACCGGGAACACACAGGGCATGAGGTTGAGGATCAGGCCGCCGAGCAGTGCGCCCAACAAGGCCGCGCCCAGCGTGAGCGAGCTGGCGCTGCTCACAGGTGCGGCGGCGCGAGCGGCGTTGGCATCGAGTGCGGCCTGCAAGGCGTCGGGCACGGCGGCGGGCAGCGGTGCGGGCGCGGGCCAGGCGCCCTGGACCGGCACGTCCAAACGGGCGCCGGCCAAGCCCGGGCCAGAGCCGGGAGGATTGGCTTCGGCCACCACCAGCGCGAGCTGCGCGGGGCTTTCGCTGCGGTGCGGCGAGAGCGGCACGCGCGCGGTCCAGCGCTCGCCGTCCCAGGCCTGGGTCCAGGGCGCGCCGGGTTCGATCAGGCCGGTGGTCTCGGGATAGAACTCCAACGCCTTGCCGCGCCAGGCGGCGGGCAGGTTGGCCAGCGACACGTTGAGAAACCCGTCTTCGGGCTGCAGGCGGCTGTCGGCCGCAGCCTGGTCTTTGGGCGCGGCCTGGAAGCTCGCAGCGAACGCCGCACCAGAGCTGCCGGTCGAACCTTGCACGGGAATGCTCAGCGTGAAGTTGCCTTCTTCCGGGATGCACTCCTTGAGGCAGACGAGCCAGGCCGCGTAGAGCTGCACGTTGATGGCGTCGCCCTTGAAATCGGCGGCCACATTCAGCGGCACCGGCAACACCACGGTGCCGTCATAGCCGTAGTTGGCCAGGTTGCCGATGGGGAACTTGCGCGGCGTGGGCCAGGCGATGTCGCCCGCGCTCACGCCGGGCGGCAGGGTCCAGCGCAGCTCGGTGGGCAGGCCGGAGTCGCCCGCGTTTTTCCAGTAGGTGTGCCACTCGGGCGCATGGGTGAGTTGCAGGCCGACCCAGACCCTCTGGCCCGGTCCGGCGCCGTCGGGCGCGTGCGCCACGATCTCGGCGCGCGCCTGATCGCTTTGCACCACGGTCGCACTTGCGGTCGGGTTGCCGAGCAGGCTTTGGGCAGCGGCTCCCAGGGGCAGGGCGACAGCCAACAGCCAGGCACCGAGCAGGCGAAAGGCGGCAGACATGCGGGGGGAGGAGGTGGACGGCATCGTGCGTGGGTGTGTAACGGCGAACGGTGTGAGCCGCCGGGCCTGCCCAAGTTCCTCGGGCTGGCGGGTGAAACGGCTTTTGAATATAAGTCAGTGCTGTTTGCCCCGCAGGCAAGCGTGCAGGGGATCGATCGTGAAGCGCGTGCCGCTGCCCCTGGCCTGCCACGGGATGCATGCCGACCGTAAGATCGGTACATGACAAGCCCCCACCGCTTCTGGTCCGACCTCAGCACCGCCGACTTCGCGTCGCTCGACCTGGCGCGCGCCATCGCCGTGCTGCCCGTGGCCGCGATCGAGCAGCACGGCCCGCACCTGCCGCTGTCGGTGGACACGGACATCGCCAACGGCGTGGTGGCTGCCAGCCTGCCCCACATCGCACCCGATCTGCCCGCGCTCTTTCTGCCCACGCAGGCCGCTGGCTACTCACCCGAACACGCCCGCTTTGGCGGCACGCTCACGCTCAAGGCCGAGACCGTGCTGCGCCTGTGGACCGAGATCGGCGAATGCGTGGCCGCCAGTGGGGTGAAGAAGCTGGTGCTCTTCAACGCGCACGGCGGGCAGGTCGGTTTGCTGGACGTGGTGGCGCGCGACCTGCGCGCGCGCCTGGGGCTGCTGGTCTACAGCGTGAACTGGTTTCACCTGCCGCTGCTGGACGCCGAGGGCCGCGATCTGAACGCGATGTTCAGCCATGAAGAACACCGCTTCGGCATCCACGGCGGCGAGATCGAGACGTCGCTGATGCTGGCCATTGCCCCCGAGCGGGTGCGCATGGAACACGCCGCGAACTTCGCGTCGAAGTCTCAGGAGCGTGCCGGTCAGTTCAGCATCCTGGGCAACGGCAAAAGCGCCAAGCTCGGCTGGCAGATGCAGGACTACAACGCGTGCGGCGCGGTGGGCAACGCGGCGGCCGCCACGGCCGAGAAGGGGCACGCCATGCTGGAAGCGGCGGGGCGCTCGCTGGCGCGTTTGTTGGGCGAGATCGATCGGCTGCCCGCCGACACGCTGTCCCAGCGGACCCTGCCCTGACGGTCTCCCTGGCCGGCCTTCGCCGGCCGCCGTGCAGGGGTGCGCAGCACGCTCCTTGATTGCCAACCAAAGACATCATTTCGTCACATTGAGTTGATTGAATGAGGTCTTTGTTGTTCATTCAAGGAGCCCTCATGCCATCTGTCCTTCAGCGCATCACCCGCGCCGGTTTGTTCGCCGTTGCCTTCACAGGCTCGGTCGCCATGGCCCAGACCGCCATTTGCTACAACTGCCCGACCGAATGGGCGGACTGGGGCTCGCAACTGCGCGCCATCAAGGCCAAGACCGGCATCACGGTGCCGGCCGACAACAAAAACTCCGGCCAGGCCCTGGCGCAGCTGGTGGCCGAGAAGGCCAGCCCCGTGGCCGACGTGACCTACCTCGGCGTCACCTTCGCCATCCAGGCGCAGAAAGACGGCGTGGTCGCGCCCTACCAACCCGCCAACTGGAAAGACATTCCCGATGGGCTCAAGGACCCTGCGGGCCATTGGTTCAGCATCCATTCCGGCACGCTGGGCTTCATGGTCAACGTGGACGCGCTCAAGGGCAAGCCGGTGCCCAAGTCGTGGGCGGACCTGCTCAAGCCCGACTACAAAGGATTGGTCGGCTATCTGGATCCCGCATCGGCTTTTGTCGGCTACGTGGGCGCGGTGGCCGTCAACGAAGCGCGCGGCGGCACGCTGGACAACTTCGGCCCGGCCATCGACTACTTCAAGGCGCTGCAGGCCAACGAGCCCATCGTGCCCAAACAAACGTCGTACGCGCGCCTGCTGTCGGGCGAGATCGGCATCCTGCTCGACTACGACTTCAATGCCTACCGCGCGAAGTACAAGGACAAAGCCAACGTCGCTTTTGTCATCCCGACCGAAGGCACGGTGGTCGTTCCCTATGTGATGAGCCTGGTGGCCAAAGCGCCGCACACCGCCGAGGGCAAGAAGGTGCTCGACTTCGTGTTGTCGGACGAGGGCCAGGCGATCTGGGCCAAGGCGTATCTCCGCCCGGTGCGCGCGGTGGCGATGTCCAAGGACGTGGAGGCCCAGTTCCTCCCAGCCACCGAGTACGCCCGTGCCAAGACGGTGAACTACGACCGCATGGCCGCCGCCCAGCGCGCCTTCTCTGACCGCTACCTGAAAGAAGTGCGTTGACCTCGCGCCAGCGCTGGCGGCTGCTGGCCTGCGCGGCACCAGCAGCCGCCTTCTTTCTGATGTTCTGGTTGCTGCCGGTGCTGAGCCTGCTGGCGCTGCCGGCGCAGAAGGGTTGGTCTACCTACCTTGCGGTGCTGACCGACAGCCGTTACCTCCAGAGCATGGTCAACACCGTGTTGTTGTCGCTGGGGGTGACGCTGGTCACGCTGGTGCTCGGCGGCGCTGTGGGGGTGTACCTCGCGCGCCGCGAGTTCATGGGCAAGCGGGTGCTGCTGTCGCTGCTCACGCTGCCCCTGTCGTTCCCCGGCGTGATCATCGGCTTTTTCGTGATCTTGCTGGGTGGCCGGCAGGGGCTGGTGGCCGACATTTCCGACGCGCTGGCGGGTGAACGCATCACGTTTGCCTACGGTCTGCTCGGCCTGTTTCTGGCCTACCTCTACTTCTCGCTGCCGCGGGCCATCGCCACCTATGCCGCGGCTGCGGAATCGATGAACCTGCAGCTCGAAGAAGCGGCCCGCTCGCTGGGTGCGTCGCGCATGCGTGTGGTGCGCGATGTGTGGTTGCCCGAGCTCGCTCCCACCATCCTGGCCTGTGGAGCCATTTTGTTTGCCACCTCCATGGGCGCCTTCGGCACGGCCTTCACGCTGGCCAGCAAGTTCGAGGTGATCCCGATCACCATCTACAACGAGTTCACCAACTACGCCAACTTCGCGCTCGCCGCGTCGCTGTCGATCGCGCTGGGCATCGTCACATGGCTGGTGCTGTTCGTGGCTCGCCATGTCGGCGGCAGCCCGGTGGTTCGCTGAGGAGGATGCATGCGACACAACACGCACAACAAGGCACCTTTCCTGTTCGCGGTGACGGCCATCGTGAGTTTCTTCATGATCGCGCCCATGCTGCTGTCGGTCATGGCGGGTCTGGTCAACAACCACAGCGTCGGCTTGAAAAGTGGGCTCACCACGCGCTGGTTCGTCGAGGTCTGGGAGGTCTATGGGGGCACCGTGGGGTGGTCGCTGGTGCTGGCGTTGGTTTGCGTCGTTGGCACCGTGCTGCTGGGTGTTCCCTGCGCTTATGCGCTGGCGCGCAGCCGCTCGCGTGCCGCGCGCATCTTCGAGGAGTTGCTCACATTGCCGGTGGCGGTGCCGGGGCTGGCCACTGCGCTGGCGCTCATCCTGGCCTACGGGCAGATCACGGCTTTTCGACAGAGCTTCGCATTCATCCTCGTCGGCCACATGGTGTTTACGTTGCCCTTCATGGTGCGCACCGTGGCCTCGGCCTTCCAGCGCCACGACCTGCTGGCACTGGAGGAGGCTGCACGCACGCTGGGCGCGAGCTTTCGCCAGCGTTTTCTCGGCATCCTGGTGCCTGCGGTGTTCCCCGCCATCGTGGCTGGCAGTCTGATGGTGTTCACGCTGTCGGTCGGCGAGTTCAACCTCACCTGGATGCTGCACACGCCGCTCACCCGAACGTTGCCGGTGGGCCTGGCCGACAGCTACGCCTCCATGCGGCTGGAGATCGGATCGGCCTACACGCTGGTTTTCTTCGTTGTCATCCTTCCGGTGCTGTGGGGTCTTCAGTCCCTCGCCCAACTCATGCAAAAGCGCCATGAAACTTGAACGCATTCCCGTCTTTGTGGACCACTGCTCCAAGACCTACGACGACGGCACACGCGGCCTGCAACCCACCAGCCTGCAGGTCGAGCCCGGCGAGGTGCTCGCGCTGCTCGGCCCGTCGGGCTGCGGCAAGACCACGCTGCTGCGCTTGATCGCCGGCCTGGAGACGCTCGACGACGGCGGGCGCATCCGCTTCGGTGACCAGGACGTGACGCAACGGCCGGTGGAGCAGCGCGGCGTGGGCATGGTGTTCCAAAGCTACGCGCTGTTTCCGCAGATGAGTGTGGCGGCCAACATCGGCTACGGTCTGCGCATTCGCGGCGTTGCTGCGGCAGAAGAAAAACGCGTGGTCGGTGAACTGGTGGAGCTCACGCGGCTGAACGGTCTGGAGAGCAAGCGACCCGGTGAGTTGTCGGGCGGGCAGCGCCAGCGTGTGGCCCTGGCGCGCGCCGTGGCCGTGCGCCCGCGCGTGCTGTTGCTCGACGAACCCTTGGCCGCGCTCGATGCCAAGCTCAAGGAGTCGTTGCGCGGCGAACTGGCCGAGCTGCTGCGCCGGCTGCACATCACGGCCATCCACGTCACGCACGACCAACAAGAGGCCATGGCCATTGCCGACCGGCTGGCCGTCATGCGCGCTGGCGTCGTCGTGCAAATCGGCCGCGGCGAAGACCTGTACCGCGCACCCATTCATCCGTTTGTGGCCGAGTTCCTGGGTCGGGTGAACCGTCTGCAACGCACGCCCGGCGCGGTCGCACAGGGCTTGGTGGCGTTGGGTGGTGCGACCCTGGCCTGTCCCCCCGATTGGCGCAGCCACACCACCTTGCTCGTGCGCCCGGAGGACATTGAGGTGGGACCTGTCGGGCAGCCGGGATGGGGCGCCGCCAGGGTCGAGCAGCGGACCTTTCTGGGTGACCGGGTCCAGCTGCGCCTCCATGCGGCTGATCAGGCGGGATTGTTGGTGGATGTGGCGCGCGACACGGTGTTTCAGGCCGGCGACGAGATCGGCATCCGCATCGCGCCGCAGCACCTCATGGCCTGCCAGGAGGCCAGCGCATGAAGCCGATCTGTCTGGTGCAGCTGACCGATCTGCACATCCGCGAGCCGGGCCGTCTGGCGTATGGGCGGATCGACACCGCGCCCTGTTTGCAGCGCGCGGTTCAGAGCGTGCTGCGCTTGCGCCAGCGCCCCGATGCGGTCGTGATCACCGGCGACCTCAGCGACTTTGGACGCGCCGAGGAGTACACGCACCTGGCGCAGCTGCTCGCGCCGCTGAGCATGCCGGTGTACCTGATGCCTGGCAATCACGACGAGCGCGACCAGTTGCGCCGCAGCTTCCCGGCCCACACCTACCTCGGCCGGGACGGCTTCATCCAGTACAGCGTGAACGTGGGCGGTCTGCGCCTGCTCGCGATCGACACCTGCGTGCCAGGCCAGAGCCACGGCGCGCTGTGCGACGACCGGCTGGCCTGGCTGGAGACCCAGCTCGAAGCGAGCCGCCACGAGCCGGTGGTCATCGCCATGCACCATCCGCCCTTTCGCACGCTCATCGGCCACATGGACCAGATCGGATTGCTGGAAGGTGCCGCTGCGCTGGAGGCACTGGTGGCCCGTTTTCCCAACGTGGAGCGGGTCATCTGCGGCCACCTGCATCGGGCGATCGACGTGCGCTTTGGCGGAACGATCGCCTCGACGTCGCCCGCACCAGCCCACCAGGTCGCGCTCGATCTCGATGCCCATGCGCCGTCGGCCTGGATGCTGGAGCCCCCCGGGTTTCGGGTCCATGCCTGGAACGGCGAGCGCTTGGTGACGCACCTGGCGGCGTCGGGCGAGTACGACGGCCCCTACCCCTTTCATGACTCAGGCGGCCTGATCGATTGAGTTGGGCGTGCCAACGCGCCACAGGTTTGTGCAACCGCTGCCACATCCAAGCGAGGCGGCATCACTTTGGAGAAACCCATGTTGTCCATCGACGCGATTTACCAGGCCCTGCGCGCGGCAGGTACCCAGGGTGACGGCAGGTTCTACGCCATCACCGACGGAAACCAGATCGAGCAGCAACTCGACACCCCCCAGCTCTGGGGCCACAACCCCGCGGTCTTCGACTACGTTCCGGCGGCCGTCAACCTGACCACCGCCATCGAAGATCTCATCGCCACCGCGACCGCCACGGTCGACATCTCGGTGCTCTACCCCTTCCCCAGCGGCAGGTTCTTCACGGCCATTCGCAACGGCCTGTTGCGCTCAAAAGTACCCGAGCTTCGCATGCGCATCACCGCCGGGTTCTATTTCCCCATCCAGCCGCTGCTCGATCCGGTGGTGGCCATCGACGATTTCATCCGCAGCCTGGGGCTGCCGGTGGAGCGCCGCATCAGCGTGCACGTGGCGGCCATGCAGACCTGGGCCACCAGCTGGAACCACGCCAAGCTGTTGATCGTGGATGGGCAGCGGGTCATTTCGGGTGGACACAACTATTGGTCCGACGACTACACGCAGTTCGCGCCTGTGAGCGATGTGTCCTTCCGGTTCTCCGGCCCCGCCGCCCGGGTGGGGGAGTCCTTCATCAACAACGTCTGGAACCGGATGTGGACGGACCCCAATGCACCACGCGAGGAAACGCCGCCACTGTTCTGGAGCCGGGTGGGTTTTCAAGGGTCGATCGGGCCGTCTCCCCGGGTCGTCTTTGACAACACCGCGCCGCCGGTGGGCGCCACCCGCATGCTGGCGGTGGGGCGTGCCGGCATTCAACTGGAGCCACTGTTTCCGCTGGCGCCGTCCGACAACGCCAGCCTGCTGGCCCGGATGCTCGCTGTGCAAATGGCCGACGGGCATGTGCGCCTGTCGCAGCAGATGCTCGGGGGTTCTCCCCTGGGGGAATACGACCTGCAGTTTTTCCCGGTGCTGCGCGACCACATCCTCGCGGGCAAGGAACTGAGCCTCATCATTTCCGACACGGGCGCCACCACGCAGACCCGCGACTCCTACAGCGGAGACGGCATCGAGGCCACTGCGCGGCACTTTGCCCAGGCCGTCCGCGATGCGCGACCCGGGATACCCCGCAACGAACTCATCGACTTGCTGGCCAAGAACCTGCACATTGGGCCAACGCGTGTGTACGACCGGCAACCCGATGATCCGGCTGCCCAAAGCTGGCTGTGGCGCAACAACACCGGCGAGGCGCTGGAGCCGGCCAACCACGCCAAGGTCATGATCATCGATGAGCTGGGCTTCTACTTCGGTTCAGACAACGCCTACGCCATGCCCTTCAACCCCTTCGGCATGCAGGAGTTCGGCTTCATTGTGGAGGGACAAGCTGAAACGCAAGCGTTCCTGCAGAACTACTGGGACAAGGCCTGGTCGTATTCCTCGCAGTTCCAGGTCACGGACTGGGCACGCATCGTGGACGAGACCAGCGACCATCCGGCGCTGCCGCAGCGCCTGCACCCGACCTGATCTCAGGCGTAGGTCACCCAGCCCTTGTAGTCGGGGTGGTCCAGGTGCGGCAACGTGTTGTAGGTCAGCAGCGTGTGTCGCTTGGGGTTGAACTGGAACTCGGTCACCGCGCTGTTGCGGATGCGCAGGTTCAGCTCGATCGTGGCCTCCGGGCTCAGGCCCAGCACGTGGCCCACGGCGGTGGAGATCGGCCCGCCGCTGGAGACCAGCAACACGTTTTTCTCGAAGTGGCTGGCCCGCACGTGGTCCAGCGCGCTGGTGACGCCGTGCACAAAGTCGGTGTAGCTGGGCATGCCCTGCGGGCTCACCGTGCCGGCCATCCATTGCGTGAGGCCGTCGCGCAGCAAGCGGAAATGGTGGCGGTAGAGCTCGGGTGCTTCTTCGGCGCTGCGCGGCTTTTGCAGCGGCTGCGGATGGATCGCGCGGATCACGGCTTCGCTGTCGTACTCGTTGAGGCCGGGCCAGGCCAGCGGCGCGTGGTTCAGCTTCGCGCCTTCGGCGATGCCGGCCCAGGTCTGGGCGTGGCGCTTGAGCGTGCCGGTGATGACGGCGTCGAACACCACACCACGCTCGGCCCAGTGCTCACCGAGTCGGCGGCTCTGGCGTTGGCCGAGCTCGCTGAGCTGGTCGTAGTCGTCCGCACCAAACGAGGCCTGGCCGTGGCGCACAAGGTAGAGCGTTCCCATGTGGGGCATTCTGGGTCAGCGACTCGGCCACACTTTGTCCCGGCAGCGACTGGCCACACCCCGGGCAGTCGCGCAGGCGTCTGCCCGGGGTGTGGAGTGCGCGGAACACCCCTGCCTTTGTGGCGCTTTTCCGTCCGCTGTGGCGGGCCGTCTGTGCTTCAATGTTTTGGTATGCCGATTCATTCCCTGATCCATGATTTTTGATTTGCCGACCCTGCTGGCTCTGCGGGTGGGCATCGATCTCCTGATTGCGCTGGCCTTCTGGGCGCAGATGCGCCGTTACCCTGCCATCGGTGGCCCGGGGTGGTGGTCGGTGTCGGCGCTGCTGGGCATCGTGGGCTCGGTCATGCTGTTGTCGCGCGGCGGTTTGCCCGATGCGCTGACGTTTCCGCTGGGCAACACCGCGCTGATGGTCAGCGCCCTGTGCGCCTGGATGGGTTTTCGCAGCTACGTCGGCATGCCCCGACCCCTGCTGCCCATTCTGGCCGTCAGCCTGGCGTTCTTCTGCGTCACGCTGTACTTCCTGGTCCAGTGGGATGTGCTGGTCGTGCGCCAGGGTGTCTTCATCGCGTCGATGATGGCGATCACGGTGTTGTGCCTGTTCGATATCCGGCGGGCCGACCCGCAGGGCCGCGTGCCCGAGATGGTGGCCCTCAGGTGGCTCACGACAGTGGAGTTCCTGGGCGTGGTGGGCTTTGCCGTGTCCCTGAGGTTCGGTGGCTGGTCGCAGGCCGAGGTGACGCCACCGTTCATCTTCTTCTTCCTGCTCACCAAATTGCTGCGGGTGGTGCTGTACGGCGCGCTGGTGTCGTACCGGCTGCGCCTGGACGGCGACAAGGCGCGCCAGGGCCTGCTGATGCGCGAAGCCGATTCACGCGCCTTGATCGACAACCTCAGCGCCGGTGTGATCGTGTTCCGCCCCGACCACACCTTGTCCAGCATCAACGCCGCCGCCCGGCGTTTTCTGGGCTGGGGCGCAGGCGGGGCCAATCCCGCCCTGCCCGAGCCTTCGGTGGAAGGCTGGCAGATGCTCAGGGAAGACGGGCAGCCGATGCGCCGCCACGAAATGCCCTTCGAACGTGTGCTCGCCACCAGCTTGCCGGTGCGCAGCGTGGTGATCGGCATGCCGCAGGGCGAGGGCCAGGGCGTGCACTGGGCTCTGTGCAACGCCTACCCCGAGAACAACGCGCAAGGCGGCCTGCGGCATGTGGTGCTGACCTTCATCGACATCACCTCGCTCAAGAACGCGCAGGCCCAGCAAAAGCACCTGCAGGCACAGCTCGCGCAGTCGCAAAAGATGGAGGCGCTGGGCACGCTGGCGGGCGGCGTGGCGCACGATTTCAACAACATCCTGGCCGCGATCCTGGGCAACGCCGACCTGGCGCGCCAGGATCTGCCGCCCGGGGCCGAGGCGCGCGAGAGCCTGCACGAGATCAGCACCGCCGCACGCCGCGGGCGCGAACTGGTGCGCCAGATCCTGGCCTTCAGCCGCCAGCAGCCGGTGGAGCGCAAGCGGGTGAATGTGTGCAGCATCCTGGCCGAGTCGTGTGCGCTGCTGCGCGGCGCCTTGCCGCCGCAGGTGGAGCTGGTGCAGGTGTGCGCGCCCGGCACCCCGTGCATCGAAGCCGATGCCACCCAGATCGGACAGGTGATCGTCAACCTCTGCACCAACGCCATCCATGCGCTGGACGGACAGCCCGGGCGCATCGAATGCCGCATCGACGCACTGGCCAGCGACTCGCCCCTGTTGCCCTCCGAGCTGGCCCAGGTCTGCGCCCGGCTCGGCGTGGACGCGGTGCGCCTGAGCGTGAGCGACAACGGCAGCGGCATGGAGGAGGCGGTTCGCAACCGGATCTTCGAGCCCTTCTTCACCACCAAGGCGGTGGGCCAGGGCACGGGTCTGGGTCTGCCGGTGGTGCTGGGCATCGTGCAGGTGCATGCGGGTGCCATCGAGGTTGACAGCCAGCCCGGTCGGGGCACCGCATTCACCCTGTTTTTCCCCGCCGCTGTCAGCCGGATAACCGCAGACCCTGAATCAACCACTGCCCAGGCGCCACTTGAACCCGTCACAATGGGTTTCATCGCGACAGTACGCCCCTCCGTTCCAAGCACTCCATCCGACCCAGCCATGGCCGAAGATCCCTCCGCGGTTCCCTCCCACATCCTCTACCTCGACGACGACGACACGCTGGTGTTTCTGGTGCGCCGTTTGCTGGAGCGCCGGGGCTACCGTGTGACGGCGGTCACGTCGCAGACCCAGGCCATCGACGCGGTGCGGGCCTCGCCCGACGGGTTTCAGCTGCTGCTGACCGACTTCAACATGCCCGGCATGTCGGGGCTGGAGGTGGCCAGGGCCGTGCTCGAGATCAACCCGAAGCTGCCGGTGGCCGTGGCCTCGGGCTACATCACCGACGAGTTGCAGGCCGAGGCCAAGGCCGCCGGGGTGCGCGAGGTGGTGTTCAAGACCGATGCGGTCGAGGCCTTCTGCGAGGTGGTCGCACGGCTGGTTCGCTCGGAACCGGTTTGAACGTTTCAGGGCGGGGATAGCAGGTGGATGCTCCCCCGCGTCGGGGTGTCGAGCTCGACCGAGAGACTGGCCGGCCCCCCGTGGCCATCCACCACGCTCATGCCGTCCAGACCCAACGCCTGCAGTGCCGCGCGCAAGCCGGCCGCTCCCGCGTGCCGCAGGCGCAACTGGCGCAGCGAAATGCCGCTGGCCGGCATGTGTTGGGTGGGGTGCACCGAGCCCCACTGGATGAGCGTGGGCAGCACACCGTTGAAGAGCCGCTGGCCGTCGTCGCGCACGCTGATGCGCCACTGCAGCAGGCCGTGGGGCGTTTCACGCGAGGCGCTGACCACCGGCCCACGCTGGATGCCGATGGCCCGCAAGGCCAGCAGTGCCGCGTCGATGTCGGGCACGCTGGCCACCCAGTGCACCAGTTGCGGTCCGTCTTGCGTCAGCCGCGCTTGTAGCGCCGCGTCGTCCAGGTCGAACCAGCGCTTGAACCCGGCGCCGCGCGTGGGCGTGGCCTTGGGGTTGATGGTGATGATTTCCAGGTAGGGCGGCCTGTCGCTGCCGTCATCGAGCTTGAGCAACCGGTTGTGTGTGCCGAACAAGGGGTGTTCACCGCCCGGGCCGGGGGTAGCGCCCAGCGTGGTTTCGCACCAGGCCACGCCTTCGTCCAGCGTGCGCGCGGCCACCACCAGGTGGTCGATGCGCGGCGTCACAGCACCACCTGACCGCTGATGCAGGTGACCGACGTGCCGCCGACCCAGATGCTGCCGCTGCCATCGCGCTCGATGTGCACGCGCCCGGCGCGGCCCATGGCCGTGCCCTGCGCGGCCACGTACCGCTCGGGCGCCAGCCCGGCGCCGATGAGCCACTGCGCCACGGCGGCGTTGAGGCTGCCGGTCACCGGGTCTTCGCTCAGCGTGTCGTGGGTGTGGAAAAAGGCGCGCACCTCGAACGCGGTGTCCGCGCCCGCGGGCTGCGGTGCGACCACGCCGATGTCCAGGCCCGCGAGCACGGCGGCGTTCGGCTTCAGCGCCAGCACCTGCTCGGCGGTGCGCAGCATCACGCCGCGCCAGGGTGGGCCGTTTTCGCACCAGGCGTGCGCCACGATGTCGTCGCGCGGGATGCCCAGGCCACGCGCGATCAGCGCCACGTCGGCTTCATCGAGCGGACCGCTGCGGCGCAAGGGTGGTGCCGCAAACGCCAGCCGGTTGCCATCGCGTTTGATGGGAACGAGGCCGACGCCGCATTCCTGCACCACGTGTTCGCCGCGCGGCTGTCCCCCGGCTTGCAACCACGCGTGGCAGGTGCCCAGCGTGGGGTGGCCGGCGAACGGCAGTTCGCGCCCCGGGCAGAAGATGCGCACGCGGTAGTCGGCGCCAGCGTCCGTGGGTGGCAGCACGAAGGTGCACTCCGAGAGGTTGGTCCAGTCGGTGAAGCGCTGCATGGCCTCGGTGGACAGACCGGTGCCATCGAGCACCACCGCCAGCGGGTTGCCGAGGTAGGGCGTGTCGGTGAAGACGTCGACTTGTTGAAACGCGCGTGGGGTCATGGCTCAGGTGCCCTGCTGCTCGCGGATGGTTCGGGCCAGTGCGGCGATGCCGCTGGCGATCTGTTCGACGCTGGCCGTGACAAAACTCAGGCGCAGGGTGCGCGGATCGGCGTGGTCGGCGTAGAAGGCGCTGCCGGGCACGAAGGCCACGCCGTGTTCCACCGCCTTGGGCAGCAGCTCGGTGGCGTTCATGCCCTCGGGCAGCCGCAGCCAGAGGAACATGCCGCCGTCGGGCTCGTTCCACCGCACGTCCAGGCCCGCCATTTCGTTGTCCAGCGCGGCGAGCATGGCCTGGCACTGGCGCTTGTAGAGCGCGCGGATGGTGGGCACGTGGCGGTCCAGAAAACCGTCCTTGAGCACCTCGGCCACCACGCGCTGGTTGAAGCTGGGGCTGTGCAGGTCGGCCGCCTGTTTGGCCTGCAGCAGCTTGGGGTAGATGCTGGCGGGCGCTACCATGAAGCCCAGCCGCAGGCCGGGCGCGAGGATCTTGGAGAACGAGCCGAGGTAGATGCAGCCTTCGGGGTTGAGCGCGGTCAGCGGCGTGGGCGGTGGCTCATCGAACCACAGGTCGCCGTAGGGGTTGTCTTCCACCAGCGGCAAGCCCACGCGCGCGGCCGCGGCCACCAGCGCCTGGCGCCGGGCCAGGCCCATGCTGCGGCCGGTCGGGTTCTGGAAGTTGGGCAACACGTAGAGGAAACGCGGCGCTGCAACGGGGCTGCTGGCTGGGTCGAGGTCGAGTGTGAGCAGGCGGCGCCGCTCCATGCTCTCGGGCTGGTCGTCGCCCGCGCCGAGCTGCTGCAGCAAGGCGTCCACGTCCACCCCTTCGGCGTCGCTGGCCACGCCTTCGATCTGTGGCTCCATGGGCGAAAAGGCCTGCAGCGCGCCGAGGTAGGTGGGCGTTTCCACCAGGACGCGGCTGCCGCTGTCGATCAGCACCTTGGCCACGAGGTCCAGGCCTTGCTGGCTGCCGGTGGTGATGAGCACCTGCGCCGGATCCACCGCCCAGGGCAGGCTGGCCGCGACCCACTCGCGCAGCGGGCCGTAACCTTCACTGGCGGCGTATTGCAGCGCGCTGCGGCCGTCTTCACGCAACACGCGGTCGCAGGCTTCGCGCATGGCTTCGATGGGGAAGGTGTCGGGCGAGGGCAGGCCACCGGCAAAGCTGATGATGCCCGGGCGCTCGGTGAGCTTGAGCAGCTCGCGGATCACCGAGGGGTTCATGCGCGCGGCGCGGCGCGCGAGGGTCCAGGCGGTGGACGGCGTCGATGATGAGGATGGCAGGTCGTTGGGCTTCATGGCGTTCTCCGTTCAAATCCGTTGGGTGGGTGCGGTGGCGTGTACCGGCATCTTTTTGCCAACGAACACGGTGGCGATCACGGCCGCGGCAAAACCCAGTGTGACCGCGTCCAACCGTTCGCCGAGCAGCGGCACGGCGAACAGCATGCCCAGAAACGGCTGCACCAGCTGCACCTGGCTCACGCGCACCGTGCCGCCCAGGGCCAGACCGCGGTACCAGGCAAAGAAGCCCAGCCACATGGAAAACACGGCGGTGTAGGCAAAGCCCCACCAGGCCGAAGCGGGCAGCGCTGCCTGTGGGCGGGTGAAGGCTGCCAGCGGCAGGGTGAGCGGCAGCGCCATCACCAGCGCCCAGCAGATCACATGCTCGGCACGCATGCGTTGCGACAGGCGCGCGCCAAAGCCGTAGCCCACGGCGGCGCACAGCATGGCTGCGAGCAACAGCGCGTCGGCCGGGTGGATGGTCAGGCCGGCGCTGCCCGAGCGCAGCACCGCAAAGCCCACCACCAGCGCACTGCCCAGCGCTGCGCACACCCAGAAGCCGGTGGACGGGCGCTGGCGGTGCAGCAGCGCGCCCACCGCCGCGGTGGCCAGCGGCAACACGCCCACGATCACGCTGGCGTGCACCGCTTCCACGTAACGCATCGCCACCGAGGTGAACAGCGGGAAGCCGAACACCACGCCGGCGGCGGTGATGGCCAGTGGCAACAGGTCTTCGCGCCGGGGCAGCGGGGCGCGTGTGGCGATCAGGAATCCGATGGAGAGCAGGGCCGCCACCACAGCCCGTCCGAGTGCCACAAACACGCCCGACATCTGAGGCGCGTCCACCGTGCCCACGGCCAGCCGGGTCATGGGCAGGGTGAGGGCGAAGATGGTCACGCCGAGCAGACCGAGCAACAGGCCTTTGTTGGCGGGCTGTTCGATCCAGCGTGGGGTGGCGAGGGCTTGCGTGGTCATACCGTGAGCATCCAGAGGGCTGTGGCCACCAGCACCAGCGCCAGCAACCGGTTGAACCAGACCAGCCGCCGCCTTTGCGTGAGCCACTCGCGCAGCAGCGAGCCGGCCACCGCGTAGGTGAGGTTGCTGACGAAGGCAAACACCACCATCACGCCGCAGATGATGGCCAGCCGCTCGCCCGGGTTGCTGGCGGGCTGGCCTTCGGCGTTCACCACCCAGCCCGCCGTGAGTGTGAGCGCGAGCATCCAGGCCTTGATGTTGAGGAACTGCAGGCCCACGCCTTGCAGGAACGTCACGTTGAGGCGCGAGGCGTCGATGTCGGACAGTTTCGCGGCGCCGGCCAGCTTCCACGCCAACCACAGCATGTAGACCACGCCCAGCAGTTTCACGCCCCAGCGCAGCGCCGGCACGCCCATCACCAGCGCGCCCAGCCCGAGGCCGCAGGCCAGCATGAGCAGCGTCCAGCCGGTGGGCACGGCGAAGCAGAAGCGCAGCGCGCGCCGAAGGCCCAGGTTGGCGGCGAGTGCGGTGGACAGCGTGGTGTTCGGCCCCGGCGAAAAACTCATCGCGGTGCAGAACAGCAGCAGGGCGGTCAACTCGGTGGCGCTCATGGGCAAGTGGGCAAACGGGGCGTGTGGGTTGTCATGGCAGGAGGTTCAATGTAATCTTGCAGCCAATACACCACCAATACAGTTGGCCAGCGCAGTTGTGAAACTGTACTGCCCGCGTCAACAGTACAGAACGCTTGCCAGGATGCCGCCGCCATGCTGATGAAGACCTCCGCACAGTCCCTGACCGAGCAACTCGCCGCGCGTTTCGCCGACCGCATTCGCAGCCGCCTGCTGGCGCCCGGTGCGCGGCTGCCTTCGGTGCGCCAGTGTGCCGAACAGCACAGCGTGAGCACGGCCACCGTGGTGGCGGCTTACGACCAGTTGCTCGCCCAGGGGCTGGTGCACGCGCGCAAGAACCGGGGCTTTTTCGTGCGCGAGATGCCCACCGCGCGGGGTGAGGGTGTGGCCGCGGAGGCCAAGGCGGCGGCGCGTGTGGGTGCGTCGCCCATCAACGCCACCGCCCTGATCCGCGGCATGTTCCACAAGGTCAGCAACAAGCCGCACCCCGGCATGGGCGTGTTCCCGCCGGACTGGCTCGAATCCTCTTTCATGCCGGCGGCCGTGCGCAAGGTCACCAGCACGCGCGCGCTGCAAGACGTCTCGCTCCAGTACGGCGAGCCGCTGGGCGACAGCGGTCTGCGCCGTGTGCTGGCGCAAAAGCTCGGCACGCTGAGCATCCACACCGAGCCCGACCACATCATCACCACCGTGGGCGCCACGCACGCGCTGGACATCGTGAGCCGCACGCTCTTGCGCCCGGGCGACCCGGTGATGGTGGAGGAGCCCGGCTGGGCGGTGGAATTCGCGCGCCTGGCCGCGCTTGGCATGCGCATCCTGCCGGTGCCCCGGCGCGCCGATGGACCCGACCTGGAGGTGATGGCGAAGTACTGCGAGGCGCACAAACCCAAGCTGTATGTGAGCGTGAGCGTGTTCCACAACCCCACGGGTTACTGCCTCTCGCCCGGCGGCGCGCACCGCTTGCTACAGCTGGCCAACCAGCACAACTTTCACATCGTCGAGGACGACACCTACAGCCACATCGCGCCCGAACACGCCACGCGCCTGAGCGCGCTCGACGGCCTGCAACGCACGATCTACGTGAGCGGCTTCGCCAAGATCCTCGCGCCCAACTGGCGCATCGGTTACCTGGCCGCGCCGCCTGCGCTGGTGGAGTCGCTGCTCGACACCAAGCTGCTGAGCACGTTGACCACGCCCGCGCTGCTGGAAAAGGCGCTGGCGCTGTGCATCGAACAAGGCCAGTTGCGCCGGCACGCAGAGCGCATCCGCACCCGGCTCGACGCGGCGCGCGCACGCAGCGTGAAGCTGGCGCTGGCGGCGGGGTGCACGTTTGCGGCCGAACCGGTGGGCCTGTTTGGCTGGGTCGACACCGGGGTGGACACCGACGCGCTGGCGCAGCGCATGCTCGACGAGGGCTACCTGATCGCGCCCGGCGCCCTGTTTCATGCGGCGCGCGCGCCCAGCACGCTCATGCGCATCAACTTCACCACCGCCCAGGACGCCGCCTTTTGGCGCGTGTTCGGCCGCCTGACGCGGGGAGGGCGGGGTTTCAATACACCGTGACCGGCGGCTCGGTGCTGCCAAACAGGTCGCTGCCACCGGCGTGCAGGATGCGCGCGAGGATGCGGTCGATCTGGCGCGCTTCTGCTCGCATCAGCGGCAAGGCCCTGCCAAACAGGCTCCAGTCGTCCGCCCGCGCGGCCAGCTCCAGCCCCTTGGCCAGCCGCGCACCGCGCTCGGCCGTCATGCTGCCGAGCGAACCCTTGAGCCCGTGGGCGTGCGCCACCGCAGCGGCGGTGTCCTTGATGTCCAGCGCCCGTTGCATGTCGGCAAGCCGGGACATCAGGTCGCTGCGCATGGCCAGCGCCAACTGACGCAGGGTGTCCTCGTCGCCGTCCAGGCGCCTGCGAAGCTTGTCCACGTCCAGGGCCTCGGGCGAGGCGACACGGCGCGTGGCGGCTGCAGCCGGGGGCGGCGCATCGGGTGCAGGCACCACGGGCAGTTGTCCCGACGCCAGCGCGGCCAGCACCCGGTCCATTTCCTGCATCAAGGCCTGAGGGCTGACCGGCTTGGGCGTGTAACCGTCCATGCCGGCGACCAGGCAGGCCTGGCGGTCACCCGGCATGGCGTTGGCCGTCACCGCCACGATCGGTGTGCGCTTGAGGCGGCGTTTGCTTTCTGCCTCGCGGATCATCTGCGTGGCCTGCAGGCCGCTCATGCCCGGCATCTGCACATCCATCAGCACCATGTCGACGCCGCCTTGCTCCCACTGCGCAACCGCCTGCGCACCGCCCCGGGCCACCCGCACGATGCAACCCAGGCGCAGCAACAGCTGGCGCAACATCAGTTCATTGACCGGGTTGTCTTCGGCCAGCAGCACCACCATGCCGGCAAAACGCGGGCCAGCCTCGGCGATCTGCGTCAGCTCCCGGGCTGCGCTCGACGGCTCGGCGCCCACCGCTGGCGCTTCCTGCAGCGGCAGGCTGAACGTGAAGGTGCTGCCCTGGCCCAGCTCGCTCTGCAGATCGATCGTGCCGCCCATCAGCCCGGCAAGGCGGGCGCAGATGGCCAATCCCAGGCCACTGCCGCCATGGCGGCGCGCGGTGGACGCGTCGGCCTGGGTGAATGCCTCGAAGATCGTTGCCTGCTGCTTGCGCGCGATGCCCACACCGCTGTCCTGCACCTTCACCTGCAGCACACTGGCCGCCTGACCGGTGGCGGCCACGCAGGTCGCAGAAACATCGATCCGGCCGTTGCGCGGTGTGAATTTGATCGCGTTGGACAGCAGGTTGCCGACCACCTGCCCCAGCCGCCCCGGATCGCCCGCCACCCACTGCGGCAGGTCCGGATGGAATGCGAGGTGGAAATGCAAAGGTTTGGCGCGCGCCTGCTCGGCATGCGGTCCCACGGCGTCACTCAGGGCGCGGTGCAGATCGAAGCGCGTGTGTTCGATCTCCAGCTTGCCGGCTTCGATGCGGGAGAGGTCAAGAATGTCGTTGAGCAGCGCCAGCAAAGACTGCGCCGAACTGTCCATGAGCGAGAGCCAGTTCGCCTGCTCCGCGTTCAAGGGCGATTCCATGAGCATGCGCGTGAGGCCCATCAGCGCGTTGAGCGGCGTGCGCACTTCGTGGCTGATGTTGGCCAGGAACTCGCTCTTCGCACGGCTGGCCTGCTCGGCCAGTTCGCGCGCCCTCGCGCTGTCCTGCTCGATGCGTTTGCGCTCGCCAATGTCGGCCAGCGTGCCCATCAACCTGATCGGCTTGCCTTTGGCGTCGTGCTCGGCCACCATGCCGTGCGTCTCCACCCACATCCAGCCCGTGTCGGTGCGCACTCTGTGCTGCACCACAGCGCGCTGTTCGCGGCCCTGCAGCAGGTGGGACATGGCCGCTTCCAGCAGATGGGCATCTTCAGGATGCAGGCGCGCTTTCAGGTCCGCCAGTTCCCAATAGGCATCCCGGCCAATGTCGCCGATCAGCTCACCCCAGCGCGCCGTCAGGAACATCTGCTGCGCCGGCAATTGCCAGTCCCACAGGGCCAGGCCGGCGGCGTCCACCGCCATCTGCAGGCGGTCGCGGGTCTCGTCCAGCGCTTCCTCGGCCAGCAGCCGGCTGTTGGACTCGCGGTGCACCGAACTGCGCAGCCGGTCGATTTCCCGGTTCTGGCGTTCCACCTCGGACAGCAACTGCAGGGTGCGCGCCTTCTCCTGCCCAAGCTCGTTGAGCGCTCGC
Organism: Hydrogenophaga sp.; assembly: GCF_048549895.1. Taxonomy (GTDB): domain Bacteria; phylum Pseudomonadota; class Gammaproteobacteria; order Burkholderiales; family Burkholderiaceae_C; genus Hydrogenophaga. The sequence continues at coordinate 52,302 of NZ_JBLYYB010000037.1, forward strand.
TGCAGGTCCAGAGCCAGCCGGTCAGGTGTCATGAGCCATTGTGATGTTGTCCGCAGCTTCTGCTCACGCCGACCGGTGCATCAGCTTGCGCTCAGCACCTCCCAGCGCTCCATTGCACGAAGCCATTCAGCCTCGATATCGGCATGGCGCGCGCCAAGTTGAGCCGCGCGGGCGGGATCGGTGTTGAATAGTTGACCGCCGCCCAGTTCGCTGTCCACGCTGGCCTGCTCCGCTTCCAGGGCCGCAATGCGTGCGGGCAGGGCATCAAACTCGCGCTGCTCCTTGTAACTGAGCTTTTTCTTGCCGGAAGGGTTCTGGGGCGTGCTCACTGGCGCAGGAGCCGCCTTGACCACCGGCGCAGCGGCTTGTGCATCGCGCTCGCGCTGCAAAGCCTCAGAGCGGGCCGACTGCGTCATCCAGTCCTGCACGTCGCCCACGTACTCGCGCCAGCGGCCCTCGCCCTCGAACACCAGGGTGCTCGTCACCACGTTGTCCAGAAAGCGCCGGTCGTGACTCACCAGGAACACCGTGCCTTCGTACTGCTGGAGCAGGTCTTCGAGCAACTCCAGCGTGTCGATGTCCAGATCGTTGGTCGGCTCGTCCAGCACCAGCACGTTGGCCGGCCGCGCAAAGAGACGCGCCAGCAGCAGGCGGTTGCGCTCGCCACCCGAGAGCGTGCGCACCGGCGCGTTGGCCCGCGCCGGCGAAAACAAAAAATCGCTCAGGTAGCTTTTGACGTGCGTGCGCTTGCTGCCGATCTCGATCCACTCGCTGCCCGGGCTGATGAAGTCTTCGAGCGTGGCGTCGAGGTCCAGCTGGTCGCGCATCTGGTCGAAGTAGGCCACGCTGATCTTGCTGCCCTGACGCACCGAGCCGCTGGTGGGCAGCAGTTCACCCAGGATGATCTTGAGCAGCGTGGTTTTGCCGGCGCCGTTGGGGCCGATCAGGCCGATCTTGTCGCCGCGCAGGATGGTCGCCGAGAAGTCGCGAACCACCGTGCGCAGCCCGCCATTGGCCGCAGGGAACGATTGCGTCACCTTCTCCAGCTCCGCCACGATCTTGCCGCTGGCGCTGCCGCTGGCCACCTCCAGTTTCACGCTGCCCAGGGCGTCACGGCGCTGCGCACGCTGCTCGCGCAAACGCTCCAGCCGCGTGATGCGCCCCTGCGCACGCGTGCGCCGAGCCTCCACGCCCTTGCGGATCCACACCTCTTCCTGGGCCAGCAGCTTGTCGGCGCGCGCGCTGATCACCGCCTCCTGCGCCATCTGTTCCTCTTTCAGAATCTGGTACTGCGCAAAGTTGCCCGGGTAGCTCAGCAGCCGCCCACGGTCCAGCTCCACCATGCGCGTGGCCACGCGGTCCAGGAACGCCCGGTCGTGGCTGATCGTCACCAGGCTGCCCTTGTATTCCAGCATCAGGTCTTCCAGCCAGGTGATGCTGTCCAGATCCAGGTGGTTGGTCGGCTCGTCCAGCAGCAGCACATCGGGCCGGCTCACCAGCGCCTGGGCCAGCGCCACCCGCTTCTTGTTGCCGCCCGAGAGCTCGCCCACCTTCACATCGCCTTCCAGGTGCAGGCGGTGCAGCGTCTCTTCCACCCGCTGTTCCCAGTTCCAGGCGTCCAGCGCTTCAATGCGGTTCTGCAGCGCGTCCAGGTCCAGCCCGTCGGCACCACTCAAATACAGGTCTCTCGCTGCGCGAGCATCGGCCAGGCCCACGCTGGCCGCTTCAAACACGGTGGATTGCAGGTCCAGAATGGGCTCCTGCGGCACATAGGCAATGCGCAAGCCGGTCTGCACCTGCAGGGTGCCGTCGTCTGGCTTCTCAAGGGATGCCAGTATCTTGAGCAGAGACGACTTGCCCGTCCCGTTGCGGCCGATCAGCCCGACCCGTTCCTGGGTGTCCAGCGCAAAGTCGGTGTGATCAAGGAGCGCCACATGGCCGTAGGCCAACTGTGCGTTCTGAAGGGTGATGAGTGCCATGCAAAGCCCGAGACAAAAGAGCCGCGATTATCCCCGCCGCCTCTGGTGTGCGCTTGCCTCCCGCCTGCAGGAGTCATGTGTCTTGGAGGGCTGCTACATATAGATAGACAAAAGCCTCCTTCACGGCAAGGAGCTTGCCTCAGTGGCAGCCTCACATCTTCAAAACTTTTTTCAGCAAGTTTGACGAAGGCCCAAAATCTGGCATATACTGCAAGGCTCCGCTGAACACAGCAGCCCTCCACCGGAAGGCCAAAGAAGACAGAGGGAGACGCAGTGAAAGCAGCGTGAAAAGATCAAATAAAAAATCTGATTTTTTGACAGTGCAGCAAAAACTGATGTATACTACGAGGCTCAGCTGATCGCAGCTAAGCAAGCAGACAAAGGTGGTGAAGGCCGCTGAGTTTGCCGGATCATTAAAAATACACAGCCGATAAGCGTGGGCGTTTGAAGGCGATTGCGAAACGGACTCGAAAGAGTTCAAGTCGCAAGACTTTAAACGCTCATGAGAATAGAAGTGAAGTTCACTTCAATTCCGTTTTTATGAGTAATTTTCAAGATCGAACTAAAGAGTTTGATCCTGGCTCAGATTGAACGCTGG
>NZ_JBLYYB010000038.1:0-19599 GCF_048549895.1 Hydrogenophaga sp.
GCGGGCATCGATCAGCGCCTGCGCCGAGCCGTTGGAGCCGCGCGGGTACATGGGGTGGGCGGCGTCGCCCATGAGGGTGACGCGCTCGAAGCTCCAGCGCGGCAGCGGGTCCTTGTCGACCATGGGGTACTCGAACACATGCTCGGCCGAGGTGATGAGTGCGGGCACGTCGAGCCAGTCGAAGCGCCAGTCGGCAAAGGTGGGCAGGAAGTCCTCCGTGCGGCCGGGGCGGTTCCAGTCGTTCATGCGCGCTTCGCTGTCGCGGATCTCGGCCACCCAGTTGATGAGCTGGTTGCCCTGGCCGTCCACGTTGTCCACGATGGGGTAGATCACCATCTTGCCGGTGTCGATGGAGCCGACCCGGATGTAACTCTTGCCGCCCAGGATCGGTTTGTGCACCGTGGTGCCGCGCCAGGTGTTGATGCCGCCGTAGCAGACGCTGTCCTGCGGGTAGAAGTGCTTGCGGATCGCCGAATTCACGCCGTCGCAGGCCACCACCCACGGCGCGCGCACCGGCGCCACCGGGCCCTGCGCGTTGTCGGCGAACGAGAGCGTGACGCCGCCAGCGTCCTGCGCCAGACCGTTGCAGCGGTGGCCGGTGTGCACGTGCTCAGCGCCCAGGCGCTGCAGCGCGGCTTCAAACAAAATACGGTGCAGCTTGCCGCGGTGAATGCCCAGCTCCGGCAGCTCATAGCCCGCGTGCCGCCCACGCGCCTCGCCGTACACGCGCTGACCGAAGCGGTTGAAGAACACGCTCTCGCGGTTCTCGATGCCCACGGCCTCCAGCTGCGCCAGCAGACCCAGCGCGGTGAGCTCCTGCATGCCGTGCGGCAGCAGCGTGATGCCCACGCCGAGTTCCTTGACGTCGGGCACGCTCTCGTACACATCGCAGGCAATGCCCCGCTGGTGCAGCGCCAGCGCAAACGCCAGCCCGGCGATGCCGCCACCGATCACCGCGATCGCGGTCTGGTCAGACATGCTCACTCCGCCTTGATGTTTTGAGCCTTGATCAGCTTGGCCCAGCGCTCGGCGTCTCTTTCAACCAACTGGCCAAACGCCTCGGGCGTGCCGGTGCCCGGGTCCATGCCCTGTCCCGAGAACGCCTTCTTCACGTCTTCGCTGGCCAGGATGCTGTTGATCTCGCGGTTGAGCGTGGCCACCATCGCCGGCGCCATGCCCTTGGGGGCGAACACGCCGTACCACATGTCCACGTTCACATCGGCCGTGCGCGACTCGGTGAGCGTGGGCACATCGGGCAGCAAGGCGTGGCGCTTGTCGCTGCCGATGGCCAGCGCCACCAGGCGCCCGCTGCGGATCTGCGGCAGCGCCACGTGGATCGGCAGGAACATCGCGTCCACCTGGCCACCGATCATGTCGGTGAGCGCCGGGCCGGTGCCGCGGTAGGGGATGTGCGTGATGAAGCTCTTGCTGGCGTTCTTGAACAGCTCCATCGACAAATGGTGTGGCGTGCCCACGCCCGGTGAGGCGTAGTTGAGCTTGCCCGGCGCGCGGCGCGCGGCGTCCACCAGATCGCCTGCGGTCTTGAAACCGGTCTTGGGGTGGGTCACCAGCATCAGCTGGCCCCAGCTGGTCAGGCCCACGGGGGTCAGGTCGCGCAGCGGATCGAACGGGGCCTGCGGGTACAGGCTGCGGTTCATCACCAGGGTGTTCACGCTCACCAGCAAGGTGTTGCCGTCGGGCGCGGCGCGCACCACCGCCTCGGTGCCGATGTTGCCCGAGGCACCCGCCCGGTTGTCCACCACCACCGGGCGCTTCAGGCGCTCGGAGAGCTTGGGGCCGATGGTGCGGGCGATCAGGTCGATGCCGGTGCCCGGGGTGAAGGGCACGATCAGGCGCAGCGGCACATCGGTGCCCTGGGCCTGGGCCAGACCAGAGCCGGCGAAGACCGCCAGAGCGAGCAAGCTGCGCCGAGCGCGGCTGGTGAGGGTTTGCGAGCGTGTCATCGGATGTCTCCTATCGTTAGCATGCGAACCATTATGGAAGTCGGTGCCACGTTGGCGCCATTCGTAGAATCCCCAGTTTCCGAGTACTGCATGACACTGAAAGACCTGTACCAGCGCCCAGGCTTCCTTCTGCGCCGCACCCACCAGATTTCGGCGGCGGTGTTCGAGAACGCCTGCGCCAGTGTGGGTCTCACACCAGCGCAATACGGCGTGCTCACCGTGCTGGCCAACGAGCCCGGCCTGGACCAGACCCGGCTGGCGCGTGCGCTGGCCTTCGACAAGGTCACGGTCATGCGGGTGTGCAAGGGGCTGGAGGAGCGCGGCCTGATCGAGCGGCGGGTGTCCGAGCACAGCCGGCGCCAGATGGCGGTGGTGCTCACCGCCAGTGGCGAGAAACTGTTGCAGCAGGCGCGCGGCCCGGCCGAGCAGGCCTACCAGCGGCTGCTCTCGCCCTTGTCGCTCACGCAGCGCCACCAGCTGATCGAGATCCTGGAGGCCCTCACGCAGGGCCTGGCCGACGATGCGCGGGCGCCTTTTGTCCCACTGCTGCCGGCCGACGTGGTGACCACACCGGTCGAACCTGCCAACGCTCCCAAGACCCGTGCCGCCCGCACCAACACGGGGCAGCGCAAAGCGACACCGCGCCGCTGACGGGGCATCCACCTTCTGCTTTTGGTGCAAGGCCAGGGTGGCGCAGCGGCGCAAGGCACCGCTGCGCCTGGCACGTTTTCTGCTGATCACCACCACGCAAGAAGAGCGATCCGGGATCTGCCCGACCATCTGCTCAGCACTCAGGTGCACTAGGGTTCCGACCGCGAGACAACACGTCGTGCGGTGTCTGGTCCGAGAGTGTGCCGGCCTCATCGCAGGCTCCACGGAGGGACAAAAGCCCGGGAGAACGATCACGTGATCGCTTCTTCCTGCGCGTCCCTTCAACCCATGGAGTCCCTGATGAAAACCTCTGCCCCCACCCTGTCCAGCCGGCGCAACCACTTCTTCAAGCCGGCCCTGGGCCTGGCGCTGTCGTTGGCCGCCTTCTCCTCGTTCGCCCAGGCGCCCACCCAGATGAAGATCGCCACCGTGGTGTGGATCGGCTACGGCCCGTTCTACGTGGCCGAGGCGCTGGACCTCTACAAAAAATACAACCTCAAGGTCTCGCTGCAGGTCTTCAACGACCCGGCGCTGATCCCCGCGGCCATCGCCTCGGGCGCGGTGGACGGCGGCATGCTGACCTACGACCAGGTGGTCGGTCAGGTGGCGGCCGGCCGCAACATGAAGGTGGTCATGCCCATCGACTACTCGAACGGCGGCGACGCCATCGTGGCCGACGGCAGCATCACCAAGGTGGCCGATTTCAAGGGAAAGAAGATCGGCTACAACCCGCTCTCCCCCAGCGACTTCCTGCTGTCGTACGCGCTCAAAACCGCAGGCATGACCGAGAAGGACATCACCCCGGTGAGCATGACGCCCGAAGCCGTGCCGGCCGCCATGGCCTCGGGTCAGCTGCCCATCGGCGTGACGTATGAGCCCAGCCTCTCGCAGATCCTGGGCCAGGGCGGCGGCAAGAAGTTCAAGGTGGTGTTCTCCTCGAAGAACGCGCCTGGCCTGATCGCCGACGTGCTGGTGTTCGACGACAAGGTCATCAAGGCCAAGCCGGCGCAGATCACCGGCGTGATGCAGGCCTACCTGGATGGCATGGCCTACATGAAAGCCAAGCCCGCCGAAGCGCACAAGATCATCGGCAAGTTCATGGGCGTGTCGGCCGCCGAGGTGAAGGAACAACTCACCGGCGTCTACAACATTCCCGTGGCCGAGATGCCCAAGGCTTTCATGAAGGCCAAGGAAACCACCTCGTACTACGCGAGCGGCGAAATCATTGGCGAGCTGCTCAAGGCCAAGGGCCAGATCACCACGATCCCGGCGATTGAAGCCACCTTCGACGCCAGCCTGGTCAAGGGCCTGAAGTAATCCCCCCGGGTGGCCGCACCGGTGCCCGCGCGGGCTCCGGTGCGGTGGCAACTGTTCTCCTTTGAAGGCATCTCCATGAAACCGGTTTTTCGATACGAGGACGGCGTGTGGCCGAACGTGGCCGCCATTGGCTTCATCGTGCTGGGCTGGCCGGTGGGCATCGCCCTGCTGGGGCAGGCGAGCTGGCTGCTGAACGCGCTGGGCGTGCTGCTGGTGGCGCAGACGCTGGTGTGGTCGGCCTATTTCATCCACGAGTTCGCGCACAACGCCATCTTTCGCACCGCGCAGGCCAACGACCGCTGGGGCACGCTGATGAGCTGGATCAACGGCAGCTGTTACGCCAGCTTTGCCGACATGCGCCGCAAGCACATGCGCCACCACGTGGAGCGCGCCGACGTGATCACTTTCGACGCGCAAGCCTTCCTGCGCGCCCACCCCTCCGTGCGCCGCGTGGTGCTCGCGCTGGAGTGGGCCTACATCCCGGCGGTGGAGTTCGTCATGCGCGGCTACGTGATCGCACTGCCCTTCATGAGCGAACACAAAAAAGCCGCGCGCGCCCGCGTGGTCGTCACGGCGCTGGTGCGCATCACGGCGCTGGCGCTGCTGGGCTGGTGGTCGCTCAAGGCCCTGGCGCTGTACTTCGTGGCCTTCCTGATCTTCATCACCGTGCTGCGGTTCGCCGACTGTTTCCAGCACACCTACGACGCCTACCCCATCCTGGACGACACGCCGATCCCAGCCGACAAGCTGCGCGACCGCGCCTACGAGCAGGCCAACACCTACAGCGACGTGGTGAGCCTGGACGCGAAGTGGTTCAACCTGGTCTGGCTCAACTTCGGTTTCCACAACGCCCACCACGAACGCCCCACCGCCCCGTGGTACCGCCTGCCCGCCTTCCACCGCGAGCTCTACGCCGACACCTACCCGCAGGTGATCACCGTGGGCGAGCTGCTCAAGAGCTTTCACATCAACCGCGTCAAGCGCGTGCTGGCGAGCAACTACGGTGTGGTGCAGCCCCCAGGCACGCCGGGCCGCGCGGACGGCTTCCTCGGCGCCGTGGGCGTGTCGTTCCTCACTGCGGTCTGACATGGCCATCGACCACGGCCTGCAGGGCAAGACCGTGCTGATCACGGGTGCGGCCGGTGGCATCGGCCAGGCGCTGGCGCGGGCCTTTGCGGCGCAGGGGGTGCGGCTGATGTTGCTGGACCGCCCTTGCACCGCCCTGCCTGTGCTCAGCGCCGAACTGGATGCCCACGCCGCCGTGTGCGACCTCGGCAACGCAGCGCAGGTGACCGCCGTGGCCACACACATTCGCGAACGCTGGGGCACGCTCGATGTGCTGGTCAACAACGCCGGCACCGAATACCCCACACCGCTGAACGACACCACACCCGAGGCCATGACCCGCTGGGCCAGCCTGCTCGACAACAACGTCACGGCCATGGTTCGGCTCACGCAGGCGCTGCTGCCCTTGTTGCCGCGCGGCGCGAGCGTCATCAACCAAAGCTCCATCTGGGGCCGCATCGGCGTGGCCGGCTTCTCGGCCTACGCGGCGAGCAAACACGCGGTGGTGGGCCTCACCCGCTCGCTCGCGCTGGAACTGGGCCCACGCGGCATCCGCGTGAACGCGGTCTGCCCCGGCTGGATCCGCACCGAGGCCGCGCTGCGCTCGCTGACCGCCATGGCGCTGGAGCAAGGCCGCAGCGAGGCCGAGGTGGAGCGCGAGATCCTCGCGCGCCAGGCCGTGCCCGAGATGCTCACACCGGCCGACATCGCCGGCGTGTTCCTGTTTCTCGCCAGCAGCGAGTCCCGTTCGCTCACCGGCCAGTGCCTGGTGGCCAGCCACGGCGAGGTGATGGCATGAACGCAGCGATCTCTCTGGAAGGCCAGACCGCCCTCGTCACGGGCGCGGCCACCGGCATCGGCCGCGCCATCGCGCTGACGCTCGCGCAAGCCGGCGCCCGCGTGGTCGTCAACCACCTGAACCAGCCGCAACAGGCCGCCACCCTGGTGCAGTCCATCAGGAGCGCAGGCGGGCATGCCGTGGCGATCAGCGCCGACGTGAGCGACGGCGCGGCAGTGCAGCGCCTGATGGACGAAACCCTGCACGCCGTGGGCGACCTCCACCTCCTCGTCAACAACGCCGGCATCATCCAGGAGAAGCCCTTCCTGGACACCACCGAAACCGATTGGGACCGCATGCTGGCCACCGATCTCAAGTCGGTTTTTCTGGTGTCGCGGGCTGCGCTGCCGGGCATGGTGGCGCGCGGAAGCGGTGTCATCGTCAACCTCGCGTCCGATCTCGGCATCCTGGGCCGCGAGAACTACGCGCCCTACTGCGCGGCCAAAGCCGGCGTGATCGGCCTGACCAAGTCGCTGGCGCGGGAGTTCGCGCCGCACGGTATCCGCGTCAATGCCATCGCGCCCGGCCCGGTCAACACCGCCATGGTCTCGCTGGAGAGCATGAGCCCCGAGTGGATGGAGAAGGAGCTTGCCATCCCCCAACACCGCGTGGCCGAGCCCGAGGAAATCGCCGCCACTGCGCTCTTCCTCGTCAGCGACTTGTCGCGCTTCTACTGCGGCCAGGTCCTGGGGCCCAATGGCGGCTCCGTCATGCCCTGATCGACCACCATGTCCCTGCTCACCCACCCTTCCAACCGTGTCGCCACCGGCGTGCTGCTGTTTTCCGCCTCGCTCTGGGGCTTGTCGTGGATGCCGCTGAAGTGGTTCATCGCGCAGGGGCTCACCGGTCCTATGGTGTCGCTTTTGTCCTACGGCGTGGTGGGCTTGTTCACCAGCGTCTTCATCTGGCGCCAGCGCGCCGCGTGGCGCCCCCAGTGGGGCCTGCTGCTGGCGCTGGCCGTGGTGGGTGGCTGGGCGAACACCTCGTTTGTCAATGCGCTGATGCTGGGCGACGTGGTGCGGGTGATGTTTTTGTTTTACCTCTCGCCCGTGTGGTCGGTGCTGGGGGGCTGGCTGTTTTTGAAGGAGCGCATCCCGCCTCTGCGCTGGGCTGCTGTGGTGGTGGCGCTGCTGGGCCTGTGGCTCTTTCTCGGCGGCCCGGGTGGGCTCGATCTGTCCTTCACCCTCGTTGACTTTCTCGCGCTCTCGGCGGGCTTCTGCTTCGTGGCTAACAACGTGATCGCGCGCGCCGCGCAGCAGGTGCCCATGGTGAGCAAGACCTTCGCGGTGTTTGTGGGTTGCGGTGTCATCTCGCTTGCGGCCACCAGCGCGCTGGGCCACGCCGTGCCCGCGAACATGGGCATCGGCGTGTGGCTGGCCGTGCTGGCCTATGGCTTCGTCTGGCTGCTGCTGGCCACCGCCACCTGGCAGTTCGGCGTCACCCACATCGAGAGCAGCAAAGCCGGCGTGATCCTGCTGGCCGAGCTGGTGGTGGCGGTGATGAGCGCGCTGTGGTTCGGCGACGAATCCATGACCGGCCTGGAGTGGGCTGGCGGCGCGCTGATCGCCATGGCCGCGTTCGCCGAAGCGCTGGACACCTCGCCCCAACCCAAACCCCAAGGAGCCTGAATGAACACCACCGTGTGGATGAACGAACTCTCGTGGGTGGACTACCAGTCGCGCGTGCAGCGCGACCAACCGCCCGTGCTGCTGCCCGTGGGCGCGCTCGAACAACACGGCCCGCACCTGCCGCTGGGCACCGACGGCCTGCTCTCCAGCGCGGTGTCGGCCGACACCGCCGCGCTCGTGGGTGGCTTGGTCGCGCCCACGCTGTCGTACGGCTACAAGTCGCAGCCCAAGTGCGGTGGCGGCCAACATTTCTGCGGCACCACGAGTGTGGACGCGGCCACACTCGTGGGCCAGGTGCGAGACGCGGTGCGGGAATTTGCGCGGCACGGTTTGACCAAACTCGTGATCGTCAACGGCCACTACGAGAACCAGTGGTTCCTGATCGAAGGCATCGACCTCGGCCTGCGCGACGCCAAGGCTGCCGACCCGGCCTGCGCGCTGCAGGTGATGCGCCTGGAGTACTGGGACTTCATGACCCCCGAGACCCTGGGCGATGTGTTCCCTGACGGTTTCCCCGGTTTCGCGCTGGAGCACGCCGCCGTGCTGGAGACCTCGATGATGCTGCACCACCACCCGCATCTCGTGCGCATGGACCTGCTGCCCGACGACGGCCCGGCCGACTTCCCCCCCTACGACATGTACCCACCGCGCACCGACTGGGTGCCGGCCTCGGGCGTGCTCTCGTCGGCCAAGGGGTCGGATGCCATCAAGGGCCAACTGCTCGCGGTGGAAGTGGCGCGGCGCATGGCCGAGGCCATCACCAGCGGCTTCACAAGACCTGCCGGCGTCTGAGCATGCACACCGCGCCCGACCCCAACCGCACCGCGCTGATCGTGATCGACCTGCAGCGCGACTTCTGCAGCCCCGGCGGCTACGCCCACCAGGCCGGCATCGATATCGCGCCCATGCAGGCGGTGGTGGCCAACGCTGTGCGCCTGCTGCAGGCCGCGCGCGCGGCGGGCCTGCTGGTGGTGCACACGCGCGAAGGCCACCTGAGCGACCTGAGCGACTGCCCCGCCACCAAGCTGCAGCGCAGCGTGGACGCCGGCGCACCCATCGGCAGCCTGGGGCCGCTGGGCCGGCTGCTGGTGCGTGGCGAACAGGGCCACGACTTTGTGGACGCGGTGCGGCCCGTGAGAGGCGAAGAGGTGATCGACAAGCCGGGCTACGGCGCCTTTCACCGCACGCGGCTGGCGCAGGTGCTGGCTGCGCACGGAACCGAACAACTCATCGTCTGCGGCGTGACCACCGAGGTGTGTGTGCACTCCACGCTGCGCGAGGCGGTGGACCGGGGCTTTGCCTGCACCACCGTGAGCGACGCCACCGCCGCGAGCAACCCGGCGCTGCAAGCCCCGGCGCTGGCCATGATCGCGGTGGAGGGCGGCATCTTCGGGCGCGTGCGCAGCACCGACGAGGTGGTGGCTTCGCTGCGGGGGGTGCACACCGCCGTTCCCGACCGGGTGAACACCTGGGTGCAAGCCTTCACCGGCGCCTGACAACAACCTCCCTTCGGACTGAACCCCTCTCCGTTCGGGCTGAGCCTGTCGAAGCCCTTCCACACACCCATGAACGCCATCGCCTCCATCCCCGACCGCTACCACGGCGTGTGGCAGCGCACCCTGCTGGAGACCCCCACCGAGCGCGACACCACCACCTGGGTGCGCTGGTTGCAAACCGGCCTGTGGCACGGCGACCTGCGCGTTCCGCTTGAAGCCGACCGCAACAGCCCCGACGGCCGCGCTCAACTGCAGGGCTTTGGCGGCACCACGCTCGTCACCCGCCCCGACCCCGATCAACCCGAGGTCTGCACCTGGCAACGCCAGATCGACCTGCAGCCCCCGCGCAGCACACCCGATGCCGGCCACATGGTGTTCGAGTCGCCGGTTGTCGTGCACGAGATCGGCATCCACGGAAAGTACTTCGAGGTGTGGGAACGCCTGCCCGGCTCCATGGGCACCCGCATCGCCTTGGCCGCGCTCGACGACGCCGGTGTGCCGACGCAGGAGCGCCTGCTGGTGGCCGGGCGTTACCTCATGCACCTGCGCCCTCGCAACGCCGCATGGCCGGCCGACACCGCCCCCGACGACACGCTGGCCGAGGTGGTGGCACGCCACCCGCAAGAGGCCGAGGCCTTGCTCGACTTCGATATCAGCTTCGGCACGCTGGAACACGGTGAGTGGGCCATCGAGCGCGCCACTGCGCCCGAACAGGAAGGCCGCGTGCACACCTGCGCGTTGCAGCGCACGAGCCAGTCGGAGGCCACCGTGAAGAGCCCTGTTCTGCCGGTGCTTTGGCATGTGCTGGAGTGGCACGCACCCGACTGAAGCGCGCCCACGCACCGCTGCCGTGCAACCGACGGCACATGCACCTGCTTCGCAGCGGGTGGTGTGGACGCGTCTGCGCAAACGAACCTCCGACGTTTTTTCATGGGCATGCAACTTGCGCTGAAGGTGAAGTGCTCAACCCAACATCCCTTCAACTCCCAGGAGCTTCACCATGCCAACCACCCTCACGTTCTCCCGTCGCGGCGTGCTCGCTGCCCTGCTGCTGCCGCTTGCACTGTGGGCCACCACCGCACACGCAGCCAACCTCGACGAGATCAAGAAGCGCGGCTACATGACCGTGGTCACCGAAGACGACTTCCGCCCGTTTGAATTTGTGAAGGACGGCAAGCCCACCGGCTTCAACAACGAGATGGTCGACGCGCTGCGCAAGTACGCACCGTTCGAGATCCGCCAGGAGATCCTGCCCTGGCCCGGCATCCTCGCAGGTGTGGCCACCGGCAAGTACGACATCGCCATCACCGCCGTGCTCATGACCAAGGAACGCACGCTCTCGCTGGACTTCACCAGCCCCATTGCCGACGCCACGCACTACTACGTCAAGCGCAAGGACGACAGCAGCATCAAAAGCATCAAGGACCTGAACGGCAAGACGGTGGGCGTGCAGACCGGCAGCGCGTTTTTGAGCCGCCTGCCCGAGCTGCAGGCCATGCTGGCCAAAGAGGGCGGCAAGCTCGGCAAGGTCGTGGAGTATTCGTCGTATCCCGAGGCCTACCAGGATCTCGCGCTCAAGCGCACCGACTTCGTGGTCAACACCGTCATCAACCTCAAGGCGCTGGTGGCCGAGCGCCCCAACGTGTTTGAGCTGGGCCAACCGGTCTCGGGCAATTCGTACCCGGCCTGGGCGGTGAAGAAGGGCAACACCGATCTGCAGAAATTCATGAACGAGTTCATTGCCGCGCAGAAAGCCAACGGCGTCATGCCCGCGCTGCAGAAAAAGTGGTTCGGCGAAGCGTTCACGCTGCCGGTGAGCTACACACCCGAGCAGTGATTTCTGAATGAGCTCGGTTGATGTCCTGTCGATCTTCAGCGGCGCGCTGACCACGCTGCTGCTGTCCATCGCCGGCATCGCGCTGGGCCTGCCATTGGGCCTGGGCCTGGCGCTGGTGCGCTGGGCCCGGGTGCCGCTGCTGAACCCGGTGGTGGCGGTCTATGTGAGCCTGCTGCGCGCCACGCCACTCATCACCCTGGTGCTGCTGATCTTCTTTGCCCTGCCCACGGCAGGCGTGTCGGTGGGCCCGGTGACCGCCGGGCTGATCGCACTGGTGCTCAACACCGCGGCCTTCAATTGCGAGGTGTGGAGAGCGGCATTGCTCGACTTGCCCAGAGACCAGATCGAAGCCGCGCAATCGGTGGGCATCGGCCAGGCGCTTCGCTTTCGGCGCATTGTGCTGCCGCAGGTGTGGCGCACGGCGCTGCCCGGTCTCATCAACGAGATGTCGCAACTCGTCAAGCTCACCCCCGTGCTCGCGGTGGTGGGTGTGGTCGACATCACGCGCGCGGCCGTGCGCATCGGCGCGCAAACCTACGAACCGCTGCCGCCCTTTCTGGTGGCACTCGCGATCTACATCCCCATCGTTTATGCGCTGGTGAGCGTGCAGCGCTGGGTGGAACGGCGCACGCTTAATCGCGAGGCCGCTGCATGATGCGCGACTTCGCCACCGTGTGGTCTGAGCGCGGGCTGCTGCTCTCGGGCCTGGGCAACACCGTGCTGCTGTCGGTGCTGGCCGGGCTGGCGGCGCTGGTGCTGGGCGCGCTGTTGTCCATGCTGCTCATGTCGCCGCGCAAGGCGCTCAGCCTGCCGGCCAAGTGGTTGGTGGACTTGGCGCGCTGCACACCCTTTCTGCTGTTCGCCTACATCGTCTACTACGGCCTGCCTTCGCTGGGCCTGCAGTTCGACGCCTGGAGCGCGGGCCTGTTTGCGCTCACCGCTTACCACGCGGCCTACATGGCGGAAATCTTGCGCGCGGCCTGGGCCACACAACCGCGTGCCCCCATCGAAGCCGGCGTGGCCTTTGGCTACAGCGGCTTCGGCCTGTTCCGGCGCATCGTGCTGCCGCCGCTGGCACTGTCCAGCGCGCCGGTGCTGGGCAACCAGCTGATCCAGATCATCAAGGACAGCGCCTTCCTCACCATCATCACGCTGCCCGAACTCACCCACGCGGTGAGCTCCATCCAGTCGCGCCACTTCATCCCGTTCGCCGCCTTCCTCACCGCCGTGCTGCTTTACTGGGCCTTGTGCCTGGTGGTGGAAGCCGGCGTGGCCACGGTTGGCCGCCTGGCCGAGGCGCGGCGCTGATCCACCACCCGAGCCCACCATGCCCACTCGCATTCCCCTCCTCAGCGTCCAGTCGCTGCGCAAGAGCTACGGCAGCCTGCGCGTGCTCGACGACATCTCGTTCACCGTGGCGCCCGGCGAGACCGTGTGCCTGCTCGGGCCTTCGGGTTCGGGCAAGTCCACGCTGCTGCGCTGCATCAACTGGCTGGAGCGCCCCGACAGCGGCCGCATCCTCATCGACAGCCAGCCCATCGGTGTGACCAGCGGCGGCGTGGTCATGAACGACCAGCAGCTCGCGCAGGTGCGCACGCGCATCGGCATGGTGTTCCAGCAGTTCGCGCTGTGGCCCCACCTCACTGTGTTGCAGAACGTGATGGAGGCACCGGTGCATGTGCAGCGCCGGCCCAAGGATGAAGTGCGCGCCGAGGCCGAAGCGCTGCTCAGGCGCGTGGGCCTGTTCGACAAACGCGACGTGTTCCCCGCGCGCCTCTCGGGCGGGCAAAAACAGCGCGTGGGCATTGCACGCGCACTGGCCATGAAGCCCGCGCTCATGCTGTTCGACGAACCCACCAGCGCGCTCGACCCCGAGCTGGTGGGCGAGGTGCTGGCCGTCATGCGCGACCTCTCATCCGAGGGCATGACCATGCTGGTGGTGACCCACGAAATGGCCTTCGCCCGCGAAGCCGCCCACCGCGTGGTGTTCATGGACCACGGCGTGGTGGTGGAGACCGGCAAGCCCGAGGCGTTCTTTGAGGCGCCGAGCACCGAGCGGGGGCGGCAGTTTTTGCAGCGCTTTTCCGAAGGGCGGACTGTTGCGGCGGGCTGAGCCTGCAGTTCATCCCATGCTTGTGCAATCGGTCTGGGGGTACGCCGCACTAAGATCGCCGTGGCTTCAATCTCTACTGGTGATCAACATGGGTGCTGCTCGTTGGGTCTGTTTCTCGCTCGTGGTTGCGCTGGCATTCGGCAGCGGCGGCGCTGTTGCCGAGGTGTACCGCTGGAAGGACAGCAGCGGCAAAGTCCACTTTGGTGACCGGCCGAATTCCACCGATCCGAAGGTGGTGAAAGCAGTGGTGGTGCCCCGCCCCAATCTGGCGGAAGGCTTCAAAGGCGCGCCCCCCACAACAGCCGGCGGACAGACCAAAGCAGTTTCGGGCCAAGAGACCAACGCCCCAGCAGATCCATTGGCAACGGCTGGAGCCCCCAAACCCAAACCGACACCCAAACGCGGCTTGGCCGCGCAAAGCAAAGACAGCTGCCAGGCCAAGGTGGCAGCGTATTTGGCCAGCACGGAGTGCTTCGGCGCTTGCGGCAGCACCAACGGGAGCCTCGGCCGAAACAACGCCGGCTGTGAGCATTGCGTCGAGCAACCGACGCCCAACTGTTGACCAACTGCACGGCTATGGGGTGCAAATCTGATCGGTCCGAGACTAAGCTCCAGACTTCTGGATTCGGCCAAGAGCAGCCATCCACCGATCCAGCCTTTCCGTGTACAGAAAGCAATGGTTACTCAAGCGGCGACTGTCTTTGGGCTGCTTCTGGCTGGAGTTTGCTCCGTCTTCATCTACGGGCATCATTTGCCGCCCAAGCTTGGCAATGCTGTAGCCGCTGCTTTGCCGATGCTGATACTGATGCTGGTCACCGCATTACTAGTTTCTTGCTGGCTATATGCCAAAGCAAAAGGTCGATCCGGATGGTGGGTGCTACTAGTCCCTACGCTGAACATTTTCGGCATAGCTTGGCTGGTACTGCTGAGTGACCTGACGCGTGACGAAGGTCGATAGCAAATCTTGAAGCTGACGAACGGCCGTTCAGGACCCCGAACAGCCGATCATCACGCCGACCAGTTTCTGCTCGGTACCATTGGCGCACACCGTTGACCTGGAGTGGCCATGACCCCGTCTCGTCCCCACACCCGCGAAGCTGGCGCTGGCCCGGCCGTGGTCTGTCTGCACTCCAACGCGAGCCACGGCGGCCAGTGGCGTGCGCTCATGGCGCGGCTGGCTCCGCGTCACCGTGTGTTGGCGCCCGATGCGTATGACTCGGGCGCCAGCCCCGAGTGGCCGTCGGACCGCCGCATTGCGCTGGCCGACGAGGTGGCGTTGCTCGACCCGGTGTTGGCCCAGGCCGGTGATGCTTTCAGCCTGGTGGGCCATTCGTATGGCGGGGCGGTGGCGCTCATTGCCGCGCTGCAGCAACCGCAGCGCGTGCGCGCCCTGGTGCTGTACGAGCCCACGCTGTTCTCGCTGATCGAGGCCGACGGTCCTGCGCCCAACGAAGCCGACGGCATCCGCAACACCGTGGCGGCCGCCGCAGCTGCGCTGGACGCGGGCGACAAGAACCTGGCCGCGAAGTGCTTCATCGACTACTGGATGGGCCCCGGTAGCTGGGATGCCACGCCGCCAGAGCGCCAGGCGGCGATCGCCAACTCCACTGTCAACGTGCGCCGCTGGGCGCACGCCCTGACGACCGAGTCCACGCCGCTGCCGGCTTTCACCAGCCTCGACGTTCCGGTGCTGCTCATGACGGGTGGGCGCTCACCCACCTCGGCGCACGGCGTGGCGCGGCGCTTGCTGAGCGTGTTGCCCAGAGCCGAACACGTGGTGTTCGAGCGGCTCGGCCACATGGGACCGATCACGCACCCGGAGCCAGTGAACGAAGCGATTGAAGCTTTCCTGCAAAACCACGCCTGAGCGCGCGGCCACACTCCAGCACCCCCGGCTCGCCAAACACCCCCATGCCGCTCTTCGCCGCCACCGTTTTCCTCTCCGCCTTCCTGCTGTTCCAGATCCAGCCCATCGTGGCCAAGATGATCCTGCCGTGGTTCGGTGGCTCGTCGTCGGTGTGGACGCTGTGCATGGTGTTCTTCCAGGTCGAACTGCTGCTGGGCTACGCCTACGTGCACCTGCTGCACGAGAAGGTCAGCGCGCGGCGCCAGCCCTGGGTGCACGGCGCGCTGCTGCTGCTCAGCCTGGCCACTTTGCCGGTGGTGGCCGACCCGTCGTGGAAGCTCGACGCGCAGGCCTTCCCCACCTGGAGCGTGCTCGGCGTGCTGGCCACCACGGTGGGCGTGCCCTACCTGCTGCTCTCCACCACCGGACCGCTCATGCAGGCCTGGTACGCGCGCAGTTTCGTGAGCCAGGGCGTTCAGCCCTACCGGCTGTATGCGCTGTCCAATCTGGCGTCCATGCTGGCGCTGCTGTCGTACCCGGTGCTGGTGGAGCCGATGCTGGCGGTGAAGCCGCAGGCCTGGGTGTGGTCCACCGGGTACGCGCTGTTCGTGCTGGTGTGCGTGGCCACCGCGGCCTGGACCGTGCAGCGGCAGAACGACGCCGCCACCGCCGCCCAGCCGCTGGACGACACGCCACGCCCCGGCTGGCGCGAATGCCTCATCTGGGTGGGCCTGGCAGCCACCGCCTCCATGCTGCTGCTGGCCATCACGCGCCACCTCACGCAAGACGTGGCGCCCGTGCCCTTTCTGTGGGTGCTGCCGCTGGCGCTGTATTTGCTGAGCTTCATTTTGTGTTTTGACGCGCCGCGTTACTACGTGCGCCCGTTCTTTTTGTTCATCGCCTTGCCGCTGGCCTTTGTGGCGCTGGACTTCGCCATGAACGAAGGCCTGGCCGTGCCCGTGCTCGTGGCCCTGCTGTGCGCAGCGGTGTTTGTGTTCTGCATGGTCTGCCACGGTGAGCTGGTGCGCCGGCGCCCGCCGGTGCGCCACCTCACGCTGTTTTATCTGATGCTCTCGGTGGGTGGGGCGTTGGGCGGCCTGTTCGTGGGGCTGGTGGCTCCGGTGGTCTTCAACGCTTACTTCGAGCTGCCGCTGGGCCTGTTTTTGTGTGCGCTGCTGGTGGTGCTGGTGCTCTGGCCCGAGCTGCGCAACCAGCGGCCACGCTGGCTGCGCGGTGCCCTGCTGCTGGCGCTGCTGCTCTACGGCGCGCGCCTGTCCAGCATCTCGCTCGACTACGTGCAGGGCTACACCGAGGTGGTGCGCAACTTCTACAGCCAGACCCGCATTGAAGAAAGCGTGGACGAAGACGGCCTGGGCCCTGTGCGCAGCATGGTGCACGGCAGCATCACCCACGGCGAGCAGTACCTCAACCACCCCAAACGCGCCACCGCCTACTACTGCGAACGCACCGGCATCGGCCGCGCGCTGCAAAGCCTGCCCACCGACCGGCCGCGCCAGCTCGGCGTGGTGGGCCTGGGCGCGGGCACGCTGGCGGTGTATGGCCGCGCGGGCGATCAGATGCGCATGTACGAGATCAACAACCAGGTGCTCGACCTGGCGCGCAAACACTTCAGCTACCTGGCGGACAGCGCGGCGAGCATCGTGCCGGTGCTGGGCGACGGCCGCCTGATGCTGGAGCGCGAAGCACCCCAGGCCTTTGATCTGCTGGCCATGGACGCCTTCTCGGGCGACTCCATTCCCACGCACCTGCTCACGCTGGAAGCGTTCGACGCCTACATGCGCCACATGAAGCCCGATGGCCTGCTGGCGGTGCACATCACCAACACCTACCTTGATTTGCGCCCGGTCATGGCCTCGGCCGCACAACACGTGGGCAAGGTGGCGCTGCTGCTCGAATTGCCCAGCGGTCACGGCGACCCGTTCTGCCGGCGCTCCACCTGGGTGGTGTTCGTGAGCGCAGCCCAGGCCGCTGCGCTGCCGCCAACGCTGCAGGGTGCACAGGTGCTGCAGCCACGGCCCGGGTTCCGGCCCTGGACGGACACGTTCTCGAACCTGTTCGACATCCTGATCTGAGCGTCGTTTGTCGCAGACCCCGGACGGGGTCTGACGGCCACGAGGCGCACAAACGCCTCGTCACCATCCAGGCGCATACCCCTCACCCGTAGTCGGCTTCCAGCGGGTCTATCGTCGCGCGATTGACGCTTCCAGCAGAGAAGCGACCGATCAACACGACGAGGGAGGACGGCGTTGACAAGACCCGAGAAAGACGAACACCAGCCCGCTGAACCCAGCGCTAGAGAGCGGCCACACGGCGTTGACCAACGCCGACGCCGCATGGGCCGCTGGCTGCTGTCGCTCATGGTGCTGGTGTTTCTGGCCCTGGCCGCGTTCACCGTGCGGTGGGGGCAGTACGGTCATCGCAGCAATGCGCTGTCAGCCGCCTACAAGGCGTCTCAGCCCTACCCGGGCTTCGCCATCGGCGACCTGGGTGGCATGCCGGTGAAGGTGCCGCGCCACCTGGCCGAACTGCCGGAGTACGACGGCGACCCGGGCTGGGCGCCCGCGCCCGACTGGCTCCCGCCCGTGCGGACCTTCGATTCCAGGATCAACAGCTTCGGCTTCCACGTTCGCTTCCCGGATGGCGCCACGCTGGATTCGCGCGAGCGGCGGGAGGAGAAGCGGTTGACGCCGCCTTGGGAAGACCGGTGGATTGATGTGGGGGTGGCAAGCAGCAAGCGCTACCCAAGAGATGGGTTTCTCGACACCTACGTTCAGCTACGTCTGCTGGATCACGCGGGAAAGAGCGTGATCCATCGCTTCTACCGGCAACCACAGGACGAGCACGGCCTGGAAGGCTATCGGCTGACACCCCCCCCAGAGGGCCCCGATCCGGCCAAGACGCTCGTGTCGGAGGAGTTCGTCGGGCGTGATTCAGCCGGCAAGGTGATCAGCACGATTGATTGCACTGTGTCCTTCGATGAAAACAGATCCAGGTGCTCCCAAGTTTGGTCCATGGAAGCACGAGGGCTTCGAATCCAGCTGACGGCCAGCTACCGCCGCCCTCTGCTGCAGCACTGGCGAGAAATTCAACCCATGGTCACGCAGATCGTGCTCGGATTCCGGCACGACCCTAGCCAGCCAGAGGTAGCGCCATCTGCCCCGCGCTGACCGATCCCCCTGCCCCTTTGTCAACCAACTCCCAGAAGGAAATCTATATCCAAACAATGACAACTCTTCCAACTAATCCAGACAAGAGAGCATTCGAAAGGCCTCATGAAAAAGAAAAAACAGATTGCCACCTCACTAATTGTGACACCAATATTAATTGGAGCAACTCTCGCGTTGTGTCTGCCGCTACAAATCGCAAGCTGTAGCGCCGCCTACAAGTTAATAGCCATAGCCGAACTCATATTTCCAACTGTTGAAAAGATGAAAGGCGCATATCTGCTAGGTCAAATAACTCTCGTCTACTTTTCAACGATGTGGCTGCTAACTCCATTAACCACTTTCGGTTGGTATTTATATATTGATGATAAAAAGGAGTTAATTCTTGAAAGTTGCAAATCACACAAATGGAGTTCGGCATTTTTTTCTGGATTATTTTTTCCAGGGATCGTATTAATAGCCATATTTGTAAACTTTGAGTCAACAGAAACCACAGATATTCGCACCTTTCTGACATATCACACCAGATTTGGCCTCGCGGCGATGGGCTTTTGGATCCCGGTTGGTTCCAGTATGTTTTTGGCAATTTGTTTGTTTTGGTGGCTACACATTCAAAAGATTTTTGACAATTAATTTAAGGGTAAATTATGAGCAACACAGAAGATTCATTTACGATCACAATTGCATCAAACGGGATCGGTGGTGCAGCGGGGGCAATTCAGGAATTAATTTCTGATGCTTTTCGACGCAATCCAACCATTGCATCTGGACTTGCGCTCGCAAAGGTGACCGTGTTATCCACTGGCGCCGAAGCTCTGACAGTGGCAATTGCTGTGAAGAGTGGTGATCCAGATCGGATTGGCAGAGCATCCACTGCAGCCATTGCGTCCATCGCTCTATCCACCATCGGTGCCATCGGTGTAGGTGTATTTGGACTTACTGGTGTTGTACCGGTCCTCGGCGTGATGGCACTTGGTGGAATTGGGTCATGGTTAGGGAAACAAATCTGGGAGCACTATAAAGAAAGCGTCGCCTCCGGAATGGCCCCCGAACCTACCCCAGTTATTCCTACAGGGGTCGATGCAAACGATTACTGGAGAATTGAAAATCACCCAGCAGGGCTACTGTCGAATGAACCGATCAAAGAAACTGTCAACACTCAATTCACAACCTCCAAGAAAAACTCCTCCCCGCTGATCCTCGACCTGGACGGTGACGGCATCGAGATCACCCCGCTCTCCGGCGCCATCACCTTCGACCACGACGCCGATGGCGTGCGCACTGGTACCGCCTGGGCGGGTGCTGATGATGGCTTGCTGGTGCTCGACCTCGATGGCAACGGCCTGATCGATTCCGGGCGCGAACTCTTCGGCAACAACACCCTGCTGGCCAACGGCCAGAAGGCCGCCGATGGCTACGCCGCCTTGCGTGCCCTGGACGCCAACGCCGACGGCCTGATCGATGCTGTTGATGCCCAGTTCGCCGCCCTGCGCGTGTGGCGCGATCGGGACCAGGATGGCTTCAGCGACGCGGGCGAGCTGCAATCGCTGGATGCTGCCGGCGTCACCCAGATCGGCCTCACCAAGGCCGCGTTCACCCAGACCCTGGCCGATGGCACCCGCCTGGACGGCCAGGCCAGCTTCACCTTGAACGGCCAGA
>NZ_JBLYYB010000039.1:0-12302 GCF_048549895.1 Hydrogenophaga sp.
CGAATGTCACTGTCTTTGTTTTCCTGTGCCAAGCCTTCACTCATGGCGACCACGGCGTACTTGGTCATGGAATACGCGCCGGTGAGCCATTTGGGGTTCACCTGCAGACCGCCAATGGATGCCGTGTTGATGAAGTAGCCTGGCTGGCCATGACGTAGCATGCGCGGCAGCAGATGGTGGATGCTGTAGGCGATGCTGCGGATGTTTACATCGATCACCCACTGCCAGTCCTGCATGGGCATCTGGTGCATGGGTGTGCCGTGCATGGCAATGCCGGCGTTGTTGAAGGCGAGGTGGATGTTGTCGAACTCTTCCTCGGCGAAATCGGCCATGGCCACGATGGATGTTTCGTCAGAAACGTCGGTTGCGATGGCTGCGACGCTCAGGCCCTGGGCCTTGAGCTGTCCGGCGTACTCGTTGAGCGGCTCGGGCTTGATGTCCGCTAGCACCACGTTCATGCCGTACTGCGCCAGGCGCAGCGCGGTCGCTGCGCCGATGCCGGAAGCTGCGCCGGTGACGATGGCAGTCTTGCCTTGGAGTTGTTCTTTCAGCACGGGGAAGGTTCCTTCTGGTTCAAGAGGTAGCCGCCGTCCACGGGAATGACGGCACCAGTGATGTAGGCGCTGGCGCGCGAAGCAAGAAACACGGTCAAGCCCTGAAGATCCGCGGCCTCGCCAAGGCGGCCGAGCGGGATATGCGGCACAAGTCCGATGGCCACGTCGTCATCGTGCAGGCGGCCGTTGCCAATGCCGGTTTTGATGAAGCCGGGCGCGACGGCGTTGACGGTGATGCCATGCGGTGCGAGTTCAAGCGCGGCTTGCTGCACCAGCCGCACAACGGCGGTCTTTGCCATTGCGTAGGCGTAAGACACGAAGGGCTCGGCCTGCACACCTGCCACTGAGGCGGTGACCACGATGCGGCCACCGCCCTGATTTTTGTTCTTCATCAGCGCGGGCAGCACCGCCTGCAGGCAGGTGGCGGTGCCGTACAAGTTGATGTCCATTACACGGCGCCAGTGATCCATTGCTTGTGCCGCGAGTACGCCACTCTCGCGGCCCGCCTGGGTGCCGAAGCCAGCGCCACCACTGACGCCCGCGTTCGCAAACAAGGCGTCGAGCGCGCCAAAACCATCGACCAAGCGCTGGAAGTGCGATGCATCAGTGATGTCGCAGACTCCGCTGTGCGCGCGCTCCCGCTGCGAAATTGGTGTGGCTCCGAGCACATCCGCCAGCGCTGAGGCGTTGCGGTCCACCAGCAGCACTTCGGCGCCGTGCCTCAGCAGGGCATGCGCCATGGCGCGACCGATACCGCTGGCCGCACCCGTGACCACGCAACGATGCCCCTCCAGCTGGAACAGCGAACTGGTCTCCTCAGAGGGGGTCGACATTGCCGTGTCCCATGTAACTCGCCATGACGCGCGGATCTTTCGCGAGTTGAGCGGCCGGGCCTTCGAGCGTGAACTCGCCATGCGTGAGCACCATGGCCCGGTGCGCCAGACCCAGTGCGCGGCTGACGTTCTGCTCCACCAGCAGGATGGAGACACCCGCGTCGCGCAGTTCGCGCAATGCGCGGAACACCTCGGAGGTAAAGCGCGGCGACAGGCCCATGGACGGTTCGTCCAGCAACAACAGTTGCGGGCGATTGATGATGGCGCGTGCCACCGACAGCATCTGCTGCTCGCCACCCGAAAGGTTGCCCGCCCTCTGGGTGCGGCGTTCGTTCAGGCGAGGAAAGCGCGCATACACCTCCGCGACTGCGTCCTCGAAAGACCTTGAGGAAGGACGAATTTCCCAGGCCAGCCGCAGGTTCTCTTCGACAAGCATGGTCTGCAGTGTTCCGCGCCCCTCGGGTACATGCAGCATGCCCATGCGCGCCAATTGGTGCGACTGAGTGGTGTGGATGTCCTTGTCGAGAAAACTGGCCTTGCCTTCCTTGAACGGCAGGAGGCCAGAGATGGCCCGCATCAGGCTGGTCTTGCCTGCGCCATTGGCACCGATGACAGACACCGTTTCACCCTCGCGCACCTCGAAGCTCACGCCGCGCAGTGCTCGAATGGGTCCGTAGCTGGCGTGCAGGTTGTCGACAGACAGCAGAACACGGCTCATACGCTGACCTCCTCTTCTTCTTCTTCCGTCCCCAGATAGGCGCGCAGCACCTCGGGATGCTCCAGCACCGCGAGGGCGCTGCCTTCAGCGATTTTTTTGCCATAGTCCATGGCGACGATGCGATCCGACAGCGCTCGGATCAGGCCCATGTCGTGCTCGATCAGCAGGATGGACGGCACGTGGCTGCGGATCTTCTGGATGTCGCGTATGAGCTGCTCCGTCTCGGCCTCGTTCATGCCGGCGGCGGGTTCATCCAGCAGAAGAAGGTGCGGGCTACCGGCCAGGGCACGGGCGATTTCGAGCCGTCGCGCATCTCCGTATGCAAGCGAGGCGGCGAGGGCGTCAGCGCGGTCGGCCAGTTGCAACTGTTCGAGCCAGTGCATGGCCGTGTCGATGTCGGCCTTGGGCGTGCCGACGCGAAAGAACGAACGGATCGGTGAACCGCTGAATGCCTTGAAGGCCACCAGCACGTTTTCCAGAACCGTCATGCGCTTGAAGAGCCGGATATTCTGGAAGCTACGGCCAATGCCGAGCCGCCCGATCTGGTGCATGGGCAAGTGGCTGATCTCGCGACCCTTAAGCTCGATTTGCCCTGCCGTGGCGCGATAAAAACCAGTGATGGTGTTGATGAGCGCGGTCTTGCCGGCGCCGTTGGGGCCAATGACGCCTAGCAGCTCGCCGTTGGCGACGTGCATATCAATGCCATCAAGGGCCTTCACGCCGCCGAAGTGCTTGCTCAAGCCGCGCACGGACAGCACAGGGTGGGAATGAATATCGGGGTGGGCGCTCATGTGGCGGTAGCTTTCTTAGCGCGGCTGGTGCGTGTGCGGAAGGACAGCAGCCCTTCGGGACGGAACAACAGCAAGATCAGGATGGCAAGGCCGAACACGGTGGGGCGCCAATCGGCCAGCACACGGAAGTACTCCGGCAGCAGAGTCATCACAGTGGCACCTAGCAGCGGGCCCCACAGGTTGTTGACACCACCCAGCACCACGTAGAGCACCACGTACACCGAGAGCAGCACGTCGAAGCTCTCAGGTCGTACGAAATTCATGTAGTGGCCGTATAGCGAGCCGGCTACAGCGGCAATGGCGGCGCCCGCCGCAAAGCCAAGAAGGCGGATCTGCGTGACGTTGATCCCTATGGCGGCCGCCACGCGATCGTCCTCGCGAACAGCGTCGAAGATGCGTTGTAGCGGGCTGCGTGAAAGCCAGAACAACAGGGCGCCCACGATCACCACGGCGAAAAGCACGGCCTGCAAATCGGCGCCCATCATTCCGCCGAAGCCCGATACGCCGCCGACGTACTCGACGTTCTCCAGCAGCACGCGCACGCAGAAGGTGATGCCCAGCGTGACGAGAATGAGGTAGATGCCGCGCAGGCGAAGCGCGGGGTAACCAATCACCGCAGCAATGGCGGCTGCACCCACGGCGGCCAGCAGCGTCGCAGGTAGAAAGGGCAAGCCGAACTTGACGGTGAGCACGCCTGCGCCATAGCAGCCCATCGCCATGAAGGCGCCCTGCGCGAATGACAAGCTGCCAGTGAGCAGTGCAACGTAAACACTCCAGGCCAGCAACACGTTGATCCCTGCGAAGAAAAGATGATCGAGGGTCATACGCGCTGCTCCTGGTTGTGCATGCCGCCACCGAAGAGGCCACCCGGGCGGAACATGAGGACGGCGATCATGGCGACCCACACCGTAACTTCGACAAGGCGACCGAGCCCAAACAAGAACATCAGCGCCTCAAGAACACCGATGAGAAGTCCCCCGACCACGGCACCGCGCAGGTCGCCCAAACCCCCGATGGCCATGATGGCCAACGCCTTCAGGCCGAAGGTGAGGCCGATGTCGGAACTGGCGGCGCCGCCGCGCAACGCAAGCAGCAGGCCACCCACTGCGGCAAGCGCCGACGAGATGAAGAAAACGGACTGGGTGACGCGCTTGACGTTGATACCCAGCAGCGAGGCAGAGGTGCTCGATTCGGCGAGCGCGCGGATTTGTCTACCCATTCTTGTCCGCTGAAGCACCAGGTGCAGCGAAGTCATCAGCGTGAACGTGACACCCAAGATGACGAACTGCAGGTTCAGCACCGACACGCCGAGGATCTGCTGGCTGTTCTGCAGCCAGCCAGGGGGCAGCGTGACCGGCATGGGTTCGGTACCCCACCACTTGTGCACGAGGTCAGTGACGATCAGTCCCAGCGCCATCGAGGCCAGCGCGGCGGTGATCTTGGCGTCTGCGCTGCCGAAACGACGGAATGCGATGAACTCGGTGAACAGTCCCATGATGCCCCCCACTAGGAACACCACCAGGAATGCCAAAGGCAGTGGCATGTAGGCGAACGAGACCAGCGCGGCGAAGCCGCCGAACATGAAAACCTCGGGGTGAGCGAAGTTGAGTTTGTCGAGTACGCCGATGACAAGTGAGAAGCCGATTGCCACCAGCGCATACATGGCACCGCTGACGATGCCGTTGATGATTTGTCCAGCCAGCATGGTTGTGACGCTTTCCTGATGAATCAGACGGAACGAAGGAACTGCAAAAGGTCATGCGTAAACGCGGCCTGTTGCTCGAACTGCGGAAGGTGGCCACATGCGGGGTAGGTGCGCACTTGAGCGTGCGGCAGCAGACGCTGGAACTCGCGCACTTGGGTAACTGGCAGCACCCGGTCCTCATCACCCCAGGCGATGAGCACAGGCATGGTGAGCCGGTGCAAGCGCTTGTGCAGCATCGGGTGGTGTAGGCGGGGTTGCCATCCCAGGCGTGTGACTGTGTGGCGATTTTTGGAGGCAGTGTTTGCATCATGTGGCGCAGCCAGCGCGGCTTGCACGAAGGTGTCGTCGTGAAAGGTGTTGCAAACGAGTTCCGCTGGCGTCCAGCGGAACATGTTGTGCTGGACCCCAGGCGGGGGCGGTGCAAGGCCAGCGCTGCCAACTAGCGTGAGCGAGGCAAAACGCTGTGGTTGGCGGATAGCAAGTTCCATGGCTAACCACCCGCCCAGAGAGCTACCCACCACATGCATGCCCTCTATGCCGGATTTTTCTAACCAATCCAGATAGAAATAGGCCAGATCGTCCATGCATTCCAACCATTCAGGATCATCTGATTCGCCGAATCCTGGGTGTTCAGGGACCAGTACATCCCAATCGTTGGTGAATTTTTCAAGAAACATGGGCACCTGCGGTACGCCATTGGCTCCATGCAGATAAAGTAAGGGCGATCCTTTGCCAGCACGCCACAATTGCACTCGACATCGATTCACTTCATGCCTGTTGAGCGTAAAAATCAATTTCATCTCCATGCGTTTTTATACTTGTGTCATTTGAATCGACCGGTCTAAAATGAGACGTTCTGATTCTTTACACACCGACTGATTTTTCTTTTTCGCAATGTCCAATTCTCAGCCGCCCCCGAACAATCTTCATCTGTTCCCTGGCCATCTGTTTCGTCGGCTTCACCAGATAGCAGTCGCCAAGTTCAGCTTGGAGACAGAGCGCTTTGGTCTGACTCCTTTGCAGTGGGCGGCGCTGGCAGCTATTGAGCGCAAGCCTGGGGTAGATCAGAGCGCGCTGTCGCGCGATGTCGCTCTGGACACCTCGACCGTGGCAGGTGTCATTTACCGCTTGGAAGCCCGCGGCCTGATCAGGCGAGATGCATCGACCGCCGACCGCCGTCTGCGCGTGCTGTTCCTGACCGAAGAAGGTCGCGACCTGCTCGCGCGGGCGACTCCCGTGGTGACGGAGATGCAAGATTGGCTGCTCGATCCATTGAATCCGGAGGAGAGGTCCAAATTCATGGAGTTGATGCTCAGACTCGTCAATCGAACGGATGTCGATTGACAAAGAAAGCGTTAGGCCAGGCATGATGTCTTGGCCTTGTCTGAGCAATGAGCTGCGGGTAGTTTTTCATAATCATCGAATTTGACCTCCGAAGTCAGCGTCCAATAATCAAGCAATCCGAATGGCCAGGTCTGAGATGCGCGACCCGCTGCGTTCTTGTACCAACTGCTGGTCCGTGCGACACCCCAGGCCTTGGTCAAATTACCCTTATCTACAAATTCGTTATACGCATTGAATGGTTCCATTTTGCAATCAAGCGCGCCCAACCGATGATCAATCACGTATTTGATTGCCTTCAGCGAATATTCGACCTGACATTCTGAAGAGAATATTGCGCTGCCATTGACCACCACGGCGGTATTGGGGCCGCCCGTCATGAACAGGTTGGGAAATCCGGGCACCGTGACGCCGACGTAGGCGCGGCAGTCGCCCTGCCACCATGCGTGCAGGTCGCGGCCGGCGCGACCCACGATTCGTATCGGGTGCAGGAAGTCCGATGACTTGAATCCAGTGGCGCACACGATGACGTCGACCAGGTGCAACTGGCCGTCCTGTGTCGCAATGCCATCGGTCTTGAGGGACGAGATGGATTCGCTCACCAACTGCACGTGTGGCTTCCGAAGCATTGCGCCCCACACCCCGTTGTCGCGCAACATGCGTTTACCGCCTGGGGGATAGTTCGGTGTCATTTTGGTCAACAGGTCAGGGCGATCGCTGAACTGGCGCTCCAGAGCCGCAACGCATTCCTGACGCAATTGTTCATTGGCCCGACCCACCGACACTGGATGATCCCAATCTGGCTCGGCTTCCACCAGCGGCAGACGACCCTCAACTGCGACCCAAAACTGCCAGAAGCGGAACCAGCGTCCGTAATAGGGAATGTGTTTGAGCAACCACATCATCCCCGGCTTGATATCGTCGTGGTAATTTGGCGTGGGCAGCATCCATGGAGGATTGCGCTGGAACACGGTGAGGCTTTTCACCTCGTCCACCACTGCCGGGCCGATCTGGAACGCACTAGCGCCGGTACCGATGAGAGCCACCCGCTTACCTGCGAGATTGAGGCCCTCCGGCCACGCGGCCGAGTGCACGACCTTGCCCTCGAAACTGTCAAGGCCCTTGAAGTCCGGGATACTGGGCCGATTCAGGATGCCTACTGCGGTGATCACGGCGTTAAAGCGGATCACGTCGATGTGGCCTTCCGCGGTGCGCACGGTCAGCACCCACAGCGAACTCGGCTCGTCAAAAACCATGGAGATGACCTCGGTCTCGAACCGGATGCGCGGGCGCAACTGGGCTCTGGTCGACACGCTGGCCAAGTACTTCTGGATCTCGGGCTGACGCGAAAACTGTTGCGGCCAGTCCTGTTTCTGAGCGAAAGACAAACTGTAGGCATAGTTCGGCGTGTCGAGCCGGCACCCCGGATAGGTGTTCTCCCACCACACGCCGCCAACTTCCGTGTTTTTCTCAAACACGCTGTAGTCCAGTCCGGCCTGTTGCAGTCGGTAGGCAGCCGCCAGACCGGAGACACCGGCGCCGATAACGGCCACCTTGAACTCAGTACCAGGAGCGATGTTGTCCAGCGTCCAACCGGGTGCGCCAACGTCCTGCGGAATGTTGAGTTCGTGCCGCAGTAGCGGTAGGCAGCTGTCCTGGTCAGGCTTGATGATGAAGCGCACAACACGGTCGAGTACCTCGGATGAGGGATCGGCCGGGAAAGGGCTACCCGCATCGCGAAACTCGATGATCTTGCGCGTGGCCAACTGGCGTGCTCGGGTGAGCGCTTCAATGCTCATGCCGCCCTGAGGCGAAATGGTGGAGGTCATAGCCGGGGTAGGCGGCTTCAGGTCCTCGCCGATCAACTCGAAATCCTTCGTCAGCATGGCCAGCGCAGCCAGCAAGGACGGTATGTCGGCCTCGTCCACCGCGCGGCGGATTTCATCATCGGAAGCCACGATCTTCGCCACTTGGTCGAAGGTGGTCATATCGTCCATGCGCGGGGCATCGTTGGTCGAGGTTTGGTGGTTCATCAATGGTTTCCTATGGCTGGTCACATCCCAGAGAGGGGGTGAGACAGTTCGCTGCACGACTCAACTCTTGAGTGAACACAATTTGTGTGTACTGAAGACTTTGGCTGAATATACCCACGGCACAAACATTTCAGAGATAGGGAATACCCGGCGTCGATGACGGCCGGTGCACGGCCTCCAGACCTGGCTATCCGAAGCGGCGAAGAGCTCTTAGGATCGGCGGCACAACTGGTGTAAACCACATCGGTGCTGCGAAATTCCGTGTTTGTCAGCGTTGAGGGCTACAACGGAAGCCCGAGCATCGCGGGCAGTGCCTTGTTGCGCGAACAGCTCGAGATCGGATTTGCGCGAGACGCGGCGCTTCTGCGTGACGCATGTGTTCATGCCCTTGGGCGACAAGGTCACCGAAGCGATGCACTGCTGGCGGCTCGTGGACTCATGCGTGCGGACAGCATCCTCGACCGTTTGCCTCATCCATCCGGTGCGAGCGGCGAACGTATCGCCTACTTTTTGGGACGGAAGGCTCGGCACGAACTGTCTGCCAAGACATCGCCGCACAAGATTGACGAAGCCCGGTCCCGCATGTTGACCCGCATCGCCTCCCTCACCTGAAAGAAGCAACCCATGCGCCAAATGTCAGAGACGACCCGCCAGGAAATCATCACCATTGCCCGAGACCGAATGGCAAGCCGATTTCGCAATTCATGACCATCCAACACGGTCACTGCAAAAACCACTTGAGCCGTGCCGCCAGTAGAGCGTCACTACCTCCCGTGCCACGTCGGCACAGGAGCCCTCTCACTGAAACGTGCATCGTCCAGTTCCGTCAAATCTCATCCCCGCTCGAAATCCAAACCAGCACCCAAAACCCAGACGCTGCGGGTCACCTCGAACCCTCCCAAGTCCGTCGCTGCACCCCGCAAAACCGCTGCACCCAAACCCACCGCACGCAAACGCTGTGTATCCGCATCAAGCACCGCTCCAAAACCACCTCGGGCTGAAGCCGTCCGTACCAAGGGCGCCGCACGCACTCCACGGGCTGCAGGCACGGCATCCCGTCAGTCCTGCGCCCCGCTTGTGCCCACTGTCGCATCCGCGGCCCCAGCGCTGCGCGCACAGACCAAGCAGGCCCAGCTGATCGAAATGCTGGTGAAGCCTTCGGGTGCTTCCATGGTCCAGATGATGGCGCTCACCGGGTGGCAGGCCCACACCGTGCGCGGCGCCCTCAGCGGCGCCCTGCGAAAGCGATTGGGTCTGGATGTTCAGGGCCAAGTGGAGGAGGGCGTGCGCGTTTACCGGATACACAGCCGCGCCGGTACGGTTGAGGCAGCACGCTCATGAACGCCCTGGACGATTTGCTTTGCTCTGATCGGACGTTGCTGACCTCGCGCTGGCAAAGCGCATTTCAGTCCGATCCACCCATCCGGTTGCACATCGGTCTGCTGCGCGGCGTGCTGGCTTGGCAGGCTCAGTTCGATGCCCAGTGCAAGACCCATGGCCTTCAAGCGCCCGCGCACTCACGCCCCACGTCCAATCAGGCCGCCCAAGCCCTGCGCCCGGGCACCCGTTTGCTGCGCGAATGGCACGGTGCGACCCACGAGGTGCTGGTGCTCTCCCACGGCCTTGAGTACGGCGGCAAGACCTACAGGAGCCTGAGCGCAGTCGCCCGGGCCATCACCGGCACCCATTGGTCTGGTCCGATTTTCTTCGGCATCAAATCCTCAACGAAACAGAAGGTCGAAAGCTGATGGCCTCCAATATGCCGAGCAGTGCCGCAGGCGCACAGGTTGCCCATCCCACGCATTCCAACCATCCCACGCCCTCACTGGCGTGTGCGATCTACACCCGCAAATCCTCAGAAGAAGGGCTGGAGCAGGACTTCAACTCATTACACGCCCAGCGCGAAGCGTGTGAGGCCTTTGTGTTGAGTCAGAAGGGCCTGGGCTGGGCACCCCTGCCCACCGAGTACGACGACGGTGGCTTCTCAGGAGGCAACGTCGAGCGGCCCGCCCTCAAGCGCCTGATCGCAGACATCGAGGCGGGGCAGGTCAAGGTGATCGTGGTCTACAAGGTGGACCGCCTGACGCGGTCGCTGGCCGACTTCGCCAAGCTCGTGGATCTGTTCGATACCAAGGGGGTCTCGTTCGTCTCGGTCACCCAGCAGTTCAACACCACCACCTCCATGGGGCGGCTCACCTTGAATGTGCTGCTGTCCTTTGCCCAGTTCGAGCGCGAGGTGACCGGTGAGCGCATCCGCGACAAGATCGCTGCGTCCAGGCGCAAGGGCATGTGGATGGGTGGCGTGCCGCCGGCCGGCTATTGCGCCGTGGGCCGCACGCTGGAGCGTGAACCCATCCATGCCGACCGTATTCTCGAGATGTACCGCCTATACCTGCAGCTCAATTGCATTCGCAGGCTGAGCATCGAGGTGCAGGCGCGGGGGTGGCTCACGCCCGAGCGTCCGAACAAGCGCGCAGGCTATGGGGGTCACAAACATTTCAGCCAAGGCCACCTGCACCGCATCCTCAGCAACCCCATCTACGCTGGCTTGATCCACCACCACGGACAAAATCATCGCGGGCAACACCCCGCCCTTGTAAGCATCGACCTGTGGACCCAGGTGCAGGAGCGCTTGGAAAACAACCGTCAAGGACACAAGGTGCAAATCCGTGCCCAGAGCCCGAGCCTGCTCAGCGGCAAGCTGTTCGACGAGACAGGCCGCCGGCTGATCCCCGCCCACACCACCAAGCGCAACAAGCGCTACCGCTACTACATCACCCGGGCTGATGATCCCGGCGAAACAATCCGCTTGCCCGCCGCCGACATCGAGCGCGAGGTGTCCAAGGCGATTGTGAATTGGGCCGCCAAGTCCCAGCAGGTGATCAGTGCAACGGGGTGGGCCAATGCCCAACAGGCAGACCACGTGCTCAAACAGGCCCAGCGGCTACAGCAGGCGTTGCAGCAAGGCGCGCCTGGCCATCCTTCTGCATCTCCACCCGGTGCTCAGCCGGCGCAGGATGTGATCCACCTGCGGTCGTGCGTGAGCCGGGTGGAAGTGGCCCCGGCGTGCCTGCGCATCACGCTGGATCTGGTGGGGTGTGGATTGCAGAAGGTCGGCGTTGAACCCCGGCAGACCACCATTGAGCTCCCGCTGGAGCGCAAACGCAGCGGCATGGCGGTGCGCCTGGTCATTGGCAACGATGAGCCGGTGAAACAGCCATCGCGCAGACCCGATCCGGGTCTGGTGAGCTTGATGACGCGTGGCAAGGCATGGATGAAGATGCTCACCACCGGTGGCCGGTCGATCGAAGCCATCGCCGAGCAGGAAGGGCTGAGTGCGCGCTACGTCAGCCGGGTGATCAACGTGGCGCTGCTTGCGCCCGACATCGTGCAGGCCTTTGAACGGGGTGACCATCCAATCGATCTCAATGCGACCAAGCTGGTCACTTCGGTGCCATTCCCGATGGATTGGGCAGCGCAGCGGCAGCTGTTGGGCATTGGCAAACCGCAGGGGGCAGCGGCATGTGGCTGATCACACGGATGGGCTTTTTCAGCGTGGTGCGCAAGTCCACCGATGTAGAGCGCGGGACATTGACAGTGCGTGCGCGGGTGAACATCCCAGATGCACGCTCGCGTGAGTCGATCTATGACTCGTTAATTCTTGGACCATGTAACTTCATCAGCGTCGAGCGGCGCAAGCTGGCCGTAGCAAAGTGGCTACCCCCGCAGTAAACATCCCCCATTTGTGCAAATCCCACAGGGCCGAGGCCTTCTGATGATCAGGACGTCTGATAACCTGACATGGAGACATTCACCTGCCGCCAATAGGGCCCGATTTCAGATCCGTTTTTACCTCCTTGAAAGGAATTAAGTGGCTTACTTCGACCTGAAGCGCTCCGTCAATCAATACATGTTCAACTTGCGCGGAGACAATCATGAGGTGATGCTAACAAGTGAGCGTTACACCACCAAGCAAAGCGCCCAAGAAGGCATTGCGTCCGTGAAGTTAAATGCTTCGTATGATTCCAAGTACCGGCGATTGACCTCTTTATCGCAGAAGCCGTACTTCACTCTTGCTGGAGCAAATGGCGAGGTGCTTGGTACCAGCGAACCCTACTCATCTTCTTCTGCGCGAGACGCTGGTATTGAGTCGGTCAAGAAAGGGGCGCCATCCGCTCCTACCAAAGACAATACCTAGCCTTGTGCTCGCGTTACTGGGGTTAAGGTTGGACTGGGCTTCCCCCAGTTTCCCGGACGGTTTGCTTAGCCCATTAAGCCTTGCTCAAAGTCGACTGGGCTGAGGAAGTCTAGCTTTGAGTGTTTGCGC
>NZ_JBLYYB010000040.1:0-6834 GCF_048549895.1 Hydrogenophaga sp.
CGCCGACCGGTTTCATGTGACCCAGGACTTCATCGCGCAGATGCTGGGCGTACGGCGCGTGGGTGTGAGCGGGGCAGCAAGCGAATTCCAGCGGCGTGGACTGATTGAATATCACCGAGGTGAGCTCACTGTGCTCGATCGGCTGGGTCTGCAGCACGCAGCGTGCAACTGCTACGCGGCGGACAAGCGACTGCTCAATGAGTTGATGCCTTCGGGTTCTTGAGGGGCCACGTTCAGCATCGCAGACCTCAATGATTTGGCGAACTGGCGCTGAGGCCGGCCAACGCGAGCCATGGGATGACCGCACGCTTACCTTTCTTCGGCTACATCAGCGCTCATTGCTGTTGCCACTGCGCGATTAGGTGGTGGATTGGCGACGCGAATCAGTGGAGGTTTTGTTGTGCGAACGCATTGTGGATTTGCTGCAAAAACTCAACCCAGGCAGGTCGGCTCCGACCTGTCAATCTGCCGTTCCGTCTGACATCTTGACGACGCGCAAGGGCAGATGCGTTACTGGACGCTCGGCGTTGGCTGCTGAAAGGCTGTGTACCGCGTCGCCCACCGCCTTGTAGTCTCGCCAGAACCGCTCAAGTGCAGGCCCGCCTCCGGCCATTTGAACCGCGCGGATGAGGCCGGCGTGGGCTGCCACCATATGCGTGAGCTGGGCTTCCAGCCGCTTGATGTCCTGCCGGTAGCCTGCGGCCTGGTCTTGCAGACTGCCGGCGCCCCCACCTCCTGCGACGATTTTGCGTACTCCTTGCTGCTGTGCCTGGGCCGCAGCGATGAGCGCGCTTCTAGCCTCATTGCGCGTGAACGCTGAAGGGTTCTTCAACGTGCTGTGGCGCCGTGCCACCTCCCGCGCCGTGATGTCGATGTTGTCGGTGAGTAGCGTGTTGAGGATGTCGGCCAGCTCCTCGTTCTTGGGGTCTAAGAGCAGCCTCATTTGAAGATGTCCTCTTTCAGGGTGGAATGGTCGATGCCGTCTGCGAAGACGGATTGGTTCGGTTGGGCGTGAAGCGCAGCCGACACACCAGCAATCAGCCGCTCGGCATGGGCAATCTGGTTCTTGCGCCCCACGGTGGTGGCCGGCTTGCAACGAGCCGCGTCCCGCATCGCCACGAGCTTCGAGCGAAGGTCTTCAAGAGTCACCCGGTGCTCAGCGACCCCGCTGGCCGTAAAGTGCTTGCACTGGTCGAAGCACTTGAGGTGTCGAGTGCAGGGATTGACAGAGAAGCTGTTGGTGCAGAAACCGTACGGCGTGACGTGGAAGCCATCTGCGTTGGCCGCCAAGTAGATGAAGGCTGCTTCATCACCGCTCTCGTGCTGGATGCGCTTAAACGATTGCCCCAAATGGCTTTGCAGCGCCATACCACTGACGACCATCTTGCCCACCAATTCCTTGGCGCTTCCTGCGGGAAGGACCTTGGACGCTGCAGGCGGCAGTTTGACGAAGCTCAACTTCTCTGCGAGGTTGCGATGGTCATACTCGTAGCTCTGAGCGACGGTCCGTCGACCGAACTGGTGCGTAATGATGGTGTCAGGCACATTCTTACGGAACATCTCTGTGTTCATGAGATGCCGAAGACTGTGCGGCTTGATTGACATCAACTTCGACTCAGGCGACCGTCCGTACACACTGAACATCGACCGGCCTGCATGACGTCCTAGCGCGATGAGCATTCCCGGGTACAGCATCGGCTTGATTTCTGTGTCCTCTTGAAGGGGAAGCTGGAGCGGGTAAGTTCGTCCTGCCGTACTCCGCCCCAGGCTCAGAAATAGGCGGTCGCTGGTCCAAACTGGCCGCCCGGAGGAGGTACGAAAAATCCGGCAATCCGAGTCAGGAAATCGGCTGGGGTTCTGCTGTTGCAGGCGCAGCAGCTCTCGGACGGGGCCGACAATCTCTACCATCTCAGTGACCGTTGAGACCACAACATCTTCGAACATCGCGGGCACATGCTGGTGTGCCTCAACAAGCAGATTTGGGGCGCCGTCGATGTGCTTCTCGGCGTAATAGTGCAGTCGCAAGGAGCGTGAGACGCCGCCCACCGTTCCGGCCGGGCGGCCGGTGACTATGTCGAGGTGTTCATCCCAAACCAAGCAGTCGGCGGGTATCGTCAGCACCTCCTCGATTCGCAGTCCCGTGAACAGAGCCAGTTTCACGACACCGAAGCGAACTGCGTCCATGTAGGTCTGGGGCGTCTCCTGGAAGACGATTCGCGTCAGTTCAAGTAGCGCGGAAAGGTCCGGTAGCTTCTCGGCGTGCTGGCGTTCCTGCAGCGAGCCGAGCAACGCTGACGACTCCTTCCTTTTTAGTTCCGGGCGGACTGGGCAATGAACGGAGATGAGGTTCTCGTCGATGTACCTCGCGACCGTTGAGAAGTCGCGCGCCGGCTTGTCGGACCAGGCCTTAAGGCCCAAGACGGCGTCAAAGTTTTCACGTGAAAGCTCCCACGGCGGGCATCGAACCAGAGAGAAGAGGCGACGAGCAGCTCTGGCTATTTGTTGTGTGTCGCCGGTCGAGCGGCCGCTGCTGCAGTGCTCGACGATTAGGGCTTTGATGAAGTCCTGCACGTCTTCACCGAGCACCGCGCCTTCCGGCAATTGGCTGGGGTGCCATCCAGTTGAGGCCGCCATCGCGGTCAGGTCGCGCGACACCGCAAAGCCACAACTTCCAGGGACGTGGAGGTCATGGCTTTTGTTCAACTTGCGTAAGTCCCAGTCCGTGTTAGACGTGGCGGCGCCGTTGCTGTCGAGTTCGATGTGCCAGTCAAGTCCGTGCGATGAAGCGACACGACGCATCCGGTCGATGAAGTGTTGGCGCCGATGGAATATTGACCCCTTCGACTTCTAGATGGTCAGTTTTCGGTCGGCGTCAACAGATATGTCCACTGGAATGGTCTTCGCACTGCCCAGAGGCGTGATTTCCCGCTCCTGAATCACTCGCAGCAGCCGGCCCTGCAGGGACAACGGCATGTCGCCAATCTCGTCGAGGAACAACGTACCTCCGTTTGCCTGCAGGAGCTTTCCCTGGTAGCCCCTCTTCTTTGCACCGGTGAATGCGCCTTCCTCATAACCAAACAGCTCTGATTCGATCAACGTCTCAGGAATCGCGGCACAGTTGACGGCCACGAACGGCCCGCGCTTTCGCGGGCCAGTGTTGTGAAAGGCAGCTGTAAAAACCTCCTTGCCGACCCCGGACTCTCCTTCAATCAACAGGGGAATATCCGAGCCGAGGATCATTGACGCCTTCTGGATCGCCCGCTGCATCATGGGGTCTCCGAGATCCAAATCCTTCAAAACCAGATCTGGCTTCTTGACGATCGCGCGCTCCCGGTCCGCGGGCACTCCGTTTTGTGCTGCTGCACGGGTGAATGCAGCCGCTTCACGGCTTGCACCGACGCTAACCAGAATCGTGACCTCACGGCCGTCGGCCAAGTATGTTGTGAACTGCCCATCCCCCATGCGCGTTTTCTCAATCACGCGTTCCAGTTCGAGGTCCATGGAGAACAGGTCCCCGAAACGTTTGGTTGGAATGTCGGCCAAGCTAAGGCGCATGAGGCCCCGCGCCGCACAATTCGACCCCCGCAATCCACCGTCGAGCCCAAACACGACGATTCCTTCCTTGATGGTTCCGATGTACTCCGCAATTGGGTGGAAATGGACCACGATCTGGTCTGCCATTTCACGCACCAACACCCTGTTTTCGATCAGCACCGCCACCGTGCGCATGAAACCCAGCGTGTGCAGATGCGACACTGTTGTGGTGCTGTAGGTCGCGATTGTCGCTACAAGGAGTCCGGAGGAATCGAAGATAGGCGCGGCGGTCCCACAAAGCGAGCGGAACTTGACCAAGTAGTGCTCCGCCTCGTCGACGGCCACTGGTGCCCTGCTCGCAATGCAAGTGCCGACTGCGTTCGTCCCTGCAATCCCTTCACCCAAACGGACGCCCGGAAGAAAGAAGCGCCCTTGTGGCCCCGACATGAAATCACCATCGCCCTTGCTGTAGAGGATCAGCGCCTCCGCGTCTGCCAGCAGCACCACGCTGGACGTGCCCGCCATCTGCTCGTAGGTGTTTTCTATCGACGGCTCAGCGTACTTCAGCACTTTCCTGCAACGCTGTCTTGCATCGTCAAGATTTGCGCGAGAGAGGACCATCGGGCGAACGTCCTCAGTTTCCGCCAGCCCCGCTGCCGCCGAGCGTCGCCACGAAGCCCGTAGGGCTTCGCGAGATGGCTCATCGCAGTTCACACGACAAATTTCAGGTGGCACAGTTGTCTCCGCTTGTAATGGTAGAGCACTTTCCAGCACCCGTGATGCATCGGCACCCTATCGCTTTCCATGCCTGTTGGGCTTTCCCCCTGCCATCACTGCTCCAAGTTCACCAACAATCTTGCCCCGCTTGCGAAGCGCGTAGCGTGCGAAGGGGGTTGACAAGGCCAACCACGTTGACGCTTCTTTGCTCGTGCATTCCAGCAACTGCGCCACCTCCACCGCATCCATTTCAGACTGTAACTGCGGGACTCCCGCGAAAATGGCTCCAGACCTCAGAGCTGCATCGATGAAGCCGTGTTCCAGCAAGGAATGCAGCAAGTCAAGCCGTGTATCCAGGGAAAGAGACTGCCACTGATGCAGACTCATCTTGAGTGCAGCACGGTCAAGCTTGTACCGAACGGCAAATGGAAACCAATGCAAGGATTTCGCACATTGATGTTCGAACTCAAGACAAGCAACTGGAGAACTGTCGTGTTTCACTGGAGCACAGTTGGTAGTGGAGAAGGTTGTTGCCGTTTCAGCCGTCAAGGCCGTTCCTACGCGCAGCAAATCGCCGCCCAACCCACGCGGTCGCCAAGCCTAGGAGGATCGCGTACTCCAAAGAAATGGTGATCGTCGCCACAAGGGTGACACCGAGCGCAAGGCGCTCGTCTGGCTCATCGCGCCAGAGATGTCGGATCTCCCGCAAGTTCAACAGTCCTGATGCCACGACAACCAGAAGGCCTGCAATCACCGCGAGCGGCAAGTACTTTATCCAGGAGGTAACAAAGAAAAGAATGCCAATCAGGAACACCGAGGCACTCACCGCGGACAACGGAGTCCTCGCCCCCGCAGCCACATTCACCCCCGATCGGTTGAACGAACCGCTGGCCGGGTAAGACGAGAAAAATGCTCCCACGAAGTTCGCAAGGCCCTGTCCCACCAGTTCCTGGTTGGCATTGAATGGCTCGCCCACACGACGGGCAACAGCCTTGGCGATCGCCATCGCTTCGGTCACGGCGAGCAGTGTCATCACCAGCGCTGCAATCGCAAGGCCGCGCATGGCGGTGATGTCCGGCGCGGAGAATGGCGGCAACGCACCAGGCAGCTCCTGCACCGTGGCGGGTTCGACTTGAAGTATTCCGGACGCCAGCCAAGTTACCGCAGTGCCGCCAAGCACCGCGACCAGGATCGGGGGGACCCAGCGGCTGGAACGAAGCGCCACTAGGTGAACGACGATCGTCGCCAATGCTGCGATGACCGCAACAGGCTGGACGGCTCGCACGTCTTTCGCGACTGCCTGGAGCGTGTCCACAATGGAAAGCCCGCGCCGCAGGTCGAGCCCGAGCAACGTGCCCATCTGGCTGTTCACGATCAAGATGGCGGCTCCCGCCGTGAATCCCGCGATTACCGAATGAGGTACCTTGTCCACCCAGTTGCCAAAGCGGCCAATGCCGAGGAGCAATTGCAGGACACCAACCATGAAGGTGAGCGTGATCACCAGCGACACGTACTGCGGCGATCCGACAGCCGCCAGGGGCGCGACGAGTGCCATGGTCGTTAGGGAGATCGCGTTGGCTGGCCCGGTCACCATCAAGCGGCTGCTGCCGAAAAGTGCGGCGACGATGCAGGGGACCATCGCCGCGTACAACCCGTAGGCGGGAGGCATCCCGGCAAGGGTGGCGAATGCCACGCCCTGCGGCAGGACCACAATCGCGCCAGTCAGTCCCGCCAGTAAATCCGCCTTGAGGACATCCTTTTGTCGCCATTGCGGAAGCCAGCGTACAAACGGCAACTTTGGTGTCACGACACGACTTGGTAGTAGATGTTTTGCGGATGCTGTGCTTGAGCGAAGAAAAACCAACGCTCGGTCAACATGCCTAGTGCCTGGAAGAAAAACGCCAGCAGCCATGCGGCTTCGGACTCGGTCAGGACGGCCCACACCACCAACGTGATGGGAATGCCGAACGCAAGCACCTGAAATCCCACCTTCGCCCGGCGGAAGGCATGTAGCGACGCGCCATGGAAGAACTCCCGTGTATTGAAAGAGCCACCGGTCATGCCCATTGAGGTCTGTACGACGCGGCCTGAGTTGACTCCCGTCGCCGACTGGACAGTGGACTTGGGCTTCAGTCTTGAATTGCGACGAAGCGACAGGACTCGCGTGAACCACGCAAGAGCTGTTGCCGCCAATGCCCAGCCACCCAGCGTGGTGGCGAACTCGCGCTCGCCCGTCACCACGGCGAGGGCGCCAGAAGTGACGACGCCCGAGGCGAGCCCCAGCATCACGTAATTGATGATGGTGAGCGGGTGTGCCCACTCCTGGATGAAACGGATACAGGCATAGATCATTGCCGTGCAATACCAGAGCAAGAAGGCGCCGACGATGACGATCCATGCCAACACCTGGCTTGTCGAAGCGTGCAACGTGAAGATCGTGCTTAGCAAGGCCCAAGCTCCGACAACGCCAATGAACGCGGGCAAGAGGATCACCTCGCGCGACATCCCGGGCACGCAGCCCGTCACCGACCGCCCGACCCCGGGCCGCTGAGGAGGACCGCGATGAACCACGACGACGACACC
>NZ_JBLYYB010000041.1:0-89134 GCF_048549895.1 Hydrogenophaga sp.
CACCCAGTTCGGTAATGGTTAAGGAAAGCACCATGTTTGACAACGTTCTCCAGCAGGTTCTCGCGCTCTCAGTAGAGGACCGAATGCGCATTCAAGGCGTGTTGAACGCCCTAGACAAAGCGCAGGCATCCCCGGGTTCCACTGCGAGCGAGCATCCTCCTGGTGCCTCGTTAGATGAGGCAACCAACTACGCGATCAGGACCGAAGAGCAGGAACTAACCGAGTGGCTTCAGACCGGTTCTGCTGATGCCCCGTATGTGCAGCTTGTACGCATTGACACCGCCATTTCCCAGTGCGAAACAGAGCAGGGCGTCGAA
Source organism: Hydrogenophaga sp. (assembly GCF_048549895.1). Lineage (GTDB taxonomy): Bacteria > Pseudomonadota > Gammaproteobacteria > Burkholderiales > Burkholderiaceae_C > Hydrogenophaga. The sequence continues at coordinate 318 of NZ_JBLYYB010000041.1, forward strand.
GTCCTGCAGGCCTATCGCAGGCGGCTTCTCGAAGATAACCCCGCTGTCGCAGTTCGGGCATCAGTCGTGAAGCTCGGTGCGGAGCGCCCCTTGTTGCTGGTTGGCGGAGTGATCGGATTGATCGTGGGCATCGTGGCCATCGGCCAGGGCATCTTCCGTAGCCTGTTCTAAGGCGACTTGTCGTTGCGACATCGCGCCGGCCGCCGTGCCTTTGCCAACTAAATCGCGGTTCCCTCATATCTCACTGGAATCCGTCATTCCACCTGTGCTTTTCTTTGGGCATTTGGAGGATATGACTGGAAACCCATTCGTTGGCGCAGCCTAGTTTCGTCCCGATATCCATAGCATCAGTTCTGAAAGGTACCTCTATGTCGTTCTTCCGAAAAAAACCCGAGCCGGAGCCACTCATCGGTCAAACCCGTGTCCTGGGCAGGCGTGGAGGGCAAGCTGCTGCTGAGCTTGCATCGCAGCCCAACACTCCTCCATCCGTGTTTGGTGATGCGGCTCACCAGTTTGGTGAGATCTATGGATCATCGAAAGTGGAGGCCACGCGCTGGTTCCTCATAGCGATGCTCTGTCTTGTGTTGGCATCGAGTGCAGTAGGTGCGCTGGTTCTGATCACGCCTCTGAAGGAGGTGCGCCCCTGGGTCGTTGAGGTCAACCCCACAACAGGGGTCGTCAACAGGCCAGTTGCCGTCGAGCGAATCGATCCCAACCTTGCAGTCGTTAAGGCCGAGCTGGCTCGATGGGTTGAGGCGGTTTATGCGATTGACCCTCAACGTTCGCGTGAATCGTTGCGCTGGGCCGCTGAACGAGCTGCTGGCAAAGCCCTTGGTCAGTTCACTGAATTCCGCGGCCGCGAACGCATCTTCGAACGGATTCGATCTGAGCCCGAAATGGTGCGCGAAGTGAAGATCACAGCCGTCGATGCAAGCCAACGCGGCACGGCCTTCATCTTTTTGACCACCACGGAGCGCGTTGGCAGCCAGCCCGTCAATCCGGAGCAGGTGAAGCGCTATCGGGTCACCCTCAACTACCAACTGACCACCGCCACGCAGGAAGCAGACCTGCTGGAGAACCCGTTGGGCATCTATGTCACCTACTTCAGCGACGCCGAGGAGCGACCACTGTGATCAAGCTTTCCCACTCCAAGAGTTTCCAGTGCCGTGCAGGCGCCATTGTTCTGGGCATCGTTGCTCTGTTCTCGGTGGCTGGTCATGCCCATGCGGAGTTGATCGCTACCCCATTGAGAGGGGACACCCGTTTGGTCGAATTTCAGTTCGACCAGGACAACACATTTCTTGTGCTCAGCAAGCCGCGCGCGGTTACCCACGTGCAGTTCGCACCGGACGAAACGATCCAGTCGGTGGCAGCTGGAGACACTGCCAATTGGGACATCACGCCTACCAAGAACCGCAAGAACCTGTTTCTGAAGCCGAAGTACGAAGACCTCGATACCTCGCTGACAGTGCTCACGGACAAGCGCACGTATCAATTCGTGCTGCGCTCCACCGGCGACGGGAAGAAGTGGTACCAGCGTGTTTCATGGGTGTACTCCCGCGAGGTCGTTCTCGACATGGAGCCCATGGTGGGCGACGAAGCAGCGACTTCTCAGGCGGGCTCAACGGCTCTTGCGCCGACCACCGCCAGTGGTTCAGACGCAACTGCAAGCGGCTACCCGGGTGGGATCGATCCCGGGAAGATGCGGTTTGGTTACAAGGTCGAGGGCGACGCCAAGTTTAGACCTGAGGTGGTCTTCGACGACGGAAGATTCACCTACTTCCGTATGCCCTCGGATCTCCAGGAGCAGCCAGCACTGTTCGCAGTCATTGAAGGCGACGACTTCAGCCTGGTCAACTACACCGTGAATGGCAACTACATCGTTGCTCAGCGAGTGTTGGAGAACGCTGTGCTGAAACTGGGCAAGCCCGAGGTGCGCATCAGGCGTGAGCCTCCCAAGCGTGGGTTCTTCGGCCAAACGACCGGGGAATGACATGCCAACGGCTAACGAAAAACTGATCTCCCATGAGGTTCCAAAGCCCGGCATCCCGCTGAAGAAGTCCACCATCGTCGCAGTAGCCGCTCTCGTTGCGGTGCTCGTCGGTTTCAGCTCGCTCCTGCTGCACGACGGCGGAAGCAAAGGAGCGGTAGCGGCCCCTGTTGCTCCAAAAGATGCGCCGCCTCCTACGACGGGTAACGCAAGTGTCATCGATGAAGAAAGCCGGCTTGCTGAGATGAAGGTTCCGGACGCTTCGCCCGTTCCACCTGCTGTGCGCCGGCCGAACGGTTCCGCCGCACTGTATGAAGACCAACTGTCAGCTATGGACAAGTCCGGTGGACCACTCGGTCCAGGCGGTCCTCTTGCGCAGGATCCACAAGCTGCTGCTAAGGCTCAGCAGGCCGCCCTCGATCTTGAGCGCGAGGCAGAGGTGCGACTCGCAAAGGCGGTGATCTTCGATTCCGATGGCGGAGCTGCGGCTGCGCCAGCTTCCCTCGGCGTTAGCGCTTCCCCCTTCGGACCTGGCGTAGAAGCGCTCGGCAGTGCTGGCGGCTTGCCATCACTGCCTTCTGGCGCAGACCGTGGCGCCGCTGCCTTGGAGGCTGCCATCAATAGGGCTCAGTTGGCACAGACCGGTGGCGGGGGCGGTAAGTCGTGGATGAAAGAGTACGCAGGGGATATTCAAAAGAAGGGCTCTTCATCCGCTCTGAAGTCCACCAAGTCAGATATCGAGTTCGTCTTGCATCAAGGCAAGGTGATTCCAGCTGTCCTGGGCCGCGAGCTCAACTCCGATCTACCCGGAAGGATCACCGCGTTCACCACGGTGAATATCTACGACTCGCTGGGGCGCGGTCACCTGCTGATTCCAAAGGGAAGTGTTCTCGATGGCCAGTACGACTCAGAGATCAAGGCAGGTCAAAGTCGAATGTTGTTTGCATTCGAGCGACTGATCTTGCCGGATGGAACCAGCTTCGACCTTCCTCCTGCGCCGGGTTCCGACATGCGTGGTGCGGCCGGTATCGAGGGCAACGTGAACAACCACTTTTTCAAGATGTTCATCAGCAGCTTCTTTGTGGCGGTCCTGGCTGACAAGACCACGATGCCAAGCGGCCAAACCAATATCGGCACTTCAGGGCCCACTACTGCCGCTGGCCAGGTGCTTGTCGATGTGAGCAAGTCGATTCTCGAACGCAACCGAGTCATTGCGCCAACCATCACTGTCCCTCAGGGCCAGCGAATCAACGTCGAGGTGGTGAGCGACATGGAGTTCCCGGGCAGCTACCGGACACGTTGATAGGAAACAACATGAAATTCAAATTCACGAAGATCACCGCAGCTGTCGCTTTCGTCCTGGTCACGACCACGGGCGCAATCGGAAGCGATTCAAAGCGCGTGGGCGCCTACGACTTTGGCTATCTCACATCAGGGCACCAAAAGGCGGCCCCGGTGCAAGTTTTCGATAACGGGAGGGCAACGTACTTCCAGTTCCGAGCGGGTGAAGCGATCCCAGCGATCTTCGCCAAAGTGGCGGGGGTTACTACCCTGCTGGTTCCCGAACACGAAGGCCCCTACATCAAGGTGCCAAGTGTTCATGGCGAGTTCACCCTCCAGCTGGGCCGATCCCAGGCCATGGTTGTTCATGGTGATGGCGTTCGCTTGGACGCGCCAGCCATTTCAACCGTTTCGCCCTCGGGTATGAAGGCTCCCTACATGGGCGGCCAAGTTGCACCCGGAACGCGGCTGGTTGCAAGTCTTGCTAGCCAGGCTCCAGCGATTGTTGATGACGCAGAAGACCGCAACAGCTACGCAACACCTGTAAAAGGCGATCGGGTGCAGTGGGGCACGGGCGAAGCTTCCACCCAGTCGTACGCTGTTTGGTTTGGCAAGGGCCGTTCGATCCTTGGCCCCCAGGGTAAGGCCCTCCTTGTCAAGTTGGCAAAAACCTCACCGCATGGCACCACATTCACCCTGGTGGGACGCGATGACGATTCGCTGAAGGAAGGGATCGAGCAGGCGCGCGCAGAAGCGATGCGCAAGCAGATGATCCTCGGCGGGGCTCCCGCGTCTGCCATCGTCATGAAGAACGCGGTGACCGGCAAGGTGGAGAACGGGCTTTGGGAGTCCAACGTCCTCGTGGAGACACCTGCGCCACGCCGCGCAGCGTACACCGCGTCTGCAGAAGCCGCACAAGGTCGAGGCGCTGTCTCGTCGAACCTTGAGTCTTTGGTTCGCCAGGGCGTGCTCTCACTGGCGCAAGCAAACGCATTGATGGCCAGCAAAGGCATCAGCGCTCCTCAAGCTGTGAACGGGCCTGCTGTGGATGTTCCCCCAGGTGGATACAACATGCTTGCGTCCGACAGGACAGTCCATGGGACTGTCTCGCGGTGGGCGAATGCCCTCGGCTACACCGTGGTCTGGGAAGTGCCTCAAGAGCTCGACGCGCAAGTCAGTGGTGACGCCGCCATCAAGGCTTCAACCATGAAGGAAGCACTTGAGCGCCTTCTCTCCGGCCTTCGCAAGGCTGGGTACCACATCGATGCGACCGTCTACAGCAACCGGGTGATCCGATTCTTGCCGGCAGGTACACCGACGACGACGAAAGAGCCAGAGGCTCGACCCGCTCCAACAAACAGCATTCCGACGCAAAAAGTTGAGCAAGCTGCAGCAACGAACGGAAACAGGTACGAAGCCGCCTCGTCCTCATGGGTGGTCAGCGCTGAAGATAAGAGCATTGAACAGTTGCTAAACCGGTGGGGTCGCGATTCGAACTGGTCTGTTGTATGGAATGCCAAGGACACGGTGCCAATCACCGGAAACGCTGTGATCGATAAGCCAAGTTTCCTGACTGCCGCAGACCAAGTGATTGCCCAGGCGGGTAGCGCGGGCTACAGGGTCAGAGCAGTGGCATATGCAAACAACACGCTGGTCGTCAGCAGCTACTGAGATTCAAGGAAAACATGATGAACGCAAAACATTTCGCAATGGCATGCCTGGTTGTTTATTCCACTGTCGGTCATGCCCAGGTCATCCGCGTGGTGCCGGAAGCATTCCCGATTCAGGGCTCACCAGCCACTTTACCCATCCGGCCAATGGAGAAGGCACCGCCGCCGCCAGTCGACCGCACATTGTCAATCAAGGCGGGTGACCTGATTTCTCCGCGCATTGTTGAGTGGGCCCAGCGCAATGGGTACTCGCTCACGTGGGAAGCAGGTGAGTTCCGCAGCGGAGCTGACCTTGTGCTCACCGACTCCTTTGAAAAATCACTCGAAGCCTTCCTTGGATCTATGCGCTTCAACAAAGTGCAGCTCGAAGCAGAAATCTTCGCCAACAACGCTGTTCGCATCCTGGAGGTCAAGTGAACTTTATCAAGCACACCGTAGCGCTGAGCGCAGTGGCCGTCCTGGGTGGCTGCTCAACCTCCACCCTCACGCCAATCACGCAGGGCGTGAATGCCGTTCAAGCGGAAAGCGACCGCGCAAATGCCAACCTGCGGTCCGGAACTCCCATTGAACGCAGTGACGATAGCTTCATCCGTCGATCCACCAAAGTCTGGGTGCCGATCAGCAAGGTGGACGCAAAGATCGCTCCTGCCGCTGCTGCAGCACTGGGCCGCGACCTCGCAGTCAATCGCCGGTTTTCAGGCTTGAGCGAGATGGGTGCCTACATCACGCAGTTGACCGGTGTGCCGGTCAACGTGGCCAGCGCTGCTCTCAAGGCCAGCGTTGAAACAATGACCAGCGCCGGCGCTGAGGCTGCGGCCAGCAATTCGGGGACCCCTGGCTCGGCCTTGCCTCCTCCATCTCCCCTGCCGATGCCAATGCCTATGCCCAGCATGCCGGGCGCAATCGGTGCGCCAGCAACCCCGACCTCGCAGGTGGCCTCCATCGTTTACACGGGCAAAGTGTCGGGATTTTTGGACCTCGTCGCAGCTCGCTACGGTGTCAGCTGGGAGTGGGCCAACAACGGTATCCACATCTTCAAAACGAAGTCCCAGACCTTCCGCCTCGCCGCGCTACCTGGTGACACCAGTTTGGCGAGCAAGGTAGGTACCCAGTCCAACAACGCCACTGGCAGTACGCAAGGAAGCCAGGCCAGTGGCTCTTCCAACAGTGAGATGCGCGCCGGCGTTGAGTTTGCTGGTTTGAGTGTCTGGAAAGGCATTGAAGACAGTATCAAGACCATGCTGTCTCCCGCTGGCAAGCTGGTTGTGACCTCTGCTACGGGCACGATTACCGTCGAAGACACGCCAATGGTGCTCGACCGCGTCGGCAAGTTCATTGAAGACCAAAACAAAGCGTTGTCACGCCAAGTGGTGATCAATGTCCGTGTTCTGGCAGTCGACATCTCCAAGTCAGAGCAGTACGGCATCAACTGGGACATGGTCTATCAGAACGTGAACCGTGGGCTGGGCCTGAGTCTTGCAAACAGCAATCCTCTTATTGGTGGCTCGAATCTTGCACTCAGGGTGCTGTCCGGCTCTATGTTTGACGGCTCATCAGCCATGATTGAAGCGCTGTCCAAGCAAGGTCGCGTTTCACAGGTGACCTCGGCGTCTCTGGTCACGATCAACAACCAGCCCGCGCCAATTCAGGTTGGGCGGCAAACCGCCTATCTTGCGTCGAGCACGACCACCATTGGAACTGGTGGCGCCGGCAACACTGTCACGCTGCAGCCTGGTCAGGTCACCACGGGATTCAGCATGAACATGCTGCCCCACATCCTGGACTCCAAGCGATTGATGCTCCAGTACTCGGGCGATATCTCGACGCTCACCAACCTGGCTACGGTGAACTCGGGTGGTTCTTCCATTCAAACGCCTGAGATCGACACTCGTAACTTCCTTCAGCGCACCTTCCTCAACAGTGGCGAAACCCTTGTCGTGACAGGCTTCGAGCAGTTCGCCTTGAACGGCGATACGCAAGGTGTTGGGCATGCAGAAAACCTTGCGCTGGGTGGCCGGCTTAGTGCAACAAATACTCGCACTGTGCTTGTGGTGCTCATCCAGCCCGTGGTGGCAGGTGGTCTGTAATGTCCAAGGTTGAAACCGTCGAGTACGGCGGCGCGACCCTTGTCACGGGACTGCTCTGGCAGCCTCTGGCCGGGTCCAACCCGAGCGAGCGTCTCTCTGAGATCAAGGGGTACGGAAAGGAACTGAACCTCGATCTGCAGGTTCTGCAACGCGAGAACCTTTGCGTGGGAATGGCAAAGTCCAGTTCGAGCAAAGGGAGTGCTGCCGTAAAGCGCGGTGCTGTGTCACTGGCGGCCGCGCTTTCCACAAAGATGCACGAGCAACACAATGCTCGCGACTTCATCCTAGTGATGGAGATCGACAGCGGTGTGTGGTACTACCTCGCTCAGAAAGATGGCGTCATCCTCCCCGACGGAGATCAGGTGTACGGGGAAGAGGATGTCATCAAGTCCCGCTTCTACCAAGACGCCAGCTTGGGCGAGTGGACCCACTCGATCGTTCCCGGCCACTGGGGAATCTCTGGTTCGCTTGAGGCGCCGCAGCTCGAGCAGATCCTACCCCTTACCGGGAAGGGCAAGGGCAAGCTGAACTCCGCGAAGGATTGGCGCCTCGAGCCCATTTCCGTCAGCGCAGGCCAACTCCTAGCCGCCAACTTGAAGCCGATTGCCGTGTTGGTGGGCGTCATTCTGGCTCTCACCGTGGGCTTCGATCAATTCAAGAAGTGGCAGCGAGATCAGGCTATCGCTGAGGCCGCGCGCCTTGCAGCCGAACTCGCAGCCATGCAACCAGCTGTCATCCCGCGTCCACGTCCGTGGGGCGAGATCCCTCACGCTGCCGATCTGATGGCGGGGTGCATGCGCGCAACGGCTGGTGTGAAGTTGTTCCCCGGCAACTGGGATCTGGTTGGCTTGAACTGCTCGAACGGGGTAGTGACCATTTCTTGGCGTCCTCGTGCATACGGGTGGATCGAGCACCTCAAGCAGGTCGTTCCCGATGTGGTGATCTCGCTTGACGGAAGCCTTGCGTCCAGCACCAAGGCGCTTCCTCAGTTCCCCGCGGCCAATGACGAGGATCTATACACCGCGAATGAGCGCCTGGTTGTGATGTATGCAGCGGCACAGCGCTTCGGAGTGAAGTTCGGCGCAACACCCGCTGTGTCTCAAGCTCCCCAGCTGCTCCCTGGCCAGGGCGCTGTACCTCAGGAAGTTCCGCTTTGGGAAGAGGTCGGCTGGAAGGCAGAGGGGGTCACTCTGCCAGAGACAGTGCTTGCTGCACTCGACGGCAACGGTTTCCGCCTTCGCTCCATGAGCGGTCAATGGGTCAATGGTCAATTCATTTGGACGATGGAAGGTTCGCAATATGTACGCAAATAAGTTCTCAGGCCTCTTGGCTTTTCTCTCGTGCACCGTTTCTTTGGGTGCCTCGCTGGCCCAAGCGCAGGAGGTTCCTTCAACGGCACTAGCCAGCGTTCCTCCAGCTTCGGTGCCCTCTGTTACCACCGCCCCTCCATTGGCGTTGCGTACCAGCGAGTCTGCGAACCTCATTGCAGAGATCAATGAGCGCATGAGTGTCATGCAGGCTCGGCTGGCGGAGCTTGAGTTGCAGGCCAAGATCGCGGCCAAGAACGACGAGATCCGTCGCTTCGGCAAGCAGCCCGAGGGAATCGATGAAGGCTTCACGCCAGCCGTCATGGAAATCAGTGGTGTCGATGGAAAGCTGATGGCCAACCTGATGGTGCAGGGCGGAAACATCCAGACGGTGCGTGTTGGTGACAAGGTGGGTGGCTGGGACATCAAGTCGATTTCTATCGACTCTTTGACCATGTCCCGCGGCAAGGAAACCAAGCGCTTGAGCTTCGGCAGCTTTGTGCAGAGCCCGCAGCCAGCTGCACCACAGGGACCTCAGGTTCCCGGCATGGTCCCTGGAATGCCCTTTCCACGCTGAGCATCCCCCAAACGTCATCGGTTCCGGAGCTATTCGAACATGAAAGTATTGACTGCCAAAGGCGGTGAGATCTCCCTGACGGACGAGCTTCGTTCGATGGTTGCGTATCTCGATGACGGACGGTTGTTCATCTCAAAGTCGCACGTGTTCAACCCGCATGTGCGAGGGTTCGTCTCACGCTTGGAACATCAGGGCAAAAAATTTCAGATTCAACATTGCGACCTCGCCGTTATTGCAGGGTATTACGAGAGCACTGCAACTTCCGAAACGCAATCCAACATGCAGGTTGTTGCACGTCAGCTATTCGAACGAGCAGTCGAGCAGCGGGCTTCTGACATCCATATTCGGGTGAGTACCCGCCGTCGCACAGAAATCCTATTTCGCATCCACAACGATTTGACGTTCATTGAGGAGCATACGTTCGAATACGGTGATCAGCTGTGCACGACCATTTTCCAGGCCATGGCTGACGTATCCGACGCGACGTTGGAAAAGCTGAACAGGCAGGACGCACGGATCTCTGAACGAACCAAGATTCCCGAGAAGTTGGATGGCATCAGGATCGCAACTTCGCCCCAGGTGGACGGATTCATTTTCGTTCTGCGACTGCTCTACAACGATGCAAATGATGATCTTGACCTGGCACGTTTAGGGTTCCACCCCGAGCAGTGTCTGGCGATTGACACACTGAAAAAGAGCACGAGTGGCGTGGTGGTTATCGGTGGGCCGACTGGCTCGGGTAAATCCACGACTCTCCAGCGCACGCTTGGCTCCATCATCGCAGACACCGAAGGCCGCAAGCACATCATCACGGTGGAGGATCCACCGGAGTACCCAATTCCCGGCGCGGTGCAGACCCCTGTCACCAATGCTTCGACTGAAGAAGAGCGCTCAAGGGAGTACCAAAAGGCAATCAAGGCCTCCATGCGGCTCGATCCCGACATCATCATGTTGTCGGAGGTGCGAGACACCCCTAGCGCACGCCTTGCCGTCCAGGCTGCAATGACTGGCCACCAGGTGTGGACCACGCTGCATGCCAACAATGCACTGGGCATCATCGACCGCTTGATCGACCTCGGAGCAGATGCCGCGAACGTGATGGACCCCAGCACCATCGCAGGGTTGCTCTGCCAGCGTTTGGTGAAGGTACTTTGCCCCCATTGCAAAAAGCCGCTGACCGAACATACCGATCGTGTTCCACGTGAGGCGCTGGAACGCTACCTGAGCATCCTCAACATTTCCTCTGTATTTATCCAGGGCGAGGGCTGCCCGCATTGCCGCAACAGCGGTACAGCTGGTCGCACGGTGGTTGCTGAGGTTATTCCAACGGACGAACGTCTTATGCAGTACCTGCGTGACAAAGATCGTCTTAGCGCTCGGGAGTACATCACCAAGGAGCTTGGGTGCCTCTCGATGCTGGACCACACGATCCAGAAAATCAATGCCGGACTGGTGGATCCCTACCTTGCGGAAGATGTCGTTGGAATGCTGGTCACTCCAATCGTCCATGCGCCTCGGCGCCTTGAAGCGGTGGCTTGATCATGAATGAAATCGAGCTCAAGTATGCCCGTTGGGTTTTCCGGAACGGCACTGACCAGCGAAAGCGTGTGTGGAAAAAGCTCGCAAAGCTACTTTCCAACGGCGTCCAGCTCATTGAAGCGCTGGAGACGATGCGCGACCGTCGGGTTGTCCTCAAGGGCCCCAAGGAACCTGTCGCGGTCGCCCTTACTGAGTGGTTGCGCCGTCTGAAGAATGGTAGCCGCTTGTCTCAGGCCATCGAGGGATGGGTGGGTTCGGATGAGCAAATGTTGATTTCAGCTGGCGAACAGTCTGGTGAAGTTGACGCAGCACTGAACTCCACCACAGAGATCATGGATGCCAAACGGAAGATCCGAAGCGCGGTCATTTCCGGCCTTGCCTACCCGGGCTTCATGATGCTCATCGCGTTCGCCGTTCTCGTGATGTTCAGCTACAAGATCATCCCGGAGTTTTCGCAGATCGTCCCCTACGAGAAGTGGCAAGGGTTGCCAAAGATGATGGTGGACTTTGCGAACTTCGTAAGGTCCTGGATGCTTCTGCTTGCGGCTGTCCCTGTCTTGGCCATCACAGCCTTTGCGCTGAGCCTTCCACGCTGGAAGGATGGTTTGAGGATCAAGCTGGACCGATTCATGCCCTACAGCATCTACCGGATGCTGCACGGCAGCACCTGGATGATCAGCTTTGCCGCCCTTGTGTCAGCTGGTGTGCGACTTGAGAACGCCTTGGGGCAACTCATGGAGGGTGCATCACCGTGGATGCAGGTTCGCATCCAGGCGTGTCTCCGAGGGATGAAGTCAGGACTGAATCCAGGCGACGCTTTGCTCAAGACGGGATACGGCTTTCCCGACCCCGAAATCATTGATGACCTGGGTGTCTACGCACGCCTTTCAGGATTCGATGCCGCTTTGGCCACCATCGGCCGCGAGTGGATCAGCGAGTCGGTCGAACAAATCCAAACCATGATGAAAGTGGTATTTGGTGTAAGCGTTCTCATTGTCGGTTTGTTCATTGCCTTGATGGTTGGTGGACTCATCGGCATGGAACTTCAGATGACCGCAATCATGCAAGGAACCTACCGGTGACCAATCTTTTTACCAACGGAGAAACTATGAACTCGAAAATGACTTTGAAACCCCTGAAGAAGCAAGCCGGCATGACGCTGCTGGAATTGATCGCGAGTCTGTCCGTGGTCGCCGTCGTGGTCGTCGGTGCTTTGTCCCTTTACCAAAGTGCCACCGCATCTCAGCGCACAACCCAGATTACCCAAGATCTGACTGCGATTCGTGCTGCAACCAAGCAGATGTGGCAAGGCCAGGGCACGTTTGGCGCTAACGGCACGAGCTTGAACGACGTGTTGGTGGTGTCGAAGAAAGTGCCCACCACGATCCGCGTGGACACCACTACTGCTCCAGACACCCTGACGCATGCCGCCAACGGCACCGTCAACATTACCTCCAGCGTGACTACCTTCGACGTGGCCCTGACCAATATCGAAGAAGACCTTTGCATTCCGATGCTCACCGGCGCCCAGGGGTGGGTCAGCGTGACGGTTGCCGGTTCCGCTGCGATCACGGCTTTCCCCATCGCCCCTGCGACTGCCGTTACGGCGTGTGCGACGGGCACCGTTGTGACCTTCCGCGGCAACTGACCCTCATTGATCCATCGCCCCCCCTAACCATTGGGTGGGCAAATTCAAAGCCAGGAAAGCCATGCTTCAGTCTCTCAAGTTCAAAGACATCTATCTGGGTAGAAGCCGCGCGTTGCTGTCCGGCGTTCCGAACACCAAGGACCCGGTGAGTGCTCCGGTCGGCACTGAGCAAGATTTGGCTGAACTTCGCAGGGAGTGCGAGGCCATTGAAGCGGTGACCTCGCGAGAGGAGTTTCCGGTGCGATGCGGAAACGTTGCCTACCGCGCGTCTGTGATGCAGACGCTGGAAGAGCGGGTGTATGTCTTGCGCCGCATGCCAGAGTCCATCCTCAAGCCAGAAGATTTGAGCATTCACCCGGGCTATGTGGAGAAGTTGACCCGTCCCGGCTTGAGCGGGCTGGTGGTTGTTGCAGGTCCCTTCGGACAGGGAAAGACCACTACTGCCTCTTCAATCGTTGCTGCGCGTCTCTGCAAGTTCGGTGGTGTTGGAGTGACGATCGAAGATCCGCCTGAGATGCCGCTCGAGGGTAATCATGGTGAGGGCGTTTGCTACCAGACGTGGGCAGAACGTGGCGAATTCGGAGAGGCTTGCCGCAAGGCTGCGCGCTGGGCTCCCAGCATTCTCCTTATCGGCGAGATCAGGGAACCAGAAGCAGCAGCAGAAGCGTTGCGTGCGTCCATTAACGGCAGGCTTGTGTTTTGCACTATTCATGCTGACTCCGTCCCGATGGCAATCGAACGGATCTACTCGCTGGCCGTCGGCGCCATAGGGAACCCAGAAGACGCGGCGGGCCTGCTGGCCAACGGCTTGCTCGCTGTGATGCACCAAAGGCTTGAAGGGGAGCCGCGCAAGCCGAAACTGGAGTTCCTCTGGCTTGGAGAGCAGGATTGCGTTGGAGTGCGCAACACCATTCGACAGCGTAAGTTCGACCAGGTCGGTAATGAAGTGAAAGCGCAGCTCAATCGCACTCTCGTGCACCTGCCCGCATCAGCGAAGGTCTAACGTGGTCCCTATCTGGATTGCAGCAGTGTTTCTGGCGTTGGTGACTTACTACGTCGGCCAGGACATCCCCCGCAAAGAGGCTGTGAGCGTCGCGGCAATGGCGGATGTCTCTGCTACCAACTTCCTCGCCTACCGCCAGGCGGTCAGGAACTACATAACCGCTAACCCCGGTGCAACTGGAACGATCGACGATGCATCGTTGGTCCCGCACTGGTTGCCGGGCTATATACGCCGCGCTGAGTGGACCAATCTCATAACCGGTGGAACTCTCTACATCTACTCTACGACTGTCCTAAGCCCAGGGACAGTGGGAAGCATCTCGCAAAAAACAGCGGAGTCGATTTTGGTCGGCACCAAGAATCCTACAACTGGTCGGTTGCAAACGGCCACAGGTAACGACACCGGTATCAACCTCCCTGCTGCCATCGCTGGCGGCGCCCTTGTAATGATGGGTCTTTGAGAAATGCATATTCAAAACACGCTCGAACGGCTGCTCGAATCAGATCGGGTGTTCACTGACATCATGCTGGAGCAGGACGCTCCCTTGATGTTGAAGACGCCTCGGGGCTGGGTCGCTGCAGGGATTGACTTCATCCCCACGGTGAGTCACATCAATGAGTTCATGGAGCAGCTGGACACCAACTGGGAATCCAAGATCGTTCACGCAGAGGTCAACCGCCCCTTCGTGATCAATGAACGCCGCCTACGCGTCAACGCCTACCTTGCCAATGCGGGTGAGAAGCGCATGCTCTCGATTCGCAAGATTCCAACAAAAACACCAGACATCCAGTCCAGCGGCCTGCCATCGGGCCTGCGCATTATTCTGGATCATCCGTCTGGCTTGGTACTTATCTCCGGGCCCACGGGTTCGGGCAAGACGACTTCGATGGCCGCAATGGTTGACTCGATCAACTCAATGCGCCCCGCGCACGTGATCACCATTGAGGATCCTATCGAATACAAGTTCGAGCGGAAGAAGGCGGTTTTTTCGCAACGCGAGGTTGGGTCGGACTGCGATTCATTCCTCGACGGCGTTCGTGCGTCCATGCGGCAACGACCAGACGTCATTGTGATTGGCGAGATTCGTGATCGCGAAACTGCAGAGCAAGCTTTGATCGCCGGTGAATCAGGGCACCTCGTGATTGGAACGCTTCATGCGAGCTCCGGCGTTGGCACCATCAACAAAATGCTCTCGTTCTTCAAGGACAACGAGCGGGAAGGCCGACTCCAGTCGCTGGCCACATGTCTTTTGGCGGTGATCAATCAGACTTTGATTCCCAAGAAAGGCGGCGACGGCTACGCCCTGGCGGTGGACTTCATGGCAAACCACAAGCGCGAATATTCGAAGCTTCTGGGTTCGCCAGAACAGCTGCAGAACAAGCTTGACCGCGGAGATGACGTTTCGGTCAGCCTCGGTGCCTCCGCTTTGCGACTCATCCAGGAAGGTGTCGTCACCAAGGCAGACGCAGTGAAGGCAGTCATGGCCAACGCGGCAGCTTATGAGGCCGTTCGGGCCTGAGCGCACGTAGTCCTACAACCCATGCGTGATGGTTTCCCTCCACTACGCGCAGGATCCTCAATACAGAGTTGGAAGCAGACATCATGAAACTGATTCACAAGCGCGGTTCGATTCTTCGCGCAACACACCAGCGCGGTTTGACCCTTATCGAACTACTTCTGGCTCTCGGAATTTTGGGTAGTGTGATCGCTGGTGTTACCCAGCTTGTCCAATCAGCGGGCGATGATGCAAAGCTGTCTGTGACTGCCTTGCACACGAAGACTGTCGGCGACGCCGCAGCTCAATACATCAGGGACAACCACGCTGCTGTCCTTGCGGCGGCCACTGCATCTACGCCGGCGCTGATTCGGGTATCCGATCTCATCACAGCGGGCAACCTTACAGCAGGCTTTTCTTCAACAAACCCAGCTGCGCAGGCGACGTGCGTACTGGTTCTTGAGACCGCTGTCGGACGCCTGTCCGGCCTTGTAATCACCGAGGGCGGAAACGCATTCGACGATCTCAGTCTGGGGCAGGTTGCAGCGACCATTGGAGGCTCCGGGGGTGGTCTTTACTCCACCGCACCCACGACCGCACGTGGAGCAATGGGCAACTACAGTTTTGCGGTGGGCGCATTTGGCAACCCGAACCATTTGGGGCAGCGGTGCGACGGAACCGCTGGCAACATCACTGTGGCCGCTGGGCATCCAGTTATGGCACTCTGGTTTGAAGATGGCGCGGCACAGGCAGCGACGTTGTATCGCGATCCCGTCTCTGGAGCACCAAGCCTCAACACAATGAACACTCCCATCCTTATGGGCGCGGCCACGATCCAGGCTGCGGGATCGGCGTGTGCAACAAATGGCGCGATCGGGCGCGATGCTTCCGGTGCAGTCCTCGCATGCGAGAGCGCTGTATGGAAGAAGGGCGGTAGCGCATTCTGGGAAGACCCAGTTGCTACGGCCGCCGGGCTCCCCCTGTGCAACGCGGCCTCCGTCAATCAGACGCGAGTAGTTCAGACCCCCAGTATCGGTGTTGGGCCCCGAGCGTTCACCTGCAATGGTGCTGGATCATGGCTTCCATTGGGTGTCGATGATGCTGGCAATCTTGCCGTGGCGGGCACCGCCACCATGGGTGGGCTCATGCTGACCACAATCAACGTTGAAAACACGGCGTGCCCAGCTAATGGCCGTGTCTCCCGCAACGCTGCAGGCGCCACGTTGGAGTGCGATTCTGGCGGTTGGAGACGCAGCGTAAAAACGAGCGGTGACACGATGACCGGGACGCTCAACGTCAACAACGACACGTGGGGCCTGATCATGCGGAGCGCTGCAGGTGCCGACAACAATACTCCTCAAACGGCGACCTCGTCGGCCTACGTGAACGACATCTACCTGCGGTCCATTGGGCGGTGGGCCAGCACGCTTGGGGCTGCTGATCTTGCGCCCAACATGTACCAGGCTTGGGCCTATGGCGGATACAACTGGTACAACTATCCAGGTTGTGCAGCAGGCTACACAGCGGTGTACAAGTCTCACGACTCGGGTTGGGACAACCCTTCGCAGGGCGGCAGCAGTGCCGTGGTGTGGAAAACACTCTGCGCCCGTGGCGTTGGAACTACCGCACCCAATATTTGACACCTGCTCACGGTATGTTGCGCGGCCAATGGTGAGGCTTTGAGGTGAAACCGGGTTGTTGGCGGGGTCGACGTGACGCACGAACCCGCCAAACTTCTCCCATGAACCGGATCACCTCCACACCCGCGCCCAGCTATGCCCCGGGAAAAGCACAATGAAACGCCAAACCGCCATGTTTGGTGCTCCTGAGGTGCAATCTGAAAGTCGGCTGATCCTCCCCGAAGGCAGCGCCGGGAAGAGCCCATCCAGGCGCCGCATGCTTCGAACGCTTCTTGCAGCGGGTGGCCTGGCTGCAGGGGGGCTTGCTGCTCCCTCCATCGTCCTCGCAAGATCAGTGCAGCCACCAGTCGGTGCGCCGCAGCCAAACAGCGCGGCGGACTTTTGGACAGCTCCCCGGTGGGTCTGGCTCACGAGGCCTGCAACGGGAGAGCAAATACGCCAGGTCTATTGGCGCGACGGCTATCTGATCCAAGCCGGCTATGAAGCCGTCTCGTGGTTCATGAGGGATGTCCGGTTTGATCGCATGCTCAAGGCGAAGGACCGGCGAATATCCAGTGCGCTGGATGCAGGTCGCATCAAGCCTGAGCATCTCACGCCGTGGATGCTCATGGACCCAGTAATCCTGGACATTCTCTACGCGTACTGTGCGTGGCTGCAGGGCTTCGGCATCAATCAGCCGGTCGTTCTCACATCGGCACTCCGGCACATGCTGACGAATGCAATGACGGAAGGTGCGGCACGCGACAGCTGGCACGTCAAAGGTGGCGCTGCCGACATCGTTATCCCGAGTGTCCCAACGGCGATCGCAGCGGCCTTTGGCAAGTGGCTCTCGGGCGGCGGTGTGGGGCTCTACGCCAGCAAGAACTTTGTTCACCTCGACCGTGGCCGCGTTCGAGCCTGGGCAAGCTGATTCGTTGGCCAGACGCAAGCCGGGAGTCAACGCTTTTTGAGCAAGCGCATCTCTGGTTCGCGCACACCATGAGCGCGGCTCCACGGTGACCAGTTTGGGTTGATGTCAAACCCGCTCCAGCCTATACTCGATTCCGATTCGCTCAACTGAGCTTTCGTGTGCCTTGTGCACGCTTTCACCCATGCGGGCTACACCCGCAGGGGGGTAGTCCATAACCGGAAACAGTTATGACCATCCTCCTCACAATCGTCGCCTTCTTCGCTTTTGTTGCATTCATTGTCCAGCGCAACAGCAAGGCACATGCAGAACATTCCGCTCACAACGGAAGTCCAGACTTCGATCATCACGATGACGATGTCCACCAGCACCAGCACCAGCACCAGCACCAGCACCAGCACCAGTACTACGCCGACGACGACGTTTGAACGCGTGCGACAGTAGGTTCTT
This sequence comes from Hydrogenophaga sp., assembly GCF_048549895.1. Lineage (GTDB taxonomy): Bacteria > Pseudomonadota > Gammaproteobacteria > Burkholderiales > Burkholderiaceae_C > Hydrogenophaga. The sequence continues at coordinate 17,912 of NZ_JBLYYB010000041.1, forward strand.
TCACTCTTTCAACCCTGCAGGGAATTCCTCCCTGCAAGGGGGGATTCCCCTTCTTTTTTCCATCGAAGGCAATCCCATGAAAACCGTTCTGTTCCAAAACTTCCTGCAACTTCCCCGCGCCTTCAAGGCAGTGGTGTTCGCAGAAATCTTCTCTGTCCTCGTCTTGGCCATGACCTTGATGCAACCAGCTCCGGCTGCTGCTCAGTCCGGCAACGTGTACGGGACCAACCAGGCGCAGAAGTACTCCTCTACAGAGGATGCTCTTGTCGTTCAGGTGACCTTGCGGCAGGTCGAGACGAGCTACCAGGCCCGCACCATCGGCGCTGCTGCTGGTGCTGGCCTTGGGGCTCTGATCGGACGCAGTGCCGCCAACAACACCACAGCCACCTCATTGGGTGCTCTTGTGGGTGGATTGTTGGGCGACCGTGCGGCTGCCATGACCTTGGGGGCCCAGGCCCAGGAGATCGTGCTCCAGGTGTTCACACCCGGTAAGCAGCCGCGTATCGTCACGATCGTCCAGCCTGCACCGTTTGACCGTATCGTCGCTGGCGAGTCGGTCTACCTGATCAATACCGCAGGTGCTCTGCGCGTGGTCAGGAAACTGTCGATGCCCGTCGCGTACTACCGCTGATGAGCAGACAAAAAAAGCCCGGTGTCCTCTCAAGGACCCGGGCCTTTTTTTTGGTCTCCTGGAGTGCGCTAGTTCATGCCTTCGAGGCTGCGGTTTGCCTCATCCGCCGGTGTGTAGATCTCCAGCGTCACCTTGCGCCTCTTGCCGCGCGCGAGCGTGATCGCCTTGTCATGCTTCTTGGCCCTCTTCTCCTCAAAGATCACCACCTGGTCCGCATAGTCGATCAGGCTCTCCTGCAGCGGCCGACTGTTCCGCGTCTCGGGCTTGCCCATGTAGGCCACCGGTACGAAGCGGCTCAGGCACCAGTCATGGAGCCGCCATGGCGTCTTGGCGTTGCAGCTCGACACGAGGGTCCACGTGGGCAGGGGTGAAACAAGCTTGGCTACTGCCTTGCCGACTATGGCCTCGGGCGCCGTATCTGCACCGATGAAGGTAACGAAGGCGCCGGTGCGCCACGTTTCAAACCGCTCAAGACAGGCATCGATGAAGCGCTCGGGCAGGGCGAGATCGCCAAGTCCAGCTTTGATGTCAGAGAGCTCAGCGCTCATGAGGTTGAGGTCACTTCGCTGCAGTGCCAGCATGCCCAGACCAGAAATGAGAATCGAAGGCCGAACCATGTTCCAGTCCGAACGCCAGGCGTCCTTGCGCAGCCGCGAATAGCGCTTTGCTTCCTTGAAGGTCGGCGAGTGCAGGATGTAGTCGCGGTGTGTCGGGTGCAGGGGCATGAATTTGGCGGATTCATACCAGTGCAACAGCGACGCGTACACATGCTGAACTCTGGGTTCGCCCTCCCCAGCTGGCACCCATGGACCAAAAAAGGAAGTTTTCAGGAGTTCGTCGGCTAGGTTCATACCTGCCAATCTACGTGCAAATCGACGGTGATTTGCTCGGGCTACGATGCCTTTCCCATGCATTGGCCACGGCTGCCACAAAAGTGGCCCGGATGCTTTGACCGAACGCACGGGCGCCCCTATCATCACGACTGTTCGGCATCCTTTGCCATCGCTGTTCTCGTGACAGCCTTCAACACCTGACCTGCCTCGCAAGGCGCAAGAGCTACACGCTTTTGTTTTCGGTCATCCCTTTCGCACCATCTTCATCACCTGCACTGCAGTCGTGCGTGGGTTGGCGCGTGTTCGGCGGCGTTCCGCCGCCTGGAAATTTTCATGAACTAAAAAACTTGTACAGCAAAGCTGTGACGGCGCACGCCATGGGCGAGTCGCTTGTCCTCGAAGGGGGAGACACTTCTGTCGCGGTCTTCCCCTGTGGAGGACTGCAGCTTCAGATCCTGCCCTTGGTTCCCAAGGGTCAGGGTCGAGTCATCTGTGAGGATGATTTTGAACAGTTCGCAGCTGTGAAGTGGGAAATCCATCCCAACTTCCGCGCGCTGATGAACACACTGGGAGAACAACGTGGTTAAAAACTACTTTGCCATCGAAAAACCCAGGAAGATCCAGATCGCGATCCCAGGCTACGACTGTGGCGCCGTCCTGAAAGATCAGGAGCGGCGTCGCAAGGAACGCTCTGTGCGTGAGATGAAGGCCAAGCAGCGTCACGCTGCCCAGTCAAACTCACCTGCAGCGGTCCAATTGCCACCCGTGGTCACCAAGAACGAGGTGCCTCAAGTGGTGCCGGCCCAAGTGGTTGCTCCAGCGATGGCGCAGTCACCTGCAGACGAAGTGCTGGATGAGGAAATCATGAGCTTGAATGCGGCCGCCTCCAGTGCGGTCGACGAACAGGCTTTCGGTGAACTCATGGACGCGTTCGGTTGCGATCCTTCGAATGGAGGCGCGTGATGCGAATTGCCCACTTCAACCATTTCGTCAACGTTGCTGACAAGCCCAAGAGCATCGAAGAACAACTGCGATGTGGCGAGCTCATTGATGTCACTGCCTATGCCGGGAAGTTCCTCGGTGCACGGCGGGTCTTCATCGATTCGCGCGTCCATGAGCGATTCGTTGAGTGGAGCAGTGCAGCGGTACGCCGCCACGCTGTTCACCGCGAGGCTCAGCATCGGCTGGCCAGCTTGCTCGAAGCCAGCGCCTACGCGGCGCAGGTCAACGGCGGCAGCAGCTTTGTTGCCCGCGCGATCGACACGGAAGGCCCGGAAAGAGTGTGTACACGCCACATCTTCCAGCTGAGAAACGTCGAGTGCGGGGCACGCCCAGCCTGGCTCATCACGATCTGATCAACCTACCTTCAACCTGAACCGAAGGCCCCTGTGAAAGCAGGGGTCTTTTCCCAGGGCATGCGCACAGCGTGTCACTGCGGAAAGACGGCAGACCTCTCCGGGGTGCTGCCGCTTTCGTCATTCGCATGAGCACCCTCGGGGCTCCGAATGTCGGCCTGCGCTTTAACGCACAGGTCGACCGTTAACAACTCTTTTCAACCTTCGCGGGAATGCAAGCCACTCCCGCAAGGGAGAGGTGTGTTTCCCGCTTTTCCTTTCAAACGGAGAAACACATGGCAGCTTCTGCTCAACGCAACTCCCACAACAGCGAAAGCAACGTGTGGATGGGTGGCCTCACATTGGACGACTTCGAGATCCCCTCGAAGAAGACCCCAATCGCAGTGGTCTCCTCCGTCATCACTCAGGTGGTGTTCGACATGGCTGACGCCAGGTCGAATGCTCCGGAGGAAGACGGAAAAATCGAACTGCTCGACAGCTCGTTCGCACCCGAAGACGATGCCCTGGGCACTGTCCTCGACCAGGTGTTGAACGGCTGGGGCACGGAGAGCAACGATCTGGACTTTCAGGACCGCAGGGCCCTGTGGCCCTTGACGGTTTCTGACGACTATCGCCCCTCGGCCTCGGCCGAGCAGCGCGCCAGGGACAACATCAGCGCAATCAGGCTGGTCAAGAGCTTGTCGCAAGACAAGCGCAAGATCAGTGTGGACGAAATGGTGCAGCTGCTGAAGTTCAGCGGGTGGGGTGGAACCGCAAGGATCTTCTCGCCCGATGGCTCCACGCCGCACGCATTCTCCGCACTGCGCGACGAGCTCAAGTCGGTCACAACCGATGACGAGTACGCCGCCATGCTGAGTTCAGTGAACTCCGCGTTTTTCACAGACCCGCACCTGGTGCAGGTCCTGTGGAAGATCGTGGCCAAGCTGGGCTTTGAAGGCGGACGCGTGCTGGAACCCTCAGCCGGCGTTGGTCACATCATCGCTGGTATGCCGCAGGAAATGGCGGCAAAGAGCGATATCACTGCGGTCGAACTCGATCAGGTGAGTGCAGCAATGCTCGAGGCAAGTTTCGCGCCCTACGGACTGCAGGTTCACGCCTGCGGACTGGAGAAGGCGAAGCTGCCCTCGGCGTTCTTCGATTTAGTCATCGGCAACGTGCCGTTTGGCAAGTACAAGTCGATGGACACAAGCAAGGCGCCCTACGCAGACTGGAGCATCCACAACTACTTCCTTGGAAAGTCGGTGGATCTGGTTCGCCCAGGGGGCCTCATGGTGCTCATCACAACGAAGTCAACGCTGGACAGCGAAAAGGACGCGCATCGTGAGTGGATCTCGGCTCACGCCGAACTGCTGGGTGCGTTCCGCCTGCCAACCATGGCGTTCGAATCGTTTGCTCATACGCAAGCGGTCACCGACATCCTGGTGTTCAAGCGTCGTGAGACGCCGGACTATCAGGCATCACCGATTTGGCGTGACACGTTCGATGCAAAGCAGGAGCTGTTCAAAGCGAACGAACCTGCGAGCAAGAGCGTCTACAACCGCCACGCTGGCCGCTCCACGCAAGTGGGCAGCAAGATCAACGGCTACTACCTCCGACACCCCGATCACATCGTGGGCAAGCTGGCGTGGCAATCGGGTCAGTATGGCGAGAAGGCCGTTCCAGTCTTCGACGGCAACGTTGAGGAAATGGGCGAAATGCTCAGCCATCTGGTGGAAACCAAGATTCCGAAAGGGGTCTACCAAGCACGTGCAGACGCCGGCGTGCCCAACCTCGTGAGCGCGATGACGCGTTACGCGAACATCACCCAGGTCACACCGGGGTCGTTCGTTTTGCGTGACAACCGCATCTGCGTGAGCGAGGGTGAAGAACTGCTCGATTTGGATGGTCTGTACTCCGGCACGGCGCGCAAGCGCATGCTGGGCATGATCGACATCCGGGACGCCGCGCTTGCGGTGATCAGTTTCCAGGCTGGCTCGGACGATGACGAACAGTTGGCAGTGTTGCAGAAGCGTCTTGGGGCGACCTATGACGCGTACGTGGCCCAGATGGGGTTCCTGAGCACCACGGCCAACAGCCGTGTGATGCGGGGTGACCCCAACTGGCCGCTGATGCTCGCGCTGGAGATCTGGGACGATGAGAGTGCCAAGGCCGAGAAGGCTGACATTTTCACGAGACGCACTGTTGGCCAACCGGTGCTGCCTGAAAGGGTGGACACCGCGAAGGATGCGATGCTGATCAGTCTGGCCCTCTACGGTCAGATCGTCCTCAAAGACATGGCGCTTCGCACCGGTAAGCCGGTGATGGAAGTGGTCAAGGAGATGAACAACACCGGCATCGCGTTTCGCGACCCGGTGCTCGCACGTTGGGTGCCTGCAGATGAGTACCTGTCTGGCCACATTCGCGAAAAGATCGGTGAGGCGAGAGCCGCCGGTCCTGCGTACGAGGAAAACATCAAGGCGTTGACCGAAGTACTGCCCGCCGATCTCGGCCCAGCAGAAGTCGAAGCGCGCTTGGGGGCACCGTGGATTCCAGTCGAGGTGGTGAAGCAATTCGCCACCGAGCTTGTGAATGACACACGGGCCACGCTGACGGTCACCTTTGACGCCACCACGGCAACGTGGAGTGTCAAGTCGACCAGCTACAACCTGGAGTACGTGGGCGACCACACGCTGCAGAAAACGAAGTGGGGCACCGACAAGCGCTGCGCGCTGGTGCTGGTGGAAGCTGCTCTCAACCAGCAGCCGCCCACGGTCAACATGACCATCAACGGCACCGTGATGGTGGACCCGCAAGCAACGCTGAATGCACGTGAGAAGTGGCAAGCCATTCGCGACCAGTTCCGTAACTGGATCTACCGTGATGACGCGCGCCGCGATGCACTGCTTCGCTTGTACAACGATGAGTTCAACCAGGTTGTTCCGCGCAAGTTCGATGGCTCGCACCTTCACCTCCCCGGGATGAGTGCTGCCGTGGTCCCGTACCCTCACCAGAAGGACGCGATCTGGCGCATCGTGGTCAATGGCAACACCCTGCTGGCGCATTGCGTCGGCGCGGGCAAAACCATCACGATGATCGCCGCAGGCATGGAGCTGCGTCGGCTTGGCAAAGCACGCAAGCCGCTGCACGTCGTGCAGAACTCGACGTTGGAGCAGTACTGCGCTGAAGCGGTTCGCCTGTACCCACAGGCGAAGGTGCTGATGGCAACGAAAGATGACCTCGCGGGCGACAAACGTCGCACGTTCGTGGCCAAAGTGGCAACAGGAGATTGGGACGCTGTCGTGATGACGCAATCCAGTTTCGAACGCCTGATGCTCAGCCCTGAGCGCCAGGAAACGTTCATCGATCAGATGTTGAGTGAGGCTCGCGTTTCACTTATGCTGACGCAGGATTCAGGCGCAAAACGTTCCATCAAGGAGCTGGAGCGCAGGATGAAAGACTATGAGGCCAAGCTTCAGCGTGTGGTGGAAAACGGCAAGGCCGATGACACTGCAATCTGGTTTGACGACCTCGGCGTGGACCAAGTCTTCATTGATGAGAGTCACGCGTACAAAAACCTCGGAAGAGTCAGCAAGATGCCCCGCATGGCGGGTTTGCCGAACGTGGCGAGCCAGCGTGCATTCGATGTCTTCATGAAAACGCGAGTGATCATGGAGATGCGTGGAGGCAAGGAAGAGGGAGTAGTGATGGCCACGGCCACGCCAATCTCCAACAGCCTGGCCGAGTTCCACACGATGCAGGTGTACTTGCAGCCCAAGACGCTCAAACGCTACGGCATCTACGAGTTCGACGCCTGGAGCGCAAGCTTCGGGGAGAGCGTCACCGGCATTGAACTGGCTCCCGATGGAAGCGGGTTCCGAACAGCAACTCGTTACTCAAGGTTTGTCAACCTTCCGGAACTCATGGCCATCTTCAAGGGGGTGGCTGATGTGAAAACGAAGGCGATGCTGAAACTGCCGACTCCCGAAATCATGGGTGGACGTCCGCAGGTGTGTTCGGCTCAGCCAAGCGAGGTACTGAAGGAGATCATCGGTTCGTTGGTCAAGCGTGCAGACGCCATCCGCGAGCGACGTGTGAAGCCTGAAGAAGACAACATGCTGGCCGTGACCAACGATGGTCGACGTGCAGCACTGGACGTGAGGATGGTCGCCCCTGGCCTCCCATTCGACCCCAACGGTAAGCTGGCCAAGGTCGCTGAAAACGTGCATCGCATCTGGCAAGAAGGTGCAGCGCGGCGTCTGACGCAACTGGTGTTCAGTGATCTGGGCACGCCCGGTGGTTCGGGGTTCTCGGTGTACGAAGAGGTCAAGCGCCTTCTCGTGCTCAAGGGAATTCCAGCAAACGAGATCGAGTTCATTCAGAGCCACAGCAGCGACACCGCGAAAGCGAAGTTGTTCAAGCGGGTTCGGGAAGGTTCGGTCCGCGTCTTGCTGGGCTCCACGGCCATGATGGGTACAGGCACAAACGTGCAAACGCTACTCAAAGCTTCGCATCAGATAGACGCCCCATGGCGGCCGTCGGATGTTGAGCAGCGAGACGGTCGCGCAGACCGCCAAGGCAACACATGCGAGAGCATCGAGTTGTGGCGCTACGTGACAGAAGGATCGTTCGACGCGTACAGCTGGAATCTGCTGGACGTGAAGGCGCGATTTATCGACCAGGTGATGACGGCGGAAGCCGGTCTGCGCTCGGTGGAAGACATCTCGATGACGGCTCTGTCGTACGCCGAGATCAAGGCGATCGCCTCCGGCAACCCACTCGTGCTCGAAAAGGCTACGGTGGACGCCACGGTGCAAAAACTCGCTTTGAAGTTGGACCACTACGAGCAGGATCGCTGGCGCATGGGCCGTCGCAAGACGGAACTGCAAAAGCGCCTGGACTACATCGAGAAATCGATGGACAAGTTCGATGCGGTGGGCAAGGAAGCGAGCGGTCTCACAACCGCTGTGCGCTTCACGCCTTGCACGTCGACGGCATCTGCAGCGATGGCCACGGAAGTAGACAACTGCCAAGCCTTGGGATCCGCCATCAAAGCGGTGAGCAAGGTGTTGGTCGGCACCAGAACGATCGCGACCTGCGGGTCGTTCGAGCTGGAGATTGACAAGTACCTCGGTACTTCTGATCTGGTGGTTGTTGACACCGTGACGGGCACGCGAGTGTCTGTTCGCCGTCCGAACCTGCATGACCACGCTGGTGTGGGTGCATCGGTGTACGAATCTGTCAAAGGCTTCGCGAGCCTGCCGGCGAGCATGCGCGAGGAATTCGGTCGCAAGACTGAAGAAATCGCGGGTATCACCGCCATGCTGACGCAGGACTTCGAGTTCGGCGAGCAGCTGCAGGCGGCGCGCACGCGGCAACGCGAGATCGAGGCAGCCCTCGATCTGGACAAGGCCACCGAAGGCTCCCAGGCAATGGGTGCTCAGGCCGAAGCCAACTAAAACGGAGAGCCCTCCCAGTCGCAAGACTGGGGGGGCTTTTTCTTTGCCTGTCGTTTGTTGAGTGCACCTGCATCGGGTCGTGCCACTGGCAGTGATCGGGGTCTACCACAACACTTGCGATGACCAACATTTGGGGCCACGGCTGCCTAGATTTCCGGCATTCTGTTCAAACCCGCATCACGCTTGAGGTTCCGCGCAGGTTGGCCCACCTCACGGGCACGTTATCCCAGCTCTCTGTGGATAACTATTTTGTTGCCGGATGTGTTGCGGTCGACATTGAGCCACACCAGCCGAACTAATCCTTGGCGCAGGGGGCGGTTGTGTGCTGCGTATGACCGGGCCGGGCCCACCCGAGCCGACGGCGACAAGTGGCCCAGATGGGCGGACAGTTGCGCGATGCTGGGCTACATTCAAACCCGACCTCTGCCCTCAAGGCATGCCTGTCGGCCCCGTGCTGACGTTTACCTACGACTTCGCCCCCTCTTTTGCGGGTCGAGGTCAAGACCACTTTCCTGTTTCGCCGGCGTCGAGTCGGCAAGCAGCGGTCCATTCTTCCAACCCGCGCCGGGGCACAGCCTGCCCCGACCGGGTGCGCTGCCGCCTCTGAGCATCTCTTCAGATGAGCATGAACAAAGAACAGCAGATCCACACCTACGCCAATGACCTGATGGTCGGGCGAAGCAGCCTGGCCAAGTCGCTCGGGCAACTCAACCGCTGGTGTCTCACTGGGCGCTGGGCGCCTGACGTGCAAGCGCAGCAGATCCAGGCGGTGCAGACCATTTTCCAGAACCGCGACGTTGGCCATCTGCTGATGGCGGCCCACGGAAAGACGCGTTGGCCCGCCTTCTTCGGACAGTCGCCCTACGGCGAAGTCTTCGCCTTGCTGAATCTGGCGATGGCCGGTCTCAGCTACCGGCGTGAGCACAACCAGGTCGAACGCACGCTTCACGAGGCAATGTTCGCCCACGTCGCGCCCGCGGCCGCACTCGCGCGCGCAGCACTGAACGACAAAGGCCGCGCCAATCGCTACCCGCGTCTGCTGGACGGCATGCGTGAAGTGGCCATCTTGTCGCACACCGAGGCCGACGCAGCGCTGCGTATTCTGTTGCGCATGCATCCTGATGACCGCAGTTCGGCCGCGCCGTCGTCAGAGGCGGCAGCCCACTTCGGTGGCAACCTCAGGATCGTGCACCAGGTGCTGCTGCGTCGCGAGGTGCAGCGCCAGCGCCGCGCGCGCATGAAGGTCCAAAACGAACAGCGCATGCTGCAGGAGGAACAGGTCGCGGCCTGATCACTTCAACCAAACAACCCCCGGGGCGCGAGCTGCCGGGGGTTTTTTCGTTGTGTCGGCGCTGTGCACGGGCAGATCGAACACGGATCGGTGGCCACCCGCGCGACGCACGGCACTTCCGCTGGATTCAAAGTCACAGATCGGCCAAGCACAAAGACAAAGCCCCCGGGGCCATGGGCGTGGCCAGCGGGGGTGTTCAGGAGGCGGGGGATTGAGAGAAGGGCAGCGATCAGTGCACGGCTGCGTGAGCGGGAATTCGCGAACGGGCGTGGCGCGGCTCCAGCCGATCGCCCATCACGCAGCGTGTCAATCGCAGGCACTCGGCGCGCTTGGCAGCGGTGGCCACGTCCAGGGTGTCGAACGTGCGTCCCATCCAGGTGTAGCGCACGGTCTTGAAGAAGAAACGCCGAACCTTCTTGCGCTCAATGGGAGCGCTCTCGGCGCGCATGAGCAGCTGCAGGCGGCGTGCCTCGAAGTCCACGTGCAGGTCGTGCAGGATGTCGTTGGGGTTGAGGCTCAAGCGGTTGGCCTTGCGCCAGCCCTTGGCGAAAAATTCGTGCTGTCCCATCTCGAAGATGTAGGCGCGCACCGACTCATGCACCAGCGGGTTTTTGGGGTCGATGCGCAGCAACTCGGCCAAGGCGGCGTTTTGCAGAGCGACGTCACCGCAGTGGTAGGCCAGTTGCTCGATGCCGGTGGGGCGGCTGGCCGCGCGCTGGGCCAGGGTGCCGATCAGCGGGATGTCGCTCACACCCTGTAGCGGGGCAGGGCCTGAGGCCACGTCCAGCTCGGACGGAACGACGTCCGCCGGCATGAGATCGCTGGCGAACTGCAGCGAGTCAAGGAAGTCGCGCGGCTTCTCGTTGTGCCGGACCACCTTGACCTCGGCACGGGAGCTCGCCGGCGCGGCCGAAGTCTGGCCAGCAAACGAGGCGACCGGGAACAGGGACAGAAGGCTCTTGAGCAGCATGGCGTGATTGGGATGAGTGAGCAGAGGCCGCTCTACGCGACACGATGACCAAATTCTGGCCGCCATCGCAACGAACCTTGCCGCGCCAACGCATGCAACTTCGTTCATTGCCACCTCTTGACACCGGCCTGAACCGAGGTAACTTTAATTACCAACGAAGCGCCTTTCTGCAGCTCCCCCTCTACCCTCCCACACCTATGCGCCGAACCCCCCTTTTGATAAACCTTCTTTCTCCCCTTCATCCCACCTTGCACCATGGCCGAGGCGGTGTCCGAGCTCCGCATCCTCTTCACGCAACGAGAGAAGAGGTCTATCAGGAAGGAGGGGGAGTTCTGGCGAATGCCATACGATTGGTAATTAAAGATAGTGGTCTGCTACCGCTCCTGGTGGTGGAGAGCTTCAGCATTCGCACCGCGCGTGTGCTAGGCAGCCGGCCTTTCTTCCAGTTGCAGCCAGGTTGAGCACCATGTCCATCTACTTCCACCAGTCAACGGCGGGCGGCCTGGGTGAGATTCCACCGGACGCCGACTTTCTGGTTCTGCTCATCACCCGCGAAGAGGTGGAGGCGGGACATGTTGGACGCTGCGTAAGCGATCTCTTGACGCTCAGCACCGACCAGGCGCTGGTGGCGCGCTTCGTCCACGGGGTCTCCTTTTCGGTCCTGGGCTACGAGGACGACCCGCGCCATCTCTACGCCGTCCCTGAGTTCAAGGTGTTCCTGCAGGCCCTGAATCAGCAATGGCCTTACTGGATTCACTTCCTCACGCCCGAACCCGACATGTGGCGCGTGGTGTTGTTGTCTCTCCTGCCCGATGCCAAGTCGGTCGACCTGGGGGATGGACGCAAGGTTCTCGAATACGACCGCTACGCTTTCAAGTTGACGCTGGACCACCTCGTGAATGCCGTGAACAACCTGCACCTGCACATGCGCCTGGACGTAAAGGCCCGCGCCACCATCGTTGACGCGACGTTCAAAGTGATCCAAGCGACCTTCTGAGCCCACTGCCTGCACGCGCCCCCGATAACCATCTCGCCTGATACCCCGACACGACCGAAGCAGATCCACCATGTCCACCAAAGAAACAAAGCCGGCTGCCGGCGAACGCAAACCAAAGCCAGCCGCCACCCTAACGGGCGCCGAAGAGCTTTTCGAAAACTGGTGTGAGAAAGTGCAGCAACGGGAATCGCTCGCCGACGCGACCAAGAATGTCAACAAGGTCATGTGGAGGGCCTATGCCGAGTGGCTCGTCGACCAAGGCATAGCCGGCTGGCCAGCGGCCACGGCGGAGACGATCAACAAGTTCTTGAATGGCGCGGCGCCGGGGAAAAACAGCCGCCGCAATACGCTCAAGGACAACGTGATGTCCAACTTCACCCGCCAGCGTTACTGGCGCATCCTGCGGGGCGTCTACCACCATGCAAGCGGGCAGGGCTGGATCGAGGACAACCCATGCATCGGCATGGATGACGCGGTGCCCCACATTCTCGGCCGCGACCTCCAACCTCAGGTACTGCCCCCGGGCCTGTTGGCGCTGCTGCAAGACCAGCACCTGCTGCGCGCGGTCCACGCGCCCAACCCCGAGCGCCCCGGTGACTGGACGGCCTTGCGCGACCGCGCCGCCATGGCGCTGCTGACCGAGTGCGGGCTCACCACCGCAGAACTGATCGCGCTGCGCGGCAAAGACCTGGCCGTGGGAGAAACCGCGCTGATTCTGGCCATGCAGAACACCCGCAGCGCGCAACGTTCGTTGGGGGGTGACAGGCGAGACCCGCTGGCGACGCTCACGCCTGAGGACAACCCCGCTGGAGCCCGCCACCCCGGGGCACCGGTGCGACTGGACGTGCCAAGTTCAAGCGACACGGTGAGTCGCTCCTTTGAGCTTAGCGACGGTTGCGCCAGTCTCGTGCTGCCGTGGGTAGCGCTGCGCGAGCAGCTGCTGCTGCGCCACGCCGCCAGCTGCAAGAACCTTCGAGATCTCAAGGCATATCTCGCCAAACACGGGCTTGGGGAAGCATTGCTGCCCTCGCGCCAGGGCATGAGCACCGCGACGCCGATGCCAAAAATGGTCCCTGCCACCGTCTACCACCTGGTCAAGCGAACCTTCGCAGGGATTTTCAAAACACCGCAGGGCGCAACACTCAACAAGCGCAAGGAAGGCGTGAAGGTCGCGCAAGGGGCATCCATTGTGCGCAACAGCCTCATCCAGCAGTGGGCCCAAACCCTCGGTGCGGCCGCGGCCATTGAGCGTGCTGGCTTCGAGCGCGCCGATTCATTGCGGGTAGCCGCCTCCCTGCTCGCGCCTGTGGTTGCGCCAGATGAACCGGGCGGTGCCAGCACCGGAGCCAAGGTCAGGCAGGGCCGCCCTCGCGCCGCAGAGCTTGCCAAAAAGTAAGTTTTCAAGCAAAAACCACCAGCGAGATCCACCTTGAGCCAAGACGACTTCGATGATGTGACCGTTCCCTCCATGCGAGATGGGAGCGGGAATCTGTTTTCCGGGCCCGCGCCCACGGCCCGCGAGCCGGGCATTCCTGCTCCTCGCAGGTCGGGTGGAACGTCCTTTGCTGACTCGCACTTTTCTGGTCCATCGGAGCACTACCCACCATTCGATTCGATGGAGCCAGATCCCCAGACCGCCGCGCTGCGACTGCCGCCGCACTCGATCGAGGCCGAGTCCAGCGTGCTGGGCGGCCTGCTGCTGGACAACGCATCGTGGGACAGGGTGGGCGACATGCTGCGCCCAGACGACTTCTACCGGCACGAGCACCGGTCGATTTTTGAGGCGATCATGTCGCTCATCAACGCAAACCGAGCGGCCGACGTGGTGACCACCTACGAGCGCCTGCAGGGCATCGGCAAGAGCGACGCCGCCGGCGGGTTGGCCTACCTCAACTCGCTCGCTCAGTACGTCCCCAGCGCGGCCAACATCCGGCGCTATGCCGAGATCGTGCGTGAGCGTGCCGTCCTGCGCCAGCTGATCGCAGCCAGCGATGACATCGCCACTGCCGCCTTCAACCCCAAGGGTAGGGAGGTGGCCACCATCCTGGACGAAGCCGAGCAGAAGATCTTTCACATCGGCGAGCAGGGCTCCCGCATGAAGGACGGGTTTCAGTCGATGGAGAGCCTGGTGGTGACCCTGCTCGACGATGTTGTCGAGCGCTCAGAAAATCCCCAGGATGTGACGGGGCTGCGCACAGGCTACATCGATCTGGACAGGATGACTTCGGGCCTGCAGGCCGGTGACCTGGTCATCCTTGCCGCGCGCCCGAGCATGGGCAAGACGGCCCTGGCCATCAACATCGCGGAGCACGTCGCTTTGCACGAACGCAAGGCTGTCGCAGTTTTCTCGATGGAGATGGGGGCCTCCCAGCTTGCCGTGCGTATCGTGGGCTCCATCGGACGCATCAACCAATCGAACATGAGGTCCGGCAAACTCACCGACGATGAGTGGCCGCGCCTGACAGAGGCGGTCGAGCAGTTGCGTGGCGTTTCCCTGCACATCGACGAGACGCCGGGGCTGCGCTCTGGCGAGCTTCGCGCGAATGCCCGCCGCTTGGCGCGCCAGTGTGGCGGACTGGGGCTGATCGTCGTGGACTATCTGCAGCTGATGACCGGGAGCACCAGCGAGGGCGACAACCGAGCGGCCGAAATTGGTGAGATTTCGCGCAGCTTGAAGATGCTGGCCAAAGAACTTCATTGCCCGGTGATTGCCCTGTCCCAGCTCAACCGCAGCGTGGAGACCCGCACCGACAAACGCCCCATGATGAGCGACTTGCGCGAGTCGGGCTCCATCGAGCAGGACGCCGACATCATCATGTTCATCTACCGCGATGAGTACTACACCAAAGAAGCGTGCAAGGAACCAGGCGTTGCCGAAATCATCATCGCCAAACAGCGAAATGGACCCACGGGCATCGTCAAACTGTCGTTCATAAATCAGCTTACGAGGTTCGAAAACCTCGCATGGTCGGGGGCTGACGTATGAGCCAGCTTTTCGCAGCGCTGGACGCCCGCGGTGAAATTCGATTTGTGGGGGACGTGCAGCGAGGTGCGGCATGCGCCTGCTTCTGTCCCGATTGTTCCAGCCCGCTGATCGCGCGTCAAGGCACGGAAAAGGAATGGCACTTCGCGCACGAAGGAGGGCAAGAGCGTCCCGAGTGTCTGGTTGGAGCGCAGAACCTCTTGCGCCGCTTTTGCATGGAGCATCTGCAGTACCTTGCACTGAGCGGGCCATTGACCCTGCCGCCATGCCGAATCTTCGCACAACTTACGACCGCCTACTTTCGTGGCCACGAGCCGATTGAAGTCGCCGAACAGTTCATGGGATCGGTTCGTTGGGAAGAACGCCCCGCTCGTGACGCAGCCGCCGGCACCGCGCGACTCACCTCAGGCGTTGAAGTGGTCGTGTTGATTCACACCCATGAGGGCACTCCCTCCCACCCACTGAGCGCGGGGCAGGAGGTCGCCTCCGTTGCCTACTTCCTGCCGCCTCCCGACCCGGCCGCGCGTCGAGACGCAGCGTCGCTAGTCGCCCACATCGAGGGCCACGGCAAATTCCTGTGGCTCCACCATCCTCTGCTCAAACAACTGCACGCGCAGGCCATGGCAAGGCTACAGCAACGGTCAGACGAAGCAATGAAGGAAGCGAACGCACGCCTCAACCACCAGGCAGGCATCACAGCTGCTCAACGCTGGGGCAAAAGTGCCCAAATGTTGCGTGAGCGCATGCACGGCGGTGGACAGGAAGGCAACGAACCTCCTGCGCCGCCGCCGCCCCCACCGTCTTATCCGATGGCACCTGGACACGCGCCATTGGCCAGCTTCCAGTTTTTCGAACTGAAGTCTGGTGATGCGTGGGTGGTGTATCCGATGGACCCGGAGTTCGTGAAGCGAGCTTGCACGCCTGAACTCATCGCGGCATGCGGGCCCGGGGCAAAAATGTACGGTGTCGCTCCCTATCCAGAGCCCTACGAGGGTTGGGATGAAATGCTCCCGCCCAGCGTTGGTCGAAGTGATCTCGAAAACGGCCTGTACTGGGTCCCTCAACCGCTGAACGCGGCCATGTTTCTGAGCCCCCGTTCCGCTCGCACTGATTCAAACAGGGACTGGAATTCGTTCCTCGCGAATGATCCCCCATAGTCGCTGGTGCGCCGAGCGGAATACCGCGGTGCTGCTTGAGAGAGCGATGAAAAACGTACAGACAGTTTTCACCACCTAACGCCGACTGGCCTGATTGGGTTGCGCGCCAGGCTCACTTCGCTCATCCTTCACCCACCTCTCGCTTTCGCGAAAGAAGCGTGTCATTGCACGCAATCAACCTTCCTGCTGGGATCACTCCCAACAGGGGTGCTCCTTTCAGGTTTTCAACAAGAAAAAGAAAGGAGTACACATGACCTTTGATATCACTGTCTTGGTCGCTCTCGCGCCTGGTCTGCTCGCTGCATCCATGGTGCTGCTTGTCGCTGTTCCACTGCTATATCGGACAAGGACGGTGCAAGCCGTCCTCGAATCCGTTGTACTGGTAGGTCGGCTACAAGAAATCACGCACGAACTGTCGTGGGTCGGTGCTGGTTTTGCTGCTCTGGTGGGATACACCGAAAAGGACAGCTTCCTGTACCTCGTGACCGTCCTGTGGTTTGCACTGTTTGCCGCGATTTCAACTGCTCTGGCGTATCGCGTTGCGGCACTCCAGAAGCTGGAAACGTCTGCTGCGCAGCGCCTCATGCAGCCCGTCAAGAAACAGCGTCGCCGCAAGACAATCTGAAAAGATAGCCTTGCGGTGCACGGAACACTTGGCGCACCGTAGGGTCCACCCTACAATCAGGACAACACAATGGAAGTCACACAACAGATCATGTCAAACGTTGACGCTTTGAAGATCATCATGCTCCTCGGCATAGTTGCGGCGACGCCGCTTTGCTTTTTGCTGCATCGATCGAACAAGGAGTTGGCGGAGAAGAACCGCCGTTTGGAATCTCTGGATGACGATGTCGAACTGGGCATCCAGAACGACATCGAGGACAAAAGAGCGCACGTCGCGTAAGCACTGCGTTTACGAGCTAGAAGCTCACACCAACAAGCCGCCCCGGGGTCAAACCTGGGGCGGCTTTTTCTTTACCCACGCTGGCCGTAAAAGCTTCACGCCACGCTCCAGCTCACGCACCAAAACCATCATGGAAACTCACCGCATGCTCGCATTGAGCACAGCACATCTTGCGCAGTCGACCCTCGAAAAAGGCACGGACGCATTCCAACGTATCGCGGCCTTCGAGAAGGGCGAGTACGGTTGGTTCGTCTACGTCCCCGAGCCACAGCTACTTGAAGAACTCGTGGAGGGTCTGACCGAAGACGTGGCCGCCTGCATCCGTTTTGCGGCAGCGCAGGACATGCAATGGATCATGTTTGACCGCGATGTCGATGTGATCGACCAGCTGGCCAGCCATTGACGCAACACCGGCTCGACACCGGGCCCCATCGGGCAAAGTCGGGAGAAGAAGAGACAGGCCGCGCGGGTAACCGTAGCGGCCTTTTTTCTTGTCAGCTCCAAGCCCTCACCGGTGGACGGTGGCCGGATCGGGTTGCGGCGGCTTGGGCGAGCCACGACACTACAAACACTTCGCCTTCGCGACGTAGCGCCCCTCGTGGACGCATTCAACTTCACCCTGCTGGGATCCACCCAGCGGGTGGCTCCTATGCAGATTTCACATCTCACAGGAGTCCAAAATAGAAGCCCCTCAAGAACTCACCGTTGTGGCCCCCGCTGTCGTGGTATGTGTCCTGGCTGTGCTGCATCGCTTCGGCGCTCGCATCGCGGCCTGGGCTGACGCCGTGTTGAGCGAGCCCATCAAGGTTGAACTGTTGCGCGACTCGCTGCTGAACATTGCATACATCGGCTCGGCCGTTGGTGCCTTGGCCGGCGACGAAACGCAGCTGTTCACCTGGTTCGTCACCTTTGCATGGTTTGCGGCGTTTCACGTGTTCTCTCTCGCTGCAGTTGACCGCCTGGTGCAACTGAATGCGCAGAAGGACCGCGAGATGCTTTTGGCCGCAGCAAGCCTGCACCGCAAGACCGCTGGCACTGTCCGGTCCATCGTTCGCGATGAACTGGCTCGCGCCAATGGAACAAAACCACCGAGTAGTCGTTCAGCGCCCGTGCGTGTTGATGCCTACAATGAGACCAACACATGACAGCACTCTCACAACTCGCCATGAACGCCATTCAACTCACCATGCTCGCCGCAATCATTTGCATGATTCCCGGCTGGCTGTGGATGAAGAAGTCCAACAAGGTCTTGGCTGAGCGAAACCGCTTGGCCCAGCATCGCCTGGAACTGATGGCAACCCGCTGCGACTGAACAACCAGTCTGGCAACCACAGGCCGCATCGGGCAACCGATTGCGGCCTTTTTCACACCCTTTTCAACCTCCCGATCCGGGCATCTTGTCCCGGTGGGGGCATGGCGCGCGTGTCGGGGCACAGAGCAACTTTCCCATGAACACCATTCCCAAGATCACCACGACCCCGTGGGACAGGCCTGATGACGTGACTTTCCTGAACAAGGAACACACTGTCCTCAGGGTCTCAACACCTTCACATGGCGGCATCGGCGTACACAAAAGTCAGCAGATGCCCGGGCACCTGGCCAACGGCATCGATGAAGGCGGATTCCTCTGGTACGAAGAGGACTCCCACTGGTCTCTCGTTGTGCTGGCGTTTCCAGACCTCTTCGAGGAACGGGTGCGCGAGAGCGCCAAGACAACAGCGGCCAACTGGTATCCAGATGAGTACATGGCGCACTTCGGCGTGACGCTCAGCATTGAGCAATCGTCGACGCTTGCCCAGCGCGATCGAGATCTGCGCTTGGCCAACAAATTCACGGTGAGCTCTGCGTTCTCCGACACAACGTGGAACGTGCCGAAGGGTTTTGTATACGCCTCTGGCTACAGGAAATCCGACGGTGCACACCAAGGCTTTCTGGTTCCGAAGGAACAATATGTGAACCCTTATGAACTGGTGCTCGACGACTACCCACGATGGAGCCCAGACAAGAGCTTCCCGTACATGAAAGCGGCCGAAACAACACCGGCAGCCTCCTAACCGGCGCAAGTTGTCGGATCTCTCACGAATGGCCCAGCTCACTGCATGTGAACTGGGCCTTTTTACTTGTGGGTCTCTGGCTCGTTGCGCTAAACTTCAGGCTTACCACGGTGTTTACACCTTGTGCAGTTTCCTAACTGCAGTCAACTTTGACTTGTCGTTATGACCAGTCCGCTGCTACCAGATAGCAGTCAACACAGTTCTCTCACTGTCCGCAGTGTTTGAACAGAGTGCACGCTGGCCCCCAGTCGTGCCTCGCCACACGTGATGTGGTTCTCCTTGTCGGCCGCGTCGTTCCTTGTGGGTCTTGCTTCGTTTGCAGGATCCAGAAGGGGCGACGTGCCCGACAACCCTTAGGAGAGTTCCATGTCCACGACCAAGAATGCGTCGATCCGTGAGCCGTTTGCCGCGTCGGTCCTTGTACAGGCCGGCGTTCCCGCCAAAGATGTCGTCTGGTTCAACCGCCTCACGCCAGCTGCAAAAATGCAGGCACTGGTGACAGAGCGCGGCAATGCCGTCCGTGAAGCTGTTCGCAACTTCCTCGGTGGCAGCCAGCCGACCTTGGCCTGAGCAAACACTGGTCACCCTCAATAGCCCGCGGCTTCTAAAGTCGCGGGCTATTGCTGTTTCTCGACCTCCTATTTCTCGTCTCTCATTGGCCGGTTCAAGTTGCCCTCGGCACACACGTCGCGCACAATCTCATCACTCGGTTTTACCGTTGGACAGTCTTGTGCTGTCAGTCAATCAACCCATTGGGGCCCCAGCTGCCCCATGGGGGTCTGGTGTCCCTCTTTTTTTGAGATCACCATGAGCCACCCCTCCGATGTCGTCTTCAACAACATGCGCGCAGTGATCGAGGCCCCCGGCTTCCCTCTGCTCGTTGCATACAAGAACGACTTCTACAAACACGACCGCCATGAGCTCCGTCGCACCTTCAGCGAGGAGATCACCTACCTGTGGATCGTGCGCGACTCTGGCACCCACCTGTACCCACTGCACATCGACAAACGCGTTTGCCAAGAAGCGGATGCCGCACTGCGCATGGACGGCCCCCGCAAGCTGTACGTGGTCACACCGAACTCCGTACAGGAGATTGATCTGGCCAAGGCCAGAAGTCTGATGAGCACGTTCAACTACGAGGTCAAGAATGGCTTCGTGATGAAAAACAAGTCGACCAACCTTGCCAGCGTCTGGCCCACCACTGAGTGGGTGAAGGGTCAACTCAAGGGCCGAGTGATCTACTTCTCGGACAGCCCCAAGGACCACCTCACCCACCTTGATCGCATCGCGCTTCGGCGCATTGCTGTCCACGAAGTGATCCATCTGACTGGCAGCATCTTCACCCCGGTCATTGCGGTGACCTTCAACGGTGAAGACCTGATGCACGAAGAAGAACTCCAGGACGATGAGTGCAACGCATGATGACCTCCTGGAATGCTCCCCCGCGCACCCTGGTGGTGAAACCCGGCATGATCGACGCCTGGGGCATGACTCTGCTTGCAGAAGACTGCGCCAACGTCCTGCAGGTTGAGACCCCCGAGGGCTACCTGATCAAGGTCGTGCCGATAGAACAAGACCTGGGCGGGCAGCCGACCGATCTGCGCGACTTCCTCCAAGAGGCAAGACGCACCCATCGCGATTGGCTTCTTGTACAGACCACGCCGACGCCTGTGATCCCGACACTCATGCAGTGACGAATCGCAGCGAAGGACTGCAACCAGTGCTTCCACTTGGCCCTTCGGGCCCAGGTGGATTCCTTGAGCTTCTCCACCGAAGGGGCTGAAGGAATCCGGCACGCCGCATTCGCTGTCCTCGTGACAGCCTTCATCAGAACCCACCGGGAACACCACCCGCTGGGGCAGGTGTTCCCGCTTCAGGAAACACCATGGAAACCGCAATCACTCAGATCGCAGACGACCGCTTTGATCAAGAGATCATCGCCGGCGACCCTGGTCGATACGACGCCATCGAGATTCAACCTGTCCGCGACTTTCTGTCCGGGCAAGTGGACCAAGGAACGTGCGTCGAAGTCGACTATGTTTCACCCAACTTCATCTCCACCTACCTGCACTGCAAGCAAGGTGGCGTAGAGTGCATCGGCGATCACCCCTCCTATGCGCTGGCCATGGCCTACGCCCAAGAGATGTCCGCCAAGTACGACTGGCCGATCAACGATTTTGTGCCCAAGCAGTTCCACGCTGCTTTGCCCACGCATGAGCTCGACACGGCTGGCGCCTGAGACGGTTCGCCGGCTCATGCGGCAGAACAACAAGACGATTCGGGGGCTTGCCCAGCAGATGAACATCCCAATGACTCGAGTTCGCCACGTGCGTGAACACGGTGTTTCGGGGTCGGCCTTCTGCCAGGACTGGCTCGAAGCCCTTGGCGCTCCGGCACCGGTGGTCTCGACCTGACTCGTTCACGAAGTAACTTTCAAAGGGTGCCACCTGGCGCCAAAACATCATCAACCCTCCGGGCCCCAAACCCGGAAGGGGAGGGGCCTGGTTTCTCTTCGAAGAAAACCATGACACTCAAAATTCAAGCTGACACGTTCGCTCGCGAAAATGCACCCGCCTTCCTGGGCAAGAACATCCGTCAGTACAAGTGGTCCAGTTTCACTGGCGAAGTCGCTCAAAACAGCCTTGGCGGCGTGTCCTTCGGGGCTGACGCGCAGGGTAAGGTGGTCGAGCAAAAGGAAGGCTGGACGCTGGTCAAGCTGACTGCTTCGACCTTCAAAGTTCTGCGCACGGAGTTGCTCAGCCAGGAGGTGGCGATCGGTGACACCATCGACATGAAGTTCTACAAGCTGCGTCGTTTCGATGGCTCACCAGCTGACGGCTCCGACGACCCAGCGGTCGACGGCTGCCGTTCCTTCATGCTGACCGGGGCGAAGACCAAGTTTCCTGTGGCCGGTGAAGACCGCTACCTGGAGCACAGCTTCCCCCGCGGCAGCGAATTCCCGGTCGTGTCCAATCCCTATTTGCTCGACATGTTGCGGCAGATGGAGGAGACGGCAGTCAACAACGGCATGCGCCGCACGGTCAACGTGTTGGTGGATGCAGGCGCCAAAAACCTCGCGTTCATTGATCCACCCGAAGAAGACTCCTGCCGCGTCGCGCCGGGGATCTCGATGGACATCAGCAGCACGAAGTTCAAGGGCCAACTGATTGTGAAGTACGACCGCGGAGCAGACACCTACGTGGTGGAACTCACCGACTACCAGTTCGGGGAAACGCAGACCATCACCGATGTTCACTTCCCGGAATTGGGCCCTGTGCTGATTGATGCGATCGATGACGGCCGCTGGCTCAAGCCGACAATCACCATCACCAAGGCAGCGGCCAAACCGAAAATGGCTGCATCGCCGGCGCTCGTCTGAGCGTCAACGCCGCACTCACTCCGACCCTTGCGGTTGAGTGGGGTGTAGGCACAAAGTAAAAAGGCCCTGGACTCATGAGTCCAGGGCCTTTTTCGTTGTGGGTACTGCATACGCCGCCCACTGGATGTCCGCGACCCGGCTACATGGCCAACGCCGCCGCATCGACGGCCTGACCCGCGCTCAAGGCCATCACCATGCGCATGACAACGCGTAGATAGTTCGCACGGTCGACCAAGCTGGTAGGCCGCAGCCAGTGCCGCAGGCCCAGTTTGTCGATCATCTCGTCCAGTTGTGGATCGAGGTGCAGCGCCGTCTTGAATTCGGGCACTACGAGATCCGGGCGCTCCTGGCGCAGCGCTGCCTTGAGTAGATCGCGCCCATAAACTGTTCCCAAGAGCCAATGCCGAGCTTCTGTGTCCGAGCCTTCGGCAGCCGCGGCGGCAGGACCGTCCGGCTCCGAGCGCTGCGGGTAGAACTGAAACGACATGTCGATATCCACGGCGTAGGGCATATGAAGCGGCAAAAGGTGGGTTGGTAATCAGTTTGGCCCTACACGTCTGCCCACGGTCGTTAGGTGGCGGCGGGAACGTGCACTTCGGCAGCGATAGCTCAGCCCCGGGAAATGCCACGGAACGAAGGAGCGGAGTAGCCCAGCGAAAGCTCAGTGTGAAACTTCACGAGCGTGAAGAAAGCACCGATCTTGGCAATGAAGCCCACTGGCTTTGCCCAGTTACGCAGGCCCAGCAGGTCGATCATGTGGTCCAGATCTGCATCCAAATGTTCGTCATTGCCGAACACCGACGTCTTCGTGCCCGGCACTTCACGCTTGAGCTTCAGCTTGAGCAAGTCGCGTCCTTCGTCAGAGTCAAGAAGCCAATGGCGGCTGCTGGAGGCTTTGACGACGGCGGCCTTGGGGCGGACGGTGGCAGTAGATTTGAACATCTTGGTGGGCACGTAGGAGGCTTCGTAGTGGGTGCGAAAGCTGCTTGCGGAGAGAGTGGCGTTGGTTGGGTTGTTCATCTTGTTCACCGTACTATTTGGTTGGGATGAACATAGATTCTCATAGAAGAGGTCTGTGTCAAGGGCCTGTTTCGCCTTGGCCAAAAAAAAGACCGGGAGAACCCGGCCTCTTGTTCGCATGGCTGCGAACGGGGTTGAGCGAAGCAGTCAGGAATGCGGCTCCAGGAAGCTGGTGAGATCCTCGCCGTACAACCTGGTCACGTTCTCGTTGTCACTCGACCTCAACTGCGTTGCCGCTTGTGTGCTCAATCCTTCGTTGGCTGTTGACTGGTGAGAGACCATGCCCGCCCTCGGTAAGGCAGCCGCCTGGTGCTGCACAACACCCGACCGGATGTCAAAGCCAACCCGAAGCAGATACAGCGCTTCGCGGAATCGCGCTCTCGCGGGCAGAGAGTTGAGATAGTCGAATACATCGCCCATCGAAGGCTGGACAGTCATCTTGATCAAGATTCCGCCTGCCTCTATCTCCAGATCCTTGTCTTTGGGCTGCATTGCCATCTTCGACTCCAATCAGTTGTTGATCAACGCTTGCCGGGGTGGGCGATTTCGGCGGCGATCTGAAACCCACGAACGTTGGAGAAAACGGAGTCTGGATCCAACTCCATGATCTTGGCGAGCTTCGGATGGTGCTTGGCAATGAAGTGTTGAAAGACCTTTGCTCCGCCACCCGTCATCAGAACGGTTGACACCGCGGCCGTGCTTTCAATTGTTGAGAGCATCGCGTCGACCGACTCCTGGAGCACGGCGTCGATCGAACTCTGGAACTGGCTCATCTGGTATTCGTCGCCGGCGAGCTTGAACGACTCCGAACGATGGCGAATCGCCTCGTCAATGATCTCGATGACTTCAAACTGGTTCTTGTAATCCGGGTCAATTTGATCCGCAACGGCATAGGCGCAGGCCAGCATCGACTTGGGATACGCGCCGGAGCGAGCCCAGTTGGGCACACGACCTTGCGAGACAAACCAATCCAGTGTGCCGCCACCGGCATCCACGACGAGCGTCCAACCTTTGCGCGCGCCGGACTGCGGATTTTGAGCGCCGAAGTTCAACAGCGCTCCTTGCGGTTGGACCATCACCGTGACGTGATTGACTGTCACCCGCTTGAACGGACCACCTCCTGATGCCTGGCCGATCAAATGCTCTCCCAAGGCACGCTCCTTCAACGCGTCGCGGTACTCGCTGAAGTTGTTGAGCGGCAAACCCAGGACCAAGTGGTCGATCACCAGTTCATGTTCAGCGGCCGCGTCCTCTGCCATGTAGTTCAGCGCACCTCGCATCAAGGCAAGGTACTTGTCGCTGGCGCTGTAGTTGGGCAGCACACTGCGTGGCTCCTTACCCGTGCTCTGGAAAACCGAATCCTTCCCCACAAAGTAGGTCACGCCAGCCACCTCGACCATGCATCCATCTGCCCGAAGAGTGGTGGAGTCCGACATCCGCCGATTCGTGGCCACGCGCGGCGCGAGGGAAGGGAAGAGATGCGTTGAGATCTGGTTCATTCCCTCGTAGGCCTTGCGACCGTTGGTGTACTTGACGTTGAAGTAGCCGACGTCAATTGCGCGTGCGTCCACTTTCACCACTTTCATATCTCGCTGCATAGGAACTCTCCATGTTTTTTCCTGCACGACCTTGTGCTGCAGTGGATTCTGTTGGCGGCCTCCACAGGTGGCAAACCGTTCCGGCCAGTTTGGAAGAGAAGAGTCTGGAAACATGCTCAAAACCGTCTCAAAACCGTCCCAAGAGCCCGGTGATAGCTTTTCCTCTGCGAAATCGTGTTTGGATAAGTCTGCAAACCGTCTCAAGACCTGCCCAAGACCACCTCTGGAAATCGGCAGCGCCGAGGCCTCCGCTTCCTTGATCAACCTGGATACCCCTGGAATGGGCCTGCGACGCCCACCAGCGCATCTAGATCACCCACAAGAAGGGGGCACAGTCGTTTGCAAAACCACATTACGGCTGCAGTCCGCCCCCGATCGACTCAGTTGTCAACAGGCATTGGCACCGTCTTGCCCCATCCGGGATCCCACACAGAGTGATGATCAGGGCTTATGGAATGAGGCTTCCGGAAGAAGTCACCAGTAGTGAAACGGGCACAGAACAAATAATGGGTTCTGAACCGGCGACCGCTGAGAACGAGTTATTCACAACAAACTGGCCGGATTGGGTTGCTGCCTGTGGTCGGGCCGCTTATCTTTCGCTCCGTGCATGTCCATGTGACATCTCAGAGGGGCTAGTTCCCTCCGCCTTCGGGATGGGTAACTCCATCCAACCTCCACCGTGAGGAACCCCTGCTGCAAGCCATGTGCATGTAGCAACACAACGAGCCTTAACTGGCCTCGTTGCCCGGTCCAGTGTGACCAGCAGCCGAGCCCTTGATGCGGAACGGAAGTGGTGAAGTCAGTTTTTTGACCTTGCCCACTAGCAACAACATCCACGGCCTGTACAGGCCTACCTGCAAGCGTCATCCCCTGCGATGGCGTTTGTGTGGCCGCGTTAGCGGAATCGTTATCTCACGTACCACGACATGATTTTGTGAGCCGGGCCCCTTGGGGTGCGGCAGCAAACGAGCGATACCGCCTGACTCTTTAGTCGGGAGCCAGTACGGCGTAATTGGGTATATGCGGGACATAGATTGTCACTGGCGCCTCCGACCAAGTCCGGGGGTGAAGTGAGAGAGATTGGGTAGCGAACAGCTACTTCCCGGGTGGTCGCCCTCTCGACCCTGTGCGCCTGTGTTGGCGTGCGGTTAACCCTTCTCAACGCGCATCACTGCGTTGAGTTGCCCTCGCAAGAGGGAATCCACGCAAGAAATCATTGCTGGGTAGGAGATGTTGCTAAAGACGAAATCAGATTTGACTTGGGTGTGCCGTGCCTCTGGGCCTGAACAGGGGTGGATAGAGCAGGGACGTGTGAGAGAGGGGTTCGCGAGAGGTGGGGTGCATTGCGCTGTTGCACCAGGCGCGGGCGAAAAGTTGGTTTATTGAGGCGATGGGGCTTGATCTGTGCGAGCGGCTTGCAATTCGTTTGCAGGGTGCACAGGTGAAGCCCCACAGGTGGGTTTCGGGTGGGCAGGTGCTCAACCAGCCCTTGAAAAAGTTGCTTTACGTGATAAGGAATGAAAGCCATGCGCGATGATGATTTCACTGGACAGCAGGATGGTTCGCCTGAGGGCGGGCCGGGCGAGGGCGAGAGCCTGAAAGCCCGTCTTGCTCGTGAGAGGGCAGAGGCGAAGAAAGTCAATGCCAGCATGAGTGCGCAGGCCAAGCGCGAAAAGCTGAGCGCACAACGCCGGCGTGCAGGTGCGGGCCTGAGCGAGGCGCTGCTCAAGGAGGTCGTGGCCCGGTACCGCGGCGACATCAAACGCCAGGTGGCGAAGTTCATGGAGAAGACGCGCATGCCAGCCGCGACTGGCCGCGCACGGCAGGTCAGTGACAAAACGAGAAGTGACTTTGGCGACAACCTCATGCGCGCCGTCGCCCAGCTGAAGGAAATCGGGATGCCGATCCAGAACCTGAGCGACCTGAGCGGCAAGCACGCCGTCGCGCTCATCTCCTACTGGAAGGATGAAGACCAGGCGGCCGCAACCATCCAGACCAAGCTGAGCGCGCTGAGGAAGTTCTTCACGCTGGTGGGCAAGGAGGATGCACTGCCCAAGGCCGTCAAGCTGTACGACATGCTCGCGCAGAAGGGCATCGACCACGGCGGCTTGCGCAGAACGCAGGTGGCCACCACCAGCAAGAGTTGGTCCATGAAGGGCGTCGACCCGCACCAAGTCGTCAAGGATGTGTATGCCGAGGATTCGCTCGTGGGCATCCAGCTCAAGTGTGAGGTTCTGTTCGGCATGCGCTTGAACGAAGTCCTGCACTGGCAACCCAATGCCACCGACGATCCCCGGCGCTTGCTCATCCTGGACGGAGCGAAAGGCGGGCGCGTGCGCTTTGTGGATTACTCGAGCGACCCCGTGCGGGCGGCCCTGCAGCGCCAGCTGGTGGAGGAGGCCAAGATCGCGGCACAGATGCACCCGCGCGGCGTGTTGCTGCGCAAGCGCCAAACCGTGCAGCAGGCCAAAGACCGCTTCTACACCGTGATGAGGAAGGTGGGAGTGACCAAGGCTCAGCTGGGGGTTACCGGCCACGGCCTGCGTCACGAGTTTGCAGCCAACCTGTACGAGGAGATCTCCGGCCTGCGTCCACCGGTGGAAGGTGTCCACACCCAACAGGAGTATGAAGACCGCCTGGGCGCGGTGGAGCAAGCCGAATTGGCAGTGTCACGGGCGCTGGGCCATGCACGTCCGTCCATCTCCAGTGCCTACAACGGCTCGCGCTTCCAGATCGCAGGCGGCAAGATGACCCGTGAGTCCCGCATGCTGCTCAACAACCTGGTCGACGTGTTGGAGCAATCCAACGTGGCCAATGTGTTCCGTGAGTTCGCAGCCGACATCGCCTGGCTCACCGGCAGCGCCGCACTGGGGCAGGGTCTGAGCAGCGGCCAGTACATCGAGATCACCGTGCGCATGAAGGATGAGGGCGACGGCCTGCAGGGGATGGCCGCTCGGACCGAAGCGCTGGAAGCCAAACTCAACAAGTTGGTTCAGCGCCAGATCGTGCTCAAGAGCTGGCTCAAGAGTTCCGATCCGGATCCTGCGCTCGACGGCTTCATCCGGGTGTTCGGGTGGTGAGCGTGGGGTTGAGCCGATAACATCGGTGGATCAACACGCACGAGGAACCGATGACACCGCAGGAATCCTATCTCCAAGATTTCGCCGCCTACCTGTTTTGGAACGTTGCAGCTGAAGAGGGCGTGGCTGGCGCGGTAGAGCGGTTTGAGTCGAACGACACAGACTGGGCTCGACGAACCCACCTCATCGAAAGGTCGCTCGAGGAAGCCGGACCGGTGAGGCTGAGTGCCGGTGACATCGACGTGCTGGTGGCCAATGCCGTGAAGGAACTTCGGCGGTACAACGCGCGCGGGGTGAACATCGCAGGCGTCATCTATGCGGATGACCGTGAAACGATGCGATCGCCAAGCGCCATGGGACTTGTCATCCCGAAGCTGCAAGCACCCCGGGTGAGCGCGAAGACCCCGCAGAGCATGAGCGCCGTTCAGAAGACAGGCCAGCTGTGCATCCGCCACCCGCTTCCAGCCGTGGTTTTCTCATCCGTCGTGCCTGAGGAAGGGAAAAGCGTCTTTCAGGTGGCCGACACCACGCGCGCCCTGGGCTACCCCTACCCGATGTTTTTGACCGGGATCGGTGTGCACACCCTGGGTGATGGTGCCTTCGCGCTCACAGGCATGTTCATCGTGCCAATTCAGGATGACCATGCATCGGCCGCCATCAAGGCGTGCATCCCGAACTGCATGCTGGTGCGAAGCGGCTTTACAACCGGCGGACTTTGCGAACACACGTTTGAGTTCGACTGGGACTGACC
Organism: Hydrogenophaga sp.; assembly: GCF_048549895.1. GTDB lineage: Bacteria > Pseudomonadota > Gammaproteobacteria > Burkholderiales > Burkholderiaceae_C > Hydrogenophaga. The sequence goes on from NZ_JBLYYB010000041.1 coordinate 46,350, forward strand.
CGCAGGTGGTTTGGCGTCCGGCTCTGGCCTGACTGCGGATCGCGGCTCTGGATGGGTGTTCTCAATCTGGTAGACCGGCAGAAAAAGCAACTTTGTGCCAACACATGAATTCCGGTTGGTTGACCCCATTGAGTTCGGGCGACCACATGGCAAGCTGTGTTCACACCCGATGAAGCCAGTCACCGAATGAGCCCCACGCACAACCCGCTGTCATTGCCGCTGTCATTGCCGCCCTTGCCCCTGCAGGCCAGCGCCCAGATCGATGCCTACTGGTCGCGCCCCCTCTCCAGCTTTGACCTGCACCCGCACGGCTACAACACCTCCCTGGCAGCGCTGGGTCGCCAGCTCAGACGAAGTGCAAAGCCCGGCGCGCGCGACCTCTTCAGCCGCGCCAACATGTTCGGCCACCTCACCGCCAGCGCGCTGGTGCTCGCACCCGATGCCCATGGCGAACTGCACGCACTTCTCGTGCACCACAAAGCCAGCGGCCTGTGGCTGGTGCCTGGTGGCCACTTCGAGCGCGATGCCAGCCTGTGGGCAGCCGCGGCGCGCGAGGTCCGCGAGGAAACCGGTGTGACCCAGATCAAGGGTGTCCCACTCAACCAACCGTGGCAAAGCAACTTTCACGCGTTGCCGGACCTGCAGCAGGGGCTCGACGGCGACAGCAACCCACCGGTGTTCGACATCGACACCCACAGCATCCCGGACAACCCTGCCAAGGCTGAGAAGGCACACCTGCACCACGACTTCCTGTTCCTGGCCATGGCCGAGTCCACCAGCGCGCTCACCCCGCAGCTTGAGGAAGTGCACAACGCGCGCTGGGAGCCCCTGCGAGCGCTGGCCACCCACAAGAACCGACGCATGCAGCGCGTCATGCGCAAGTTCCAGCGTCTGTGCGACATGCCGGCGCCGGTGCGCGCGTGAGACCCGACATCGCGGCTTATCTGCAACTCAGAACAGGACACATCAAATGAACGCAGAGAAATTTGTTCAGGCACTGGCATCGATCCGCCTGCCCAACGTGTTCAACCCCTATGCCGACCAGTGCGGGGTGCACGACCAGGCCCATGCCGCCGAGAGCCGGCGCAACTCACTTCAAAGCTACCTCGATGCCGTCCAGGCGCTGGGGGTGGACACCATCTGGATGGGGCGCGACCTGGGCCACCGTGGCGGGCGGCGCACCGGTCTGGCCCTCACGGACGAACAGCACCTCAGTTCCGTCGCGCGCCGGTACCCGGGCGCCCAGGCCGCCAAAGTCACCACCGGGCCCGTCATGAAAGAGCGCACAGCCGCAGAGATCTGGCGCCTGCTGGACCGCCTCGATGTGCCCCCGCTGCTCTGGAACGTGTTTCCGTTTCACCCCCACGAAGTGGATGCCCCGTTCACGAACCGCAAGTTCACGGCCGGAGAGCTTCGCCTCGTTGATGAGCTCAATGCGGAGTTGGTGAAGTGGCTCGGTATCCGCAGCATCATTGCGATCGGCGACGACGCCGCACGCTACGGGGCCAAGTTCGGCGCGCCGGTGGAGCGCGTGCGCCACCCCAGCTTCGGCGGCACGTCGGACTTTCGCGCTGGCATGCAGCGTATCTACAAACTGCCGGACATCGGTGCGGCCTCATCGCAGCAAGGCCCGCTCTTTTGAGGACACGCGCATGCAACGCGTCATGCACAAGTTTCAGCGCCTGTGCGACATGTCAGCGCCGGTAGGTGTGTGAACGCAGCGCTCACCCATCACCGGCAAGGCCTCTTTTGCAGGGCGCTGGATTGAACACCTCACCCTTGAACGATTGATAAAAAGAAAGGCCGAAATGAACACACCGGACACGCCTCACCTGGGGACATTGCGCGCGTTTGTGGTCGAACAGCGCAACTGGGACATTGAACTCAGCGTGGAGATGACGATGTTCGAGGCAGCGTTCGGTTGCGAACTTGACCTTGAAGGAACGATACAAGACCCCTGTGGTGAATGCATGGGTGCTGGAGCCAATATGAGTTGCCGGACCTGTAGAGGTACTGGGCGTCGAGCCAGCCGCTACTGGTCTACGCCAGTCAAACTCCCGGTGGGCCTCAAAGACGGTCGCACGCGCATTCCCGGGTTCGGTGTCTCCACCGGGATTGCTGGCCTGCAGGGAGATCTCGTCGTCTATGTGAGGATCACAAAGAATGAAATGTTCCGCCTGACCAGGAGCGGCCGCCTGGATGCCTACGTTCCCATCTCGCAATGGACATGGCTGTTAGGCGGCAAGGTCATGGTCCCACTGCTCGATGGGGCAAGGCTTGTAGAGTTCTCATCCATGGACCACGAGATCAGGATCGCGGGACAGGGTTGGCCCAAGGAGCTGGGCTCCCACGAACGGGGAGACCTGATCGTCAATCTGGTACCTCAGGACTTTCGCCTGAAGGTCGCGCAGCGCAAGTTCCTCGAACAGATGGCCCGCGACGAACGCAACAAATACCTGACCAGTTGGGACAGGGAGATAGAGAAGTGGGCGCAGGGCTCCGCAGAATCACGCTACCTCCCGCCCGAACCCAAGAAGAAACCCAAACAGCAGCAGAAGACGAAAGATACGAGCCCCACATCGTAGGGCCGTCCTTTTTGTCAGTCTCAGGCAGGACTTGCGCAACGCGATGGCGCAGCAAGACACCTCCATTACTGGGATGTTGGAAACAGAGTCGGGCTCTGAGCGCATGCAAGCTGCGCAAAAGGCGTGGACGAGCGCCTGCAGCCCTCATGCCATCCAGTGGCTGCTGCAGAACACCACCAACACCAAAGACACTCACCCCAGCGAGATCCTGCTCTCGCTGGGGTGGACGTGCATCGGTGGCCAGTGGAATGAGGACCGCGCTGCCACCGCGACGTTCGCGCAACGACGCACAGAAGGGCAGATGGTGGCGTTTCCCGAAGCCCCAGGCCGCCGCAAAAGCGTGAACCGCGAGAACGGGGCGGCCCACGATGGGGCTGGCCAGATGGGTGCTCACGCGTTGTATCCTCCTGTCCTAAACATCCCTCTGAGCCGCCTTTGAACAAGCCCCAGATGTCCCACCGAGAGGCTTATCGTGAGCTCGAACTCACGGAAGGCTTGCCTCTCGCCGAGGTCAAGACCCAGTACCGGCGTCTGGCCAAGCTCTGGCACCCCGACAAGAACAAAACCCCCGGGGCCGGCGCGCGCATGGTGCGCATCAATCTGGCCTACGAGGTGCTGTGCCTGTTTTTCAGCACGCCGTATACCGGGTACTCCACACACGACAGCGGGCAAGGATTCGCCGAAGGCGGGTTCGGTGGTTTCGATGGGTTTGGCCAGCGCGGCTACGAAGACCACTTCACCGATGACCAACCCTTTGGTGGATCCAGGCGAAACAACACCGAACCGGTGTACGCAAAGCGGGGGCGAACGATCACCCGCAAAATCAAAATCACACTTTTCGAGGCGGTGTTTGGCTGCAAGAGAACGGTGGAGGGGGAAGTCACCGACAACTGCTCACGCTGCGGTGGCTCGGGGCGCAAAGGGCCACACCAGTTCTGCGAACCATGCAGGGGGCAAGGCAGGATTTTCACGAACCCCAGACACAGGTACGGGTCCATGTCGCAACGCTGTAGCGCGTGCGCGGGAAGCGGCTACCAGGAAAACAAATGCCCAGCGTGTGAGGGCTCCGGCCATGGGCACATACGCCAGTGGTCTGAGCAAGTCACCATCCCCCCGGGTGCTCACCACCAGGGGGTCGTTCGGATGCAGGGCAAGGGCGGCCAATCCAGCAGCAAATACCTCCACGGCGACCTTGTCCTCTCCATCGAGATCCTCGATCACCCGCTGTTCAGCATCACCGACCCGGCCGACGCACTGGGCGATGACAGCCTGTGGGTCATTGTTCCAGTTTCATATTGGACCTGGCTGATTGGGGGCGATGTCGTGGTCCCGCTTCTCAATGGTTCTCGCCTCGTTTCCTTCCCTGCCCACGCACAACACATCGCTGTTGCAGGTGAAGGCATGCCCACTCGCAGAGATCCAAGCAAGCGCGGTGATCTGATCGTTCAGCTCGATCCCCTCAAGCCCAACGAGGTGAGCCCCGAGCATCGCAAGATCATCGAGCAGATGGCCAGGGAGCAGGAAAACTCCCACATCACGAAATGGGACGATGACATGCGCGACTGGACATTGGGCTCAACCGAGAGCCGTTTTGGCGAAATCAAACCAAAGAAGAGAACCGCCACGAAAAGGGCCGGCCGCGCAGGGTGAGGCGGGCCGGTGCAGTTCCAAACAACCCTATTGAAAAGCCCCCAACAAAGCAAACTCGGGGCGTAGGATGGTGAAAGCTCATCAGAAACACCACCATGAACGTTCTCAAAGTCACCCCTCAACAGGTGGACCTGTTTTCGCTGGTCGAGAAGGCCAACGAATCGGCCAACCCCATCTTCCTCAGGGCCAAGCAAGGCAGCGCAGTTGTCGTCTCTCAAAAAGAATGGGAAACCTTGCAGGAAATGCTGGTGATCTTTAACACGCCCGGCGTGCGGAAGGATCTGCAAGAGGCAATAGAAAGCATCACTGCGCCACCTTCGCCCACGAGCGTCACAGACAACGCACCACGGGCCGAGCTGCAAGATCGCACTACTCCCGGCATCGCATCAGGAAAGCAAGCGCGCAGGGGTTGAAAAAAGGTGGCGGGCCGTAGGCTGTTTTCGCGTTGTATCCTGCGATCCTCAACACGCCCGTGAGGTGCAGGTGAACAAGCCGCAGATGTCCATCCGAGAGGCGCTAACTGCACTCGAACTCACCGAGGAGGCGACCTTGGGCGATGTCAGGCACCAGTACAGGCGCCTGGCTATGGTCTGGCACCCCGACAAGAATGCCTCGACCAGTGCCGCCACCCGCATGGTTCGCATCAACCTCGCCTGGGAGTGTGTGCTCAAGTTGTTCCAGGATTGCGTTGGCAGCGCAGACCGCGAGTTTGACGACATCAAGGTCGTAGCCGCCTTTGCAACGGTGCATCTCAACAGCGTTGGCGCCTCGAGCAACCCATTCGACTTTTCAGGCAGTTCCAGCCCCTGGCGCTCTGCTCACCAAGAACGTCAAGACCCATTCTGGCAAGGGCAGCAGTTCTACGGCGGCACTGTGCCCGGCAAACGCGGGCGCAACATCAAACGCAAGCTCAAACTGACGTTGTTTGAGGCCGCCTTTGGCACGGTGCGAGAACTGGAGGGTGAGGTACAGGACCTTTGCACTACCTGCGGGGGGGACGGCCGCTCCAGTCGCCATGGCCGCCAGTGCACAGCATGTCGGGGAGCCGGCGCCATCCGAGCCGACCGCTCCTACAGCCAAAGGTGGAGCTCAGCCAATGTCGAGTGTCCAACCTGTCGAGGCCACGGGCAGATCTTTGAGAGTTGCAAAGCATGTGAGGGCAACGGCCTCGGCGCCATGCGCAAATGGAACACAGTTATCAAAACCCCGCCCGGGGCACGCACAGGAGACGTTCTCGTTCAATTCGGAATGGGCGGCAAGTCCAGCAGCCCCGACCTGCAAGGCGAGCTCCATTGCTCCATCGAAGTGCTGCCCCACGATTACCTCCACCTCAACGAAGATGGCGTGCTGGAAGTGAACGCTCTGGTGTCAATTTGGCGGTGGATCGCCGGGGGCGAGGTGGTTGTGCCGCTTCTAGACGGATCCCGGGTGGTGCGATTCCCGTCCATGGCTCATGAGGTGTATGTGAAAGGTGAAGGATGGCCAACGCCAGAGGGCAAGGGAGTGCGCGGTGACCTGTTGGTCCAGATGATGCCGCTTCCGCTCGGGGAATTGACGCAGGAGCAACGCCAGGCGGTTGATAAGCTGGCCAGCGAGGACATGCATCCATTCCTGAAGCAGTGGGATCAGGCCATGCAGGCTTGGACCCACGGCACGCAGGCCACGCGTTTTCCTGAAAAGCCCCCTCGGAAGAAGAAGGCCCCGGGCATGCCGTGAGCAGTGCTGTGCGAGGCGCAAGGTGAGCAAGTTTCATTCGTCGGGGCCACCCGGGGCGGCCAGTGGGATCAAGATCTCCCTCATTCAACCGATAGAGAGGGATCTCCATTCACCAGGACCAAAAGTGGACGTTTCTCCCGCAGCAATGGTTGGTGCCGTCGAGGCAGCCAAACAGGCCAACACCACTCAAGAAGTGCAAGTGGCCGTCATGAAAAAGGCCATGGACATGCAGGGCGCGGGCACGCTTTCGTTGCTGCAGAGCGTCACCGGCAACCTGCCGTTGGCCACCAGTGGCAGTGTGGGCACTCAGCTCAATCTGCTGGCCTGAAAGCCTCGGCGAATTTCTGCCGATAGAGAAGCAAACGCCCAACTCAAAACGGCGAACGCAATCCAACGCTGCGAAGGCTCCACTGTTGCTCCCATCCACCCGCGCGGAAGTCACGGGCGAGGGCGTGTATGAAGTCCAACTCACCGCAGGCAAGACTCACTACACGTGGGCCATGTTTCGCCCCATGCACCAGCGCCAGATCCTGAATGCGGCGGCGCCATCCCGGCAGGCAAGGCGCAAACCTTCCGTGGTTCGCAACGTCACCCTGAACGATAACTGCGTGAACACCGTGGCCCACCGCGAGCCGGACCTTTGATGCGAATACCCCCTTGAAAAGTCGAAGACCTTCTGTAGCCTGAGTGCAGGAAAACCGATTTCTCGAAGCCATCAGATGGCATCTCCATAAACCAACTTTTTGTGAACACATGAACCTTCAACTGATCCTCAAGCGCGCCGTGATGGGTGCACTCCTGATGGTGCCCGCCCTGTGCATGGCCTGGGGTGCGGTGGCCGCAAACGCAGACTCTGGGACGCACACCTCGACCGGCTATGGCAGCGCGAGCGAGGCCGAGCAAGCGGCAGTGAAGGGCTGCGAGAAAATGGGCCTGCCCTGCTACGTCCTGATCGAAGCCGCCAACGGCGGGGCGTTTGTCGTCTATGTCGGCAAGGATGGCTATCACGCAGCTTACGCACGAAACCCCGGCGAAGCCAACAACCTCGCCAAGGTCGGTTGCCGCAAGAACTACAAGGCGTGTGAACTCCGCACCGCTGCCTGGGACGAGGGCGCCGTCTGGCTCGCAGTCGCCAACAGCGACGGGGGCTCGTGGGTTCGCTACAACATCACGGATCCCGTGGAGGCCCAGAAGCAGGCCATGACCGACTGCAAGAGCAAATCGTCCGCGCCCAACACCTGCGCCATCGTGGGCAATGACGCTCACAAAGGGCACGTGGCCATTGCAGCGTCGGAACGCGTCAAGCTCAGCTACATCGCCGTCGCCACCGGCCGCGAAGCGGCGGCGGCGGGGGCTATGAAAGGCTGCGCGGAATTGCCCGGCAAGCCCGATGACTGCAAGGTGACTCAGCGAGTCAGCAACGACGAGTCCCTGCCCACCCCAAACGCCATGAAAGCACTGGCAGCACAAGCCGAGAAGAACCGCGACGCGAGGAAGCGCGTGAAGTCAAGCGCACCGGTGCAGACCGCGCGCACCACGTCGAGGACCACCGAGCACTACACCTGCGAGACCACCTGCACGAACGCCAGCTGCGTGAGCAGGTTCGGCGATGGCAAGATCCTGCGATGGACTGCGCAGATGAAACACGATGGCTTCAAATGGGCCTTGGACACCAGCAACTGCGGGCGCTGATTTGCCGCGACCCTGAAGACTTCAGAACTCCACTCTCATTTTGAGGAATCTCCCATGAAAATCACCACCACATCCCCCCGCCGTTCAGTCCACGTGCTGTTCGCCTCTCTGGCGCTCTCGATGGCCGCGCTGCTCGCCGGTTGCGACCAGACGAGTTCGATCATTCAATCCAAGCCAACAGTTGTTCCAACGCCTGAGGTGATCAAGGCCTGGCGCAATCTTCACGATGGTTGGCAGTGGAATTACACGCAGTTCGAAGTCACGGGTCTCGACTGTCGAAATCTCACTGCGGAAGAAAAAGCCAAAGAGGGTCGCAAGCTGAAAGAAGGCCTGACAGTCGACACGTTCTACCAGACCATCATCTCTTGCACCTACCACCTACAGGCGGATCGCGAAGAAAAAATGGCCGGCGGGCGCAAGCAAACAATCGGTCGACAGCTCACCGAGAACTGGTTCATTCAGGCCGGTGGTGACGCCACCAAGGCCCAGTGGCAGAGCCAGACGAGAAAACTCGATTTCTGATCGCGATCGCCGTGGGGCTGGCCAGCGGCGCTGCAACGCCAATAGGCTTGCCAGGTATGCCCATGTACTGAGCGCACTTGGCACCAGCCCCACGGCTAGCGGCGGGTTCGAGCCCCCGCGCTGGCCTGTTTCGTTTGACGCGCACTCTTTGGTGCATCGACAATCCTGCAGATGACGGGCAAAACCCGAGCATCCACGCGCGCAGCTGAGCCACCAGGCGCGCCACGGGTGATCCGGTCTTTCTCGACGATGTCGGAAAAGGCTGCTGCGTAACACCAGCAGTTGTGTGCCTCGTGCACACCAAACGTGTGCTTTCACCTCGCGTGATTGCATTCAAACCTCACCCCTTCGGGCAACACGCTTGCCCTTTGGGGTTGCTGTCGTCTGAAGGTTTTCTTCAACCCTCAGACAGCACCCACCAGTCGCAGCTTTAACGCTGCGGCGCTGTCAGCAGTTCACCACCACCACCCGCAGGGACACCAAGCTCCCAGTGGGCGCGGGTACTGCTTTCTCTGTTCACAACATCCGCCTCGCCTCCAGACCTCCACAGGTCCAGAGCGCGTGAGTGCGGGCCTTTTGCACATCTTTTCAGGAGCCAGCAAATGCAAAGCAACAAGACGAACAACGGCGCCGCTCAAAAGCAGGCCACTCAGTCAAAATCTCACCAGCCAGTCTTAGAGAGAGTCATCGAGCGGTCATTCGAGTGGGCGACGTACATCCTTATCAGACTTGGATGGCAGTTGCTTCTTGTTGCCACCATCGTGAATATTCCAATCCGATTGGCGAAGTCTCTCGCGAAACGCTCCGTACGTTCACTTCAGCAGAAATCGACTAGCACGCCAGAGGCAACAGAAGCACTAGCCCTCAACGTGGAAGCAGATGAAGAGGTCCCGGAAGCCGTAGAGGAAGATGCGACCGCCTACGTCCAAGGTTTCGATTTCGAAGCTGCCGACTGGACCTGTGGTCTGCCTCTGCAGCCGGCCGTTGGAGTGGTCCATCTGCGCGGCTACACGAACCGATGCATCGTCAAGCGTGACCTCATCATCAATGAGCCACGCCTGCGCGCCATCATGAAAGGCCGCCGTTTCAGCCTGCCCGACGCCCTCTACAACCCTGTGGAAGGCACATCGAGCATCAAGGACGAATCGGTAGAGCTCGCTGAAGCACTCATCAACCGCATCGGCGCCGAGGCCCGCACCACTGCCATGCGCCGTGGTCGCCCCAGCAACGCCGACCAGGCCGCCCCGCAATGGGCACCGTGGGAAGAGGACGATGAGCAAGCCGCAGCACGCGAAGCAGCAGCCGCTGAAGCGCTTGCCTCGGCAACCGCTCAGGCAAGCGCTTCAGCACAGGCCCAGGCGCAAGCCCTGGCCACGCTGCAAAAGACCATGGCACGCGAACAAGTGAATGCCCCCGTCCTGCCCAAACAGGTCGAGCAAGCAGTCACGCAACGCCGTGAGGAACGCCAGAAGCAGGCTGCGACCACCATCGCCAGCACCGCCAACGTGTTCCATGCCCAGTCCATGAAAGGCATCACCTACGTCGGTCGCATCGCTCGCAGCGGCATGACCAAAGTTGCTCCACGCAAAGGAAACCCCTACGAGGTGTTCCAGGTCGTGCTGCAGCTGGACAACGGTGCCGAGATGTCCTTCCGTGGAACGGAGATCGAGCGTGAAATGGAACGCCTGGAATGCCAGGACGGCCAGCGCATCTCGATCACACCGATGGGCCAGGTGCCCATTTCACTGCCAGGCGGCGGTGAAGGCACCAAGAACCTGTTTCGCATCGAAACGGAGTTCGCCAACGCCTGAGCACCCCTGCAGGGGCGCGAGGGCACAGCAACGAGCACGTCCCCCGTGGCGCAGCTCAAACCCGAAAACCACCGGCCCCGCAAGGGACTGGTGGTTTTTTTTCGCCGGTACGGGGCTAGGGAGCACCGATGAAGGCCGCTCGCTGACCGCCGCGGCAGGCATTCGGGGCCATCCGAGATGGCTGCCTGCAGGCGAGATTTCAGGGCGAGTCTCGTGCCGGGGCTCCGAAGCGGCAGGGCGTTCAGATTGCGAAACACACCCCAGTCCGCGCCAACGCATGGTTTTGGGTGCAAAGCCCCAAGGTGATCCGACCACCCGCCGCCGAACAATCTACCCACGCGCACAAGGATGACCGCGTGCCGGAGCGCACGCGACGTTTGGCAGCACGCACACCACACAACCTCCCGGAGAGTTCCATGACCGCCAAGATGACGAAATCAACCTTCATCAAGCCCTTCTCGTTCGCCAAAGCACTGATCGCATCCTTGGCGCTGGGCACGACGCTGGTGGGCCACGCTGGCGGACCCATGACCGGTGGCTCCTCCGAATGGACCCAGATCGCCAACAACATCGAACTGGCGGTGGCATCGGGCGAGCAGGCGCGCATCGTCTCCAACACGATGTTGCAGTACGAGACCCAGTTGAAGCAGTACTACAACGAGCTCAAGCAGCTTGAGAAGCTCACCAACATCCCGCGCAACCTGGATGAGGTATCCCGGCGCATCAATGCGGTCTCGGCCTACCGCGGTCGCCTGCAGAGGGTGCAAGGCTCAGTGGGAGCGCAGACCACGGCCATGAAGAAGCGCCTGACCGAAGCCCAGCTTGCAGGCTTGCCGTGGGATGAATACTACGCGCAGGAGAAGTCTCGCGTCGAGCAGGGGAACGAACGCGCAATCCAACGGCTTGAATATGAACAAGATGTGTTTAACGCCGTGGAAGAGGACTACAAGTTCGCGCGCGAGATCGAGCCCAAGATCGATGAAGCCAATGGCGTCACTGGCGCCTTGCAGGTTCTCAACAAGCAAATGAACCGCCTTGTAACGCAGAACGCAAAGCTCACCGAGTCGATTGCGGTCAACAACGCGGAAGACCCCCTCAAGATGGAGCGCGAAAACGAAAAGAGGGCATACGAACTGCGCCTCAACGATCACACCCGATCCGTTGAAAGGCTGAAGCGCGAGCGGCAAGAAGCATTCAAAAGCGGAATCTCAAAGTAAGGCCTAGACATGAAGACGATTCGAGTGCCGCTGCCTGAATCGAACCTATTTGCGCATTTCGCAGGCACATTTGCCGAATGGTTCGTGTCGTGGGTCATGACTCAACGGGCAAGCCTGTCCCAAAGCAAGGTCAAGCGTCGCCTGCTGGTGGTGTTCGTGGGACTTCTCGTCGCAGTTGCTTCGGGAATTTCATTCGGCCAGGCAGACACTAGCGGAGTGCCGCAGACTCCTACCACCATTGGCGGCCCTGCGATGACGCCGGACCAGATCGTGGTGACAGTTGTCAATGCCGTGGAGACTGAAATTGGCAAGCTGAAGAACAACCAAACGCTCCAGCAGTACGGGGCGCTGATCTCTGGCTTCTTTCTGATTGCGTTGATGTCCTGGAGTGCGGTCAAGGCGCTTGCCACTGCAAAAGGTTTCGGGGACATGATCGCCGAATGGGTGCCGATCTTCGTCTCATTTGGCTTTGTGTATCTGTTTTTGAACCGGTCAGCGCCGGCCATGATTGAGGGATTTGTGTCTGCACTGGGCACCGCCATCAGCGAGATGCCCATGGACGGGATGACCAACAGCATGAAGGCCATTGTTGACCCCATGATGCTTGCCATCTCTGACCTGATTACCTCACCAACAAGGACAGGCGACGGGGTGATGGAGACCATCGCACTCTTCCCCAACCGAGTCATCAACGGCCTGACCACCTTGCTCGCGGTGTTCTTGCTCGTTGTGGGTATGGTGGTCTCGATGGCCACGGTGATCATGTCGTTTATCTCTATCGCCCTGGCAATGGCGCTGGCGCCAGTGATGGTCCCATTCATCATGTTCAAGCCGACCACATGGATCTTTGATTCCTGGTTGAAGTTCTTGGCTGGTGCCGCCCTGATGAAGGTGGTGTTTGCGTTCATGGTCAAGATCGCCTCGGCCATTCTCACAGCGACGGCGGTTCTGAGAAGCCAACTCATCAATGACAAGACGGTTGGTCTGGGTGACTTCATGGTTGCGGACCTGATCACGCAAGCGATGCTCGTTTTGCTTTGCCTGCTGGCAATGCTCATCTTGATGCAAACGCCGGGGATTGCCACGGGGCTCCTTAGCGGGAGCGCGGGAGGTGGTGGATTCAGTGGGTTGAAAGGCCTCACCGGTGGTACCGGCGGCAAGGCCGGAAACAGAGCGGCCGATATAGGCGCTGCTACCACTGGGAGAGCCGGTGGGGCAGCATGGAGCGGGGTAAAGAAGGGTGGTACCGCAGCGTGGAGGGGAATTACAGGTAATTCTCCAAAACCACCTCCCCCACCACCGCCTTCTGGACCGTGAGATTCAGCGCATTTCTGACTCCAGATCCGTGTGCTGAAAGAGGAACCCAAAAAGGGAGGCCACTGGTCTCCCTTTTTTGTCATCTTTACGTCAATCAACTTGCCTGCAGGAGAGGACAAATTCAGTAACGACAAACAACCGAGGGGGGTGGGCTGAGGTTACGCGAGAAAAGTCACTTTTCTGCGACGCCATCCCTTGACGCACTTGCGCGCCGTGATAATTTGAAGCGAGTGAAACTTGAATAGCACAGCACCCCGGTAGGTGCGAATCTAGATCGGCGAGGACCCCTTGAATCAAATACTCAATACATCCCTTGAAGTCGCAAAGCGCATCGCGCTCTACTTGTTGATCGGCTTCTCCGGAGTTGTGGTGATGCTTGTCGGTGCGCTCGGCACAAACAAGTCCGACTACCTCTCGACAAATCTGATCCCGGACAACCTTGACTACACCAAAGGCGAGAGTGTGATGGCGCTGCTGGCCGCGCTGATCGTGGGCGCATTGGTCCTGGAGGCTATCCAGTTTTATACCAGCCAAGGCCGTCGCTTCCGCAGCTCAACCGTTGCACGGCTGCTCTCAAAGCCCTTGCTCTTCCTGTGTGGCTTTCAAAACCTCTACTGGTGGCTGGGCACGCCCCCGAAGGCAGAAGGGGAACGGTATGTGATCTATGCCTACGCAGCCGTGGCCGCCGTGGCGTTCATCATCACCCGTTGGGGCTACCTCAAGCCACGCTTCCATCAGCAAGCGGCCCAGGCGCCGGTGCAAGGTCAGGAAGAGCAGGCCGATGTGGGCAACGTGACTCGGCCGACTACCTCATTCAAGGACATATATGGCTATGCCGAGATCAAGGACCGCATCAAGGATGCCGCCAACGAAATCGTGCAGTCAGGTGCCTCAAAGAAGCAGGCCCGTAACGGAATTCTGCTGCACGGAGGTCCCGGCAACGGCAAGACCGCATTTGCCGAAGCACTTGCTGGCGAGTTTCGCCTGCCGCTGGTGACGTTGACGCTTGCCGATGTCGAAAGCAAGTGGGTTGGCGAGAAGGTGCAGCGCGTCACCGCCGCGTTCGCAAAGGCCAAGCGAAGCGCCCCGTGTGTATTCTTCATCGATGAGATCGACTCTTTGTTGTCTGAGCGCACCAGCACGGGAACTGGTTGGGCGGAAAAGGATGCCAACAACGTCGTCAACGCACTGCTCACGCTGATGGTCGACCTGCGCAAGTCCAAGGTGATCCTCGTGGCCGCCACCAACTACATGGACCGCCTGGACAGTGCCGGCGTGCGCGAAGGCCGCTTCGATTTCAAGATCGAGATCACCACCCCCGACCTCGAAGCGCGAGTGGGCCTGCTCAAGAAGGGCCTGCAGATGAACGTGCCGCACATCAAGGCAGCGCCCGATGTGGTCGAAATGGTGGCTCAGCGCTGGAACGGCTTCTCGGCCAAACGCATCCTGGCCGTCACCGAGGAACTTCCCTCGTACCTGAAGCGCAACGAACTGCGCACGCTGGGGTTCGATGAATTCATGGGTGCGCTGCGCTCCATCCAGGGCCGCAAGGGCGTGATGCTGGAAAACGTCAAGCCCCTGAGCGAATTGGTGTTCTCACCCAACACCCGCGAAATGATCGACATGCTCATCGGCCGCATGGCCGACCCCGTGCACACCGAGAGCCACGGCGGCACCATGCCCACCGGCGTGCTGTTCTACGGCGCTCCAGGCACCGGCAAGACTGCTGCGGCCAAGGCCATCGCCAAAGAGATCGATTGGGCCTTCCTGCCCACCACCGGCTCTGACATGGCGCGCGACACCAAGGCGCTGGAAAAGCTCTACGCACAGGCGATGGAGATGCGCCCCTGCATCATCTTCATCGATGAGGCCGACGAGCTCATGAAGGACCGCAGCAACTCCATGAGCACCGACGCCACCAACAAGCTGCTCACGCTCATGGACGGAGTGAGCGACCGGGTGCGTGACGTGGTGTGGGTGGCCGCCACCAACCACCCCGACCAGATCGACGCCGCCCTGCTGCGCGGTGGTCGCTTCACCGAGAAGGTGGTGTTCGAGAAGCCTGGTGCCGCTGGCCTCAATGCCCACTTCCGGGGCTGGTTCGAGCGCAAGAAAGTCACGCTGGATGCCTCGCTGCACAACGTGGACTTCTCCGCCATCGTCGGCGACGAGAGCATCGCCAACGCTGAGGCCGTGGCACAGGCCGCGCTCAACCGCGCCATTTCGCGCCGTGAGGCCAAGGTCGTCGTGACCCTTGAGGACTTCGAGCGTGCCGTCATGGCGGTGCTGTGAAGCCCCAAGCAAATCCACCATTCAAAACGTGGAAAGACCGATCACCGTGAACAATCAGAACGAGACACCCATGATGGACACCGATGAACTGCGGCGCCTCGCCAACGACAACGCCAAAGTCTGGAAGGTGGTCGATGACGCCGTAAACAACCCGCTTCCCCTGCCCGAAGTGGACGGCAGCGACACCGAGTACGCCGGTTTGCGCGAGTGGCTTTTCACGGTGCGGCACTTCACACCCGAAGATCGACTGGACCTTTTCCGCCAGGCCTTGCTGAGCCTGAAGGAGCCCCGCGCCATCCAGTTGCTCGAAGGCGAGATCCGCATGCTGTCCACCACCACTGACAGCGGCCCGCTGGACACCGGCTCCAACCACCTCGGGGTCTACGCTGGCGCGCAGGGCCCACAGGAGCCGGTCTACACCGGTGCCCCGCGCTCGGTACTCAACCCAAAAGACCCCACCCAGCTGCGCCCGATCGGTGCTGTGGCCAGGATCAGCGAGGCGGCCGCGTATGCCGCGGTGCTCAGTGCTGTGGCCTGGGGCGCCTACCAGTTCGGCTCCGGGGCTTTGGGCGCCCTGAAAGCGGCCACACAGACTCTCTGACCAGGTGGACACAGTCAAGACCCTCAAGCTGCGCATCAAGGACAAGCACGCCAGCGTGCTTCGCGCCATGGCGCGTGATGTGAACATGGTCTGGAACTACTGCAACGAGACCAGCGCACGCTCGGTACGCGAGAAGGGCAAGTTCCTCAGCGGCTTCGATCTCCAGAAGCTCACCGATGGCTTCTCCAAATGCGACGGCGTCAAGGTAGGCAGCGCCACAACCCAGCAGGTGTGTGAGGAGTACGCCACAAGGCGCCGCCAGTTCAAGCGCGCCCGACTCAACTGGCGCGTGTCTAACCCGAAGTCCTCGAAGTATTCGCTGGGCTGGATCCCCTTCAAGTCCCGCGCGGTGCGCTACAAGGGAGGGCAGATCCACTTCGCGGGCGAGAAGCTCGGGCTGTGGGACAGCTATGGGCTCGCCCGCTACGAGCTGCGCGCCGGATCATTTGCCGAGGACTCACGCGGCCGCTGGTATTTGAATGTGCAGATCAAGGTCGCCGAGCTGGTGGGTCCGCGGCTGCCTGTGACCAGCTCGGTCGGGATCGACCTGGGCCTGAAGACATGCGCCACTGCATCTGATGGCCGCAAAATCGAGGGCCGCTTCTACCGAGCCCTGGAGACCAGGCTGGGCATTGCCCAGCGCGCCAGGAAGAAGAGAAGGGTAAAGTCCATCCATTCAAAGATCGCGAATCAGCGCAAAGACATGCTGCACAAGTTCAGCACGCAGATCGTTGCTAACAATGCGGCAATCTTTGTCGGTGATGTCTCCAGCGCGAAGTTGGTGAAGACGAAGATGGCCAAGTCCACGCTGGACGCGGGCTGGTCAATGCTCAAGACGATGTTGGAATACAAGAGCCGTGAGGCCGGTATCGTCTTTGTAGAGGTCCCGGAGGCCTATACAACCCAGACTTGTTCGTGTTGCGGGGCGCGGCCCCACAGCAGTCCGAAAGGTAGAGCAGGCCTTGGAATAAGAGAGTGGACCTGCGATGCTTGCGGAGCGGTCCACGACCGAGACGTCAACGCCGCCAGGAACATTCTCGCGCTCGGACATGAGCGTCTCGCAGGAGGAATCCCGGTCCTTTAGGGCCGAGAGGATGTCAACTGGGGCTATCCCGGCCGCCTGGACCGCGACAAGCGCATCGTGCTGCCTTGGCGCGGCATGCGCAAGGTGACCATCGAGCACGCGTTCTTCGGTTCAGCACCGGTGGCGGTCTACGCTATCGACCTCGGCAGAAGTCCGTACGAAACTGTCGCCTGAGGCTTTGTCCGGGTTGTAGAGTCCTAGCGGCCGTGCAACTCAGGCCCCCCTTTGGATTGACTCTCTGATGTACGCGGAATCGGGACGGCTACGACAAACAAGTCAAAATGTCGTAACATACAAACATTGTCCTGGTTCAGGAGATCATCGTGAGCATCAATACGTTTTCCAGCCGAGACTTCACACGCGATGTCTCAGCGGCCAAGCGCGCAACCGGCGACGGCCCCGTCTTCATCACAGACCGTGGGCGTCCTGCATTTGCGTTGCTCAAGATCGAGGACTACTACCGCATTGCCGGTCAAAGCGAGTTGTCGCTGCTCGACGTCATGGACGGTATACCGGGTGGTGAGGGAATCGACTTTGATCCGCCGCGGTTCGATCTCAAGCTCTCCGTCGCGGCGCTGGACTGAAAGGCGCAATGTTCGTCCTGGATACCAACGTCATCTCCGAGCTGCGCCACGGGAAACTCAACCAGTCTGCGCAGGTGCGGGCATGGGCTGCAGGGCAGTCCAGCAGCAGGCTTTTCCTGTCCGCCATCTCCATTCTTGAGCTGGAGATTGGCATCCGCGCACTGGAGCGTCGCACCCCGCCACAGGGCAGTGCGCTGCGCGCTTGGCTCGCTGGGGTGCGTGTGGCTTTCGCTGGCCGGATCCTCCCGTTTACGGAGAACACGGCGCCCGTGTGCGCTTCGTTACATGTGCCCAACCCTTGTTCAGAGCGCGATGCAATGATCGCGGCCACAGCCATCGAGCACGGATTTTCAGTGGTTACGCGCAACGTGCCAGACTTTGTGAACACGGGCGTTGGCTTGATCAATCCCTGGGATTCCTGACCGCATAGCGAGACGGCGTGAGTCATCCGCACTTTCGCATTGAAGGACTCACTCGCCGGCGTGGTCCTCGGGGAATGGCGTGGGGAATGGAGAAGGCCGGCGATCCCGCTCAGACCTATGGATAGGTGGTTTCGGCAGCGCGAAGTACTCCATCAAACGAGTCTGGCCATGAGCACCCAGTCCGTGGCGCCTGCACTTGCCCTCCCTTGCTTCGATCGCAACCTCGCGCGCAGCCGCCACCGTGGTGGCCCCTGACTTCCCCAAGGCCTTGGTGACAGACCAGCCAAGCCAAGGTGCCAGTTCCTCGACCGCAGCGTCGTCGCCCGGCCGTTTGAGTTCGTTGAGGTTCAGGACGCCGTATTCCCACTGCGCCAAATCACCAGGCGCTGAGTGAAGCGTCATCCCCACGCACCTGAGCGTTTGCACAAGCTCTCGGATCGAGGCCTTGCCGAACTTCACGTACAGATCTCTCAATGTGTGCGACCGAAGGGCACCGACACTGTCGATTCCACGTGCGAGGCAGCGATTGACTGTGGCCGGCCGCAGCCCGAGCTCGCTGATTGGGGACTGGTCGCTCAACTTGCGCTCGGCGGCTCGCGTGCGAAAGGCCACCGCTGCGCGGTCCAGGTCCCGACGCCAAGGTTGATCGCTTTCCTTGAAAGCGAGGCCATGTTTGCCCAGCATCTCACGCAGCTGCTCGACTGTGGTTCGCCCGACATCCTTCATCCTCATCAGTTCGTCTTCGCTGGCCAGCGCCAAGTCCTCCAGACGGTAGATGTTGATTTCGAGCATTCGGTGCACCGCAGAACGGCGAATGCCAAGTTCCTCAATCGGTGTGTCGGGCGTTATTGCAGCATCGACGGAGCGCTTCTCATTCGGTGTCCATGCGAAGGGTTCGATCTCGAGCTTCGAGGCGTCAACGCCGGCAGCTTCCGCTATGACGATGAAGCGCTTGGAACGCAGGATCCAGTCATGCAGTGCTGCTAGGCAGGCGGATAGCTGATCTGGTGGCACCGAAAGCAGGTCCCTTGTGCTTTCAAAAGAGGAGCGGCCCATACCCGTTCAACCCCCAAAAGTTGTCACGCGATCTGAGAGATGTTTGGCGATGGTCTCCATCTCCGCGCGGTCCACGCCGGCGCGCTTCGCAAAGCTGGGCCATCGTTCGATCGCTTGCTTGATCCCATGAACCGTTTGGGGCAGTTCAGCGAGCAGCCCGAACCGATCTGCAACCTCGCGCACATCGCTCAAAGTGATCTGGTCGAAGCGTCCGTTGACCGACATCAGATGCTGCTTGATCCATTCGTTGTCGGGGTTGAAGGCGTGCGTGATGTCGTAGGCTGGGGACAACTCCCACCGCCCCCCTTCGCGCAAGAGGAACGAGAAGTTCTTGGTGTGGTCGTCGTTGTTGACCGCCAGCACATTGAAGACCATGCGGCGCACGAGCTCAACCAGTGCGCCACGGTCCAGCTTGAGCTGCTTTGCCGTCTGGAATAGCTGGTTGTAGCTGTGGGTGGCGACCTGTTTGTAGTCCAGATGGGCCATGGCGCACAGCGTTTGCATGTGGTGGCGCTGGTCGCCATCACGGTCGAAACGTTTGGTCATGAAGTGCGCGCGGCCGTTCTCCTCCAAAAGCCGACAGGGCGACATGTCGATGTCGGCTTCGGAGGCCATGAGGTGGTAGGCGTACTCAATGCGGCCGTACCCCTTGGACGGACCGAGAGCGTTGTCCTTGCCCATGCCGTCGAGTTTCAGCAGCCAGGCTTCAAACCCCTCAGGGATGTCGAACTGGCCTGTACGGACTTCCTCTGTATCGGGATTCCAGGCGATGGTTGCCTTCGCGCGCGCACCGCCCGCCGAGGTGCCCACTTGGATGATCTGTTTGAGGGCTGCACTGACATGGTCCTCGCCGTCAAAATCTTCCTTCACGGCCTTGCGAGCGGCTTCCACCAATTTCCCCATATGGACAGCGGTGGGCTTGCTGGGCTTGGGCCCACGCATGGGGCCGAAGGTCAAGGCACCCATGCCACGCCTGCCCATGTAGGCCAGACGGTCCAGTGAAGTGATGGCGTCCTTGGCGATACCCTTGTCTGCCAACCAGGCGTCGATCAGCGCATTGCCGAAGTCGTCGGGCAGGGCGTCGGCCAGGAGCGCGGGCAGGCGCTTGAATGTCGGCTCGGGCAGTTCCGTGAAGATGAAGGGCTCACGGGCCTGCGCCAGGGGCATCTGCAGTGGTGCCAGTTCAATGCCGCTCTTCACCCACGTCGGGGCGTATTTGAAGGCGTAGTAGTTCTTCGTGGGCTCGCGCGCCACGGCGCCCACCAGTTTTCCCCACGCTCTGACCTCTACGGCGTCGACGCTCTGGTAGGGGGTTTGTCGCGTCTTCGTTGCTGTTGCCATGGAGGGTCAGTCGAGTTGTGGTTTGCGGGGCTTGTAAGCGCGCTGGCGCGGCGCGTGCTTCTTCAGCATGCTCAGCGGGTCAATCGTCACGGCGGGCTGCAACGTGGTGAGCCACTCATCGCGGTGCAGAACACGCAACACCGTCACGAACGAGGCAAGGGTTGAGCCTTCGCCGCTTTCCAGCCTGCGCACCACGTTGATGGACAGTCCAGCGTTCTTGGCCACGTCCTCAAGCGTGAGGTTCAAACGCAATCTCTGGGCGCGGATCTGCTCCCCCAGTTCGACCATGCGTTCACTTGTAGTGCGCAAATCGTTCATAAATATCCATCAATGAATGGCAGCAAAACAAATTGGCTATAACAATTCACCGATGAATTCTAATGGAAGGGCGAAGGGGACGCAACTTGTGTACGAGTAAGTATCCGAATTAGGACTGTTATAGCCAACCGCGAGGGCATATATCCGATAAGAGCCAGTTGTACGTCAGGCGCTATGCCATCAAGTTGCGGTGCACGCGAGGTCAGTGTGGAGGTAAACGCGCCTCAACGGCAGGTCAACGACCTTGTTCTGCTTCGTTGGCAGGGCATCGCTGGACTCCAGGGCCGGCACGATAGGGCGGAGCCCCATCAATCCTCAACGAACCCAGTGGCACTCAACGGCCCCGATTCGCGGAACGAGCAGATCCAACATGCGTGCCCGGAAAATCAAAAAACCAGCCCCCCACCAGCGCGAAGCATTGAGTGCCATCACCAACGCCATGAGATCTGCCAGCCGGGCGAGTGTCGTTATGGCCTGCGGCACCGGCAAGACGCTCGTAGAAATGTGGGCGTCCCAGGCGATGGACAAAACACGCACCATCGTATTCGTGCCCACCATCAACCTGCTGCAACAGGTATTCCATGAATGGCGGGATCAGAACAAGGGCGCGGGCGACTTCCGCGCGCTGTGCGTGTGCTCCGACAGCAGCGTAGGCACGGAACCAGAAGGGGAGGGGGGTTCCGGAGAAACCGATGAGGTAGTACTCGGCGCAGGAGATATCGATTTCCCAACGTGCACCGCCCCCGCGGTAGTGAACGCGTTCCTGAACGATGCCAAAAAGGATCCTCACGCCCGGGCGGTGATCTTCTGCACCTACCACTCAGCGCACATAGTCGGACAGGCTATGGCAATGCGGCGCAAAGGGGACCGCAGTATCGGTCTGGGGATTTTCGATGAGGCGCACAAAACGGCGTGCGCGGTGGGCAAGCCGTTTGGGTATGCGCTATCGGATGACAACCTGCACATCGACAAACGCCTGTTCTTTACCGCCACCCCCAGAGTTGCGGTAGCAAAAACGGTCCGCAAGAAGCAGGGGAATGCTCCGTTCTACGACATGGCGGATACCGCTTGCTACGGCGAGCAAATCTACAGGCTGTCGTTTGCTGAAGCTGCTGCCAGGGGGCTCATCGTCCCGTACAAAATCGTGATCTCGGTGATCGACGACGCGTCCATCACGAGCGACCATATCTCGCGATACGTGGTCAAGTCCAAGGACGGCTTTGTCGATGCATCGGTAGTGGCCAAACAAGTTGCATTGCGTCGAGCCATGGAGAAATATGGGCTGAAGAAGGCCATCACGTTCCACCGGACCATAGCATCTGCGCAGACCTTCGCACACACAACTGATTCGGCCAAAGACGACGGTGTTCGCCTCATAGATGGGCTCCATGTCTTTGGAGAACAAGGCAATGCCGAGCGTGAGGCAGTGATGCGGAAGTTCAAAACCAGCGACCGTGGGGTCATCAGCAACGCTCGTTGCCTGACCGAAGGAGTGGATGTCCCGTCAGTGGATCTGGTGGCCTTCATGGATCCCCGCAAGAGCAAGATCGACATCGTGCAGGCGGCAGGGCGTGCGATGCGCCTTGCGGGGCCCCAGAAGACGTGCGGCTACATCTTGCTGCCCCTTCACCTGAACCTCCACGACGGCGAGTCGGCCGAACAGGCGCTTCTCCGCAGCGACTTTTCTGTTGTTGCTGATGTGCTGGGCGCATTGGCTGAAAACGACGAAGCGTTCAAAGACATCATCCGCGCAGCTGCAGGGGGCTCAGGTTGCGGACTTTCTTCTGTGGTCTCTGTCGATTTTGACGCCTCCATGGCGTTCGATCGGAAGGTGTTCGACCAGCACAAATTCATCAAAGCAATCGAGACACGGCTGATGAACGAGACACTGAGTTCGTTTGACTGGCTAGTTTCGAAGCTCAAGGCCTTCCGAGATGAAAAGGGCCACTGCAGGGTGCCAAACCAATACAAGACTGCATCGGGCTATCCGCTGGGCAGTCGGTGTACCGCGGAGAAGACGGCGGCCAAACATGCCAACTATTCAGAGGTCAGACGAAAAGTCTTGAGCGATCTGGGGTTGGATCTGGACGTGAAGCCGACCCGAAGAGCAGCTGAGACCATACTCACCATGATCCGTGAATTCAAGGCAGAACATGGGCATTGCGAAGTGCCGATTAAGCACCTGTTGCCCAATGGGTATCCGCTGGGAGACCGATGCGTGAAGGAGCGCAACAGGGCTCAGAAGGAGGGATACCCAACCAGCAAAAAGCACGCACTGGAGGCCTTGGGGTTTCGGTTTGTGACCCGAAAGAGAGACGAAAAGGGCGAGGAGTTGTTCAAGCGGCTTGAGGCCTACAGAAAGCAGACTGGTAGCTGCAAAGTCCCGATCAAATATGTTTGCGACGACGGCTTTACTCTGGGCACAAGGTTGACACGTGAGAAGCAACTTGCAAGGCTCGACGGCTACCCGATGGACCGCCGCATAGCACTTGAAAAGTTGGGTGTGAAAGTCGCCGCTGCAGGAAGAAAGTTCCCACGAGCCGAGTTGATCCCAAACCTAGAGCGATTTGTCGAGCAACATGGCCACTGTGACGTGCCGCGCAACTACGAGACTCCGGATGGCTTTCCCTTGTGGGCCAAGTGCGAGGCAGAGCGCATTTTGGCGAAGAAACCTGGATACGAAGAAGAGCAGAAAGCCAAGCTCTCAGCGCTCGGCTTTCACCCAGACAGATACGCTGTGGATGAGAGATTGGAAGCGTTTGTCAGCATGGTCGAGCAGTTCAAAGAAGAGCACGGACACGCCAAGATACCAACGCAATTTGTGACCTCATTGGGCGTCCCGCTGGGTAGTCGAGCCGTCAAGGTTCGTTTGCGAGCGGCCCTTCCAGGCTTCCCCGAGAAAGTGCGTAAGCGCCTCGCTGAACTGGGATTCAGGTTCGATTCTGCACGCAAATCCTCGACTGGGCGATCCAATGAAAACGCGGTTGAATATGGCGCATTTGCGACATCCAAAGGCGGCTTTTCCAAGCACAAGCTAAATGATGCCCATCTCGACAGAATGCCAGTTCGCCCGCATAGGGGCGCAACTCCAATACGGCCATGGGCCTGAGTCTTGAGCGCATGCAGCGCCTTTTGCGCAAAAAGCTACTCGCTGCATTGGGTGAGCGCATGACGGCCCTAAAACTCACTGTCCACTGGCGTGGATAAAGGGACTTCGGTGGCGGTCAACTCGCACGAGCCCTGCAACTTGGCAATCATGTGAGCCGCGCTTTTGTAGCCCGCGTCCCGTGCGGCCGCGTCGCGCGCGCCTTTCTCGTCGTTGGCCTCGTAGACCCCATAGGGCGAGCCATTGGCTTCAACCTGAAATTTCATCGACATGATCACATCCCTTGTGGCGCGGTGGCCAGCGGTGCGCTGCCCTTGATTGAACGATACGCGTCGAGCGGCCAACTTCAAGAGCGAGTTTTCATTGTGTTGGTCGGTTACGGAGCAACCACCAGCCGGGTGTCCAGCGAGAACACCTCCACCGACACCCGCTCAATCTCGCCCTTGGTGCGGTCCACATCGATCAGCAGGTTCCAGGAATGGGGACTCACCGCGCTCGGCACCACCAGCATGGGGTGAGACTCCATCGCCTGCTGAACAAAGGCAACCTGGTTGGGGCTGTATGAACCAGGGCGCAGCCATGCAGGATTGGGGAACGAGTGAGGCAGCAGCACCTTGACCAGGGCAGGGTGAACGATTCGAGCGCAGACCAGCATGTGCGGAACAGCATCCAAGGCGGAGAACCCGCTGTGCACGGCAACTTCCAGAATGGCCGTGGCCGGATCCAGACTTCCGTAGAGCAAACGCGTGCCAGCCTTGTTCCAGCGCCCGCTCACACGAAACGCCCCTTCCCCTGAGTCCCATGTGTCCACGTGGCGTGCGTTCACCAGACGCCAGAACTGCAGCCCCGGCGCGTCAGGTGATGCCTGACGCGAGCTGAGAGCGACATCTGCCAGCGCCTGGGCTCCCAGCACCGACCCCAGCGGCCCACGTAGAACGGCGGCCGATGCCTCCGAGTAGGCGTCGATCAGCGCCCTGGGAAGCGGGGTCAAGCGTAGACCCCGTACTCCATGCGAACGAGCAGATCGCGCACCAGGTCCGCGCCTTGGCGGGTGGAGAGCAGATCGAGGGGGCGCTGGCCCTTGAGTGCGACGGCGCCGGTGGTGAGCCAGCGCTGCGCCTCGGCCATCGAGCCCAGCACGCTCTGGGCCTGCTCGGTGATGGCAGCCAGATCCAACGCCACGCTGGCCACGTCACTGCCCAGGCGCCCATCGCGATGGCGCTGTAACGTCCGCTCGCTCACCCCAAGCGCGGTGAGCAACTCCTGCTTCGGAATAGCATCGAAGCGCTCCAGCATGTCCAGCAGAGACTTTGTGGCGATCCCCTCGAGCACTTTGTGGTGGAGCTCAAGCGGGCCAGCGTCCCCTACAGACAATTCGGCATTGGAAGTGCGAGCTTCAAAACTCTTCACCACTGTGATTGTTTTGCCTCCTACCTGCAGCGTGTCGCCTACCGTCGGGCGATTTGGCTTCACGTTCATGTGGATAGGCGTCTTGCGCGACCCTTGGACGTACACCACCCCAGCATCCTTCATGTCGAGCAGCACGCCCCGGAGCGACGTAGGCGGCAGAGCTTTCCCAGCCGAGGTGCGAACGCGCTCGCCTCCTGTTTTGTAAACACCAATGTCGTAGTCAGTGGGGCCGATTTTTACCTGGGTGGCCTTGGCAGTGCGTGCGGTTGTTTCGCGCCCTTTTGGGGTGGAGGTGGACATGGGGCTTACTCCTGATCTCGCCAACTGGCACTCCAGTTTACGCCAGTTGGCGCGCGTCGGCTCTTGCGTGTCTCCAGGACGAGCTTCCTCCTCGACAAGCGTTCCCGTGAAGTCAGCCTCGCCTCGCACTCTTTGACTCCACGTATCCAATGGCCGCCGCGCTCTTCAGAACGGTTGTCCTTCTCAGCAGTGACGGTGACGTGTGAAGCAACGCGCGCGGAGCCAAGATCAGAAAGTAACTTTTAAAGGGACCAAATCAGATCTTTTGCCGCGTTGAAAACCCATACGATGCGCTTGATCTCTAAAACGATGGGAGATTTCATTAAACTGGCGAAGATTCGAGAACGTCAAAACGTATGTATGCATGCTCACAGTTTTCGATCAGAAAATCCCTTTCTAGCTATAAGTTTGCGATTCGATGCATTCTTGAGGTTTCGGCAATAGTCCAGCGGACACGCCGCCAAGTTGGACCAAGCGCCAGACGAACAGCCTGATTGTCTGTGCGCATCCCCAGTTGTTGTCCAGCCCCCAACTCACCCCACATGCAAACGTTCTTCAGCGATTCATTCGTTCAAATCACCTCAGGTGTGCTGCTCACACCCACTTGCGCAGGACAACCCTGCAGCCCCTCCTGGTGATCACAAAAGCATGCAAGAAACGACAAGCACAGCAGGGCCACGTCGCGCCGGCTCCGATGACTCACACCGCACAAAAGATGAAAGCGAGATTGCGCAGGCCTTGATCACCGTGATGCGGTCCTGCACGAACAGCGAGTCCGAACTGCACATATTGCCAACGGCCTGCGGCGTGAGCCACTTCAAGGCCAAGGGGCTCAAGCACGCCAGCGCGCTCTACAGTCCCCTGGGCATTGCCCTCTCACGCCGCCGGCGCACCATGCGGCTTAACTTCATTCAGCAGTGCCTGGAAGGCGCCATCCACACCGATGGCTCGCTCGATCCCAAAACCCTGCTCAAGCCCGAATTCACGGCCGTGATGATCACCCCCTACTGGCTGGGGGACTACTGCGTGAAGATCATCAACATGGATGAGGTGCTCAAGCGGTTTGACATCGTCCGCCTGCTGGAGCATGAGATCGCGCTGCAGCAAACACTGCCCCTGATCGAAGCGAAGGGCTACCGCGATGTGCACATTGCCCTCCCAGTGCTGCAAGGATCGGCCGCCGAGCTCAACCTGCATGTGGTGATCTCGTGCAATGACCGTGGTGAGTGGCTGACAACGATCCACAGCAACGGCCTGTGGCAGCAGCAGTTTCCCGGGACCAAGGCGGCGCAAGCTGCGGCGGCGTTCGCCCACCTGTGCTATGCCCGTGGCCACCAATGCGTCGTTGACGTTCGCACCGAAGTTCATCTCCAGGCTGTGTATGCCACCGCGATTGCGCGAACCTCTCCCACCAAGTTCGAGATTATCGAAACCTCAGGCAGAAACACGCTGAGCCCGATGGAAAGGGAACACACAGACCCAATGAGCGAGTTGTGCACCATGCTCAGCGCCCAGTACGACTCTCTCACGCTGCAGCGCTCCAACACCGACCCAGACGTGCACAAGGCCATGGTCGGGCTGTTCGAAACCCAGATGGTGGTCTACACCGGCGTCATGTGCTCACGGGTTGGCACGCAGTCGCAGCCGCCCAGCGACCCGGGCCTGCAGGTGTGGATGGAGCGACAGACACGCAGCCCCGGGAGCATCGAATTCTTCTGGCGCTGACCCAGTCTTGGTGATCGTTGACCGGAGAAATACGAACAGAACAGATGCCTCGGAGTGAGTAACTCAAACCAACGCATGGTTTTCGGTCATTTGGCTCGCACCGCTGGGGCTTTGTGGGCCCTATCTTTGAATGCTTTCGTGCAGAAGGTCACGCCTCCCAAAAGGCATGCCGCCTGCAGGTTTCCATTTGAAGGCACATTGGCATGACATCTCCTCACGGCAAGAACCTTCAGTCGCAACCGAACGTACCGGCCGATGAACTCTCGGGTCAGATTGACAAGCGCACGCGCGCAGCGCGGATCGAAAGCGGTGGCTACGCTTCACCGGTTTTCGCGACAGCTTCTGAATTCATTGAACAAAGCCTCTCGCGCCGCGCGTATGTCGAGCCAGATGCGCGCTGGAATGCCCCAGACAGCAGCCTGTTTCCAATGGCGATTCAGGGCTACTGCCTGCAGGCCACTCAGCACCTGCGCCCGCGCCACGCCACCGAACCTGACACCGGCACCCCCGGTCCACACTCCCTTCGCCGCGAGATGATCATCTACGGCAACCTGCTCAGCCGCCTGGCGCAACTACATGCCCAAGTTCCCGGCCTGCGCACGACCGAGCGACCAGCGCCAGTGATGGGCTTTCTGCTGGTGCCCACCTGGGTCAAAGAGTTCGAGATCCACCAGGTTGATCTGACGCGGGCGATGGACTGGACCGAGGGGCTGCACGACCTCATGTCCAGCTCACTGCGGCAGGTTGTCGAGATGCGCGCCAACTACTGCGGCCCGGCCAACCCATTTGTCGACACGGCCGCCGCTGTGCACCTGGCGTTCGTCGTGCCACACCACAACGGGCAGGGATTGGCCACCACGGTGGTGTGCAGTCTCAACGAAGGGGGCTTGAGCTCGTGCACCGTCGACAGCCAGCCGCTGGGCACGTTGCAAGCCGCGCAGATCGCGCTCAAGTTGAGCTGGATGCTCAGCACTCAAGCGCATGTGCCCTGTGACCCCGCCCGGCTGGAATCATTCTTCGAAGCCGCGCGCCAGGGCGCAGACCACACAGGCAGCGGCCCAGCCAGCGGGCAGTTGGTCCGCACGCTCACCTACGCAGACCTTCGTCCGATGGCCAGCGACCCCTTCATGGAGATGGCGCTGCAGATACTCGACTTGCACGAGACAGAGGTCATCGCAAGGCTCGTGGCTCGCGAAAAAACGCTGGTCACGCGTCTGGCCAAAGAATCCGGCGTGCGCGCATGGGCGCTGGCCTACTTCCGCCGCCATGGTGTGGACCTCACTCACCTGGCGCGCGTGGCCCGCACCAAGCTAGCCGAACTCAACCCCTCCGCCGCTGGATGAGCACAGACCGCTTTGCAATCCTTGACCGGGGGGATGAGACGTCCACCGAGCAAGGCGAAGTGCATCAGCAACTCGTCTCAGCCCGCATGAGCAGCGCTCCGCGCGGCGATGCACCGCCCGTGTCCATCGGCATGGTGGTTCACCTTTGGCCCAAGCACTTGGGCGCCACAGCCAAGGCCTTGTGCGGGGGCTCCCCTCGGGGGGTGTTCAGCAGCTGGAGCGAGACAGACGACGCTACAGATTGCGCAGCTTGCATGCGCGTGCGTAGCGGTCTCGGCGAAGACATGGCACTGCCGGAGAACCTCACCAGAATGCGCGATCTCCCCTGAACCACAGGCTTGAGCGCTCCCCAGCAGCAGACCAACTGGCTTCGGGTCAGTGGGGCATTGAGCACAAGGACGGCATGCAACAGGGCTCCAACGCATGCGTTTGGGTGCGATGTCCAGGGCTCACCCGGGCGGGCGGGCCTTAGATTCAAAGGCGACATCCAGCACGGATGCCAGAAGCCAAGAAGTCCCACCCATCTGTCCTTCATGCAAGAGATCAACACGACCCTGTTGAGTGAGGTTTTCGAGTGGAGCGCCACGGTGGTGAGTCTGCTCGGCGCAGCCCTGCTGTGTGTGAACACGCGCATCTCGCCCTGGGGCTTCCTGATCTACCTCTTTGCCAACGGGCTGACGATTGTTTTCGCACTTCTCAATGGGCACCACGGCCTGATCGTGCAGCAGATCGGCTTCGCCATCACCAGCTTCGTCGGCGTCTACCGAACCGGGCTGCTCGCCCACCTGCTACGAGCGCCACATCTCGCGCCGCGCGCCGGCGCATCGTCCCTCTCGATCAGGACCAGCAAACGATGACTCCAACCTTCATGCACGTGGACGAAGGCAGTCACGCCATCTTGCTGACCTTCACGTCAGGCGAGCACCGAGCGTTCACCGGCTATCACGGTTGCTTCGTGGATGACGGGGCATTCGTGCTGATGCACGGCAACGATGTTCAGGAGATTTTTGCCGCCGGCGCATGGAAGCACGTTTGCAAGGTGCCGCTCTCCGAGCTGGCCTCTCCGTCCATCAAAAAGGCTGCTCCATGAAGCCCTCAACCCCATTCGCCCGATTTCTGGAACTGGACTCGTTCGCGAAGGCCATGACCACCGTGGTGCCGGCCGCCTACATCCTGGTGGCCACCGGCTACATGTCGCTGGCCGCGCTGAGCGGTGAGGACACGCCCGGACTGAGGGCGGTGACCACTGCCTGCCTGTGGACCCTCATCCCAGGTTCTGCCATGCTGAAGAAAGCGCTGGCGGGGTGGCGTGAAGCCTACCTGGTGCGCAAGGGTGCGGAAAAGTCACCCATCCCCGGCCTGAGTCGCGAACACTGGGCCCTGATCGAGCCCGCGGGCAGCACCACCAACCTGGAGTTGGGCCAAGTGGTGCAGCGCCGCAACGCCACCTTTGAGGGCTTGCATGTGATCACCCATGGCGAGGCCAGTGAGTCCCGCCCCGGTTTGGCCACGCTGACCCGACAGGCTGGCACGGTCATCGGCGATGAGCAATTCATCATGGGCGAGCTTCTGCCGCGCACAGCAGGCTCCACCATTCGGGTGAGTTCGAGCCAGGCAAGCGTTTGGTTCATCGGCTTCACCACGCTGCAGGTCCTGTTCAACGAACACCCCGGCCTCGAGGCTGCGATGCGCAAGGCCCTTCTCCAGAACATGGGGCAGCGGCTCCACACGCAGTCCGAGCAGCTCGTTGCGCACCAGCCCAGCACGAGCACGCGCGCACTGGCACGCCTGCACTCGCTCTGATCACCACCCCGCCAAACGACGCAGGCCCAGAACCATGCATGCCCGTTCCCTTCACCCAGCGAACAATCGCCGGCGACCGAGAACTCCACCAGAACTGACCATCGCAGAGATTTACGAAGCCGCTCTGCGTGATGACACGCAGGACCTGGATTGCGCAAACGACGAACCCCTGCAGGTGGGGGCACAAGTCGAAAGCATCAAATCGTTCGCAAAATCAGCGCCCGGGCGCACAGGGGGGCGAGCCACATTGGGTGCAGCTGCGCGGCTGACATTGCGCATCGAGCACATCCTGGTGCAAGACTTCCAAGCGCGCGGACGCGGCATGCACTCCAAGGTCGACAGCGTGCGCCCACCACTGCCCCGCAAACTGGCCGCCAACCTGCGCTACCTGGGCGCCGTGGTCAACACGGCCGTGGCAGAAAACGCCCTCGACCCGGCCAAGCTGCCCGACATACTGGATCGCACCACCAAGGCCGTCCACGAGCTGAGGCGCCTGGCCATCCGACGCAACCGATTCAAGTCCATCCGCCAACGCTTGCGCAGCGCGTTCGGTCGCATCGGCAAGCACCTCGCGTGGGACTGACGGCGCGGGAGGTGGCAACAACAGGAGAGGCCTGTGCCGCACAGCACAACTGACCCCGATCACGCGACAAAACCCCCTCGCTGAACGAACAATGGTCATCCCTCAGGAGTTGACCGATGATTCGCACAAGACCACAAGAAGAGAAGCCACATCCCATGAACAAGCCAGCTTTCGGTCAGACCCTTTCGCAAGGCATGTTGTTACATGACATGCGTCGCCTGCAGGATGTGCTGTTTCAAGGCTACGGCCTTCCGCCCGAGGGCGCCACGAGCGAGCAGACCAACGCCTGGTGGCAGCAGACCTATGAGCGGGCTCCGCTGGGCTGCAAGCAGTACTGGGAAATCCGTGAGTACCTGCAGCGCACCTACGTGGACGTGATGCAGCTGCGCATGTTCGGTGCACTCAGGAGCAACGACCGATTCGAGGATGCCCTGCTGAGCATGGCCACGCCTGAGGATCGCTGGGCATTCAGCAACATGGTCACCGACAGGGGCTGGCGCGATCAGATGCTTGCCGCATGTGTGGCCCACAACCCCGACCCGGGTGGCCTGGGGAATGCGCGAATCACCACGACCGAACGGCAGACGCATCACCTTTTGCGAAAGAACCCCAACGGCGCGCGGCAGGAACTGCAGGGGGTGTTGGCCATGTTCCGGGGCAGTGGCGACGCACAACTGGTGCAGGATCTCCACGACATGGCCAGCGAGTCGGAGGTGGGCTTCTACGAGTGCGAGTGGGGCTACATCCTCGACAGCCCCAACCACAAAGTCGTCTTGTGCAGCGCCCTGTCTCAGGCCGACAGCCCCAGCGTGCGCACGCGCATCTACAACGACTGGAAAACCTACGTGCATCCTCTCTCGGTCGCGCCATTCGAAAAGCGCCTTGGGCAGAGCCTGGGCGTGAACCTCACACCCTTTGAGTCCCGCACCCTGGTGCTGCAGGTGGAGTCTCAAGCGGAGATGAAGCACATGGACCTGTTCCACGAGTGGTTCACGAACGACTTCATCGGCCGGATGCTCCCGCGCATGTGCGCTCGCGTGCTCGATGCGGATTTCGAATACCCGCTTCAATGCTTCCCGGACAAGCCCTGACCACAGGCCCCCAGCAAAAAGGCCCGCATTTGCGGGCCTTTCTTCTTCACGCGGCGCCCGGGAGCCCCTACGTTGCCTCGAACTATTGAACGCTGAGGGCAGAGTGGTTCTGCACCACGCCGGAGAGGCCTTGTGCGATGCCCGAGGACACAGCACCAGTCAGCTGCCCCACCAGGCCCTTGCGCTCGCGGGGGCTGAAGTCCACCACCTTCAGATCGGGGTGAGCGGCAGCAACGCTCTCCAGCGTGCCGGTGGCGTCGACCAGCCCCAGTGCCAGCGCCTGCTCCCCGTTCCAGACCTCTCCGCTGGTGTAGGTGCCGATGTCACGCTTGAGTTTGTCGCCGCGGCGGTCCTTGACCAGTTGCGCGAACTGACCGCCCAGCGTGTCGACCAGTTCTTGCGCTTTGGCAGCAGCTTTGGCGCTGGGGGGCTCGTAGGGGTTCAGCAGGGTCTTGAGCTCGCCAGATGCAAAGCTCTTGGCGCGCACGTCCAGCTTGTCCAGCAGACCAGTCAACTGCCAGGACTGGATGACCGCACCGATGGAGCCCACCAACGAGTAGCGCCCGCTCACGATCTCATCGGCCGACAGCGCGACCATGTAGCCAGCTGAGGCACCGAGGTTGCCGATCACGGCCGTGATGGGCTTCTTGTAGGTGGCGCGGGCGTTGTCCACCGCCTGCATGATGCGCTCGGCCTCGACCGGCGCACCGCCCGGCGACTCAACATACAGCACGATGCGCTTCACGTTGGGATCCTTGGCCGCCTTGGTAATGGCCGCTCCAACAACCTCGCCAGATGCGAGCGCGCTGTCCGGCATGATCGCGCCGCGCACGTCGACAACAGCCATGGTGGGGCCGTCGGTCTTGCCAGCACCTGGACCCACCAGACCCTTGAAGAAGCTGTAGTAGCCCACCAAGCTTGCGCCCACCAGGAGACCAATGGACACGCGACGAAACCACACGTCGCGGCGCAAGGACTTTTCGCGGCGGCGGCTGTCGTCGACCAGTAGGCCAAGGATGTTGTGCAACACAGCGGTGGAGTCCTTCTCCTGATGGTTGTGGGCGCCGGTGCGGGTGAGCGTTTCGCTGTCTGGTGGTTGGATGTCGGTGGTGCTCATAGGGTGCTCTTGGATGCTGTGGTTTCAGGGTTCATCGGATGCATGCGGGCCGTCAAAGGGCCGCTTCAAACAATCGACTGCGCAAGCGGGACATTGGTGTCGGGAAACCCGCTCGCGCGCGTTGAAGGCTCGTGGGTCTGCGCTGCCCTCGCTGCCTCGACAAGGGGAGCGCGGTCATCGCATCGATCAGCGAGCAGACCGTGCTTGAAACTTGCGGAGCGCACGAAGCCGTCCTTCAGGGCAATGGCCAGCCGGTCGTTGCCTTTGCACAGCGCATCGAGAGTCGTGTATGGCCACTCCCAGACCTCGGCAACGTCTGCAGTGACCACCACATCACACGGCGAGGCGTTGAACATCTCTTCACCCAGCACCCAGGTGAGTTCGCCCCACAGCGCGCCCATGCGCCGCCGCAGAGGCAACTGGTCCTTGCGCTGCTCGCGCGCGGTACCGAACACCAGCATTTGCAGACTGTCGGTGGCTGCGCCGGTGGCCAACAGCACGTGGCCTTTGGGGAAGGTCTTCTTGGTGGCAGATTCGCTCAAAGCCGCCCAATCCCGGGAATGCATGCGCGGGAAGGCGCTGGCCTGGATGAGTCGTTCATGGGCCGGGATCGTGATTTCCAACGAGCGGTTGACCTCGCGCACGCTGTTGATCACGTTCTGAACCAGGAAAACGCCCATCCAGAGCAGCACCGGCCAGAGGTTCTGACCCTCGGCCATGTTCATGTGCACATAGGTGTTGTAGACCAGGCCCACGACCAAGCTGGCCACAGCGATCAGACGAAGGCGAATCAGGTTGCTTTGGGCATAGGCCAGAAAGGTGATGGCGAAGGACAGGTGACCGAGCAGGTAGAAGAAGTCCTGCTGAGGCAGCGTCAAGGCCGTCATGCACAGCAAAAACACGCCGGCCCCGGCGTACATCCCGTTGCGCATCGCAGGGGAGAGGGTGGAGAACGGGGCTTTCACTGCGCACCTCCGGTGGAGGATGGGCAAATGTGGGTGGTGATCGTCTCCTTCCAGTAGCGCCTCCAGGCACCGGCGGCAATCACCTCGTTCAGGCTTCCGTATGTGGAGATATTCAGCGCGCCATCCACAACGCAGCAGCTGGTAGCTCCTACCCGTGAGTCAGTACGGCCCTGGCCATCTTCAATGCGCAGGCGTTCCTTTTGCGAGTCGATCTGCAGAAATAGCGGTCGTTGATGCTGGTCCAAGAAAACCTCCAGATTGATGTACGCGTGCGCGTTCGCAGCAGCGAATGAAGCAGCAAAGGAATTTTCGAGGGCGCATGCAGCGATGCGCCTCGGCCAACAGGGGCAAAACCTGTCGATAGCGCCCAAAACCAGCCCGAGTGAGCGCGATCGGCCCGCACCAAGGGTCATCAGGGGCCGCAGGGCGATGGCACGCGTGAGATTTGTCGCACTGCACGCGCGACGGCGTAACCGGCTGTGCCCAGCGGCTGCACAAAAAACCAACTTTTGATGCGGGGTGTAGGGCGAATGGCTGCATCAACCGACCCAGATGGCCAGACAAAAACCGACACCCTGAAATCCAATACAGACAGCAACAAAGCGGCCCGCGGAGCGACTTGTTTTGAGAAACGCAATGTGGGCCGAACCCATCGCTTGAGTCGAGAAAAGTTGCTTTTGGGGGCTTGAATGTCCGCGCTTGTTCGGTAGCTTGTATTGGGCGGAACGCTGCAAAGCGCCAACCGCGTGTCCTGAAAACCCATCGATTGAAAACATGACCATCACCATGAACCACCGGCAAGCCCAGGAGCTTGTGGACTTCTTTGGCGGCGAGGAGGCCCATGTGACCCTGGCCGACCACGAGGGCGGGCTGCGCGCCTGGTGCACGGACTACCCGGAAGAGGGTGCCGTCGACCTCGGCAGTCTGGATGACGAACTCAAACCGGGGCAAGACACCAACCTGCGGGTCAGCACGGCGTCCGGCCCCGATGACCTCGAAGCGATGAACGACGACGCCGCGGTGCGCAGTTTCGCCCACGCCATGGCCGTGAAGCTTCAAGCCACCCGTGCCAAGGGCCGCAGCGGCTGGCGCGAGTGCTCGGGGGAAGACCTCAGCAGGATGCTTCGCGATCTGATCGAGCGCGGCGACCCGCTGGACGTGGCCAACCTTTGCATGTTCCTGTGGTCGCTGCGCAAACCCATCTCTCCGGTGACCCCTCAGGCCTCCGTTGCGGACAAGCCAGCGCCGCGCGCGGAAAAGCCCCAGCCCGCCGATGTCGCATCGCCCGGCCCCATGGAGCCCCTGACGGTGCAAGTCGCTCGCGTCGAGTCCCAAGGCATGACGCTCACCATTCCCGCGAACTGGATGACGCGCGCGGGGCTGGAGTATGACGAGGCGGCGAGCTACACGATCACCTTCAAGACCATGCCGGCCGCCGCGTTCGAGGCGATGGAGGAATTCGATGGCTTCTGAGCACACCCAGGTCAAAACCATCACCACCAGCTACGGCGCGGTGGTCGAACTGCACTTGATCGCAGGTGACGTCTACAGCTTCAACGAGTCCAACGGTGTCGTGATCGATCGGGGCTACGGCCCGCGCGTGCACCTGCAGACCGATGCCCTGGGAACACAGCCGAAGATGGGGGATTTTCTGAGTCTCATCTACAGCCTGCACCGAGACGGCTCCACGTTGGTCCTGTGCGCGGTGAACGCGAGCAACGGACTGGTGGGCTTTGACCGAGAAAGCGCCATCGCAACACTGCAGCATGGCGCAACGGTCGAGCACAGCCGCGTGGCCATCGGGTACACGGGCGCTGGCCTCTTGACCGGCTTGCTGGGCGTCATGCTGACTGGGCTGGCAGCCGCCCTGCATCCGCCCGCCGCACTTCCATTGGCCATCTGCATGGGACTCACCTGCGCTGCCAGCCTTACCTGGGGCTGGATCAAGCGCAAACGCGACGTGCAGGACGCAGCGCGCGACGAACTGCTGCCCCTTGTGCGCTCGATGATCGCGCGCGCTTGCCCGCGGCCCCACGTGGCCCCCTATGGCGCCACATGCGCCGGAAACTCGCCGTCCCACGCCTGAGCAGCCCAAGCCAGCCCCGAACCACCCTGAGACCACCACAATGACCAACAAGAAAACCAACACCGCCACCACCACAACCAACACCGTCGGCGAAACCGAACTGAGCGCCGCGCCTGCAGCAACTGACCCCACCGAGGGCATGAGCGAGGAACAAAAGCAGGCACTGGCCTTGTCGCAGATGCCCGGCGTGACGCTGGTTGCGGGCTCCATTGAAAAAGCTATGGCCGACTCCGGCGCGACCCCCAGCCCACTGTGGATGGTGCCGCGCCGTCACATCCGCGTGATCGAGGGATTCAATGTGCGCATTCAGAACGCAGCACTGCAAGCCCACATCGCAAGCCTTGCCGACAGCATGCTCAGCGAGGGCTTCAAGCTCGAACACCCACTCTCGGGCTACGTGGCCCGCGAGGGCGACGAATCGATCATCTACATCTCCGATGGGCACTGCCGCCTTCAAGGGTTCGACAAGGCCGTGGCCGAGGGCGCCGACCTTGACCGGCTGCCGGTCGTGGTCAACACACAGCAGCACGACATCGCAGAACTCTCGGTGGTGGTGGTGCGCAGCGCCACGAGCAAGCCTCTTGAGGCACTGGAGAAGGCGGCGCTGGTCAAGCGCCTGAAGCTCTACGGTTGGGACGAGAAACGCATTTCGGCGCGCTGCGGCTTCACCACCACCTACGTGCGCGACCTCCTGGCGCTGATCGAGGCCCCGGTGCAGGTGCGCGAGCTGGTCCAGGACAACAAGATCTCCGCGACCGCCGCGCTGCAGGCCATGGCCAAGCACGGCGAGAAGGCAGCCGAGAAGATCACCGAAGGGCTGCAGGCGGCGGAGGCCCGGGGCAAGACCCGCGTGACCTCCAAGTTCATGCAGGACCCCGGCGAGAAGATCATCGAGCGCTCGGGCACCGCGCTGTATGGCGTGGCGCAGGAAATCAAGGCCGACCCGGCGTTCGCCTCGTTGGAAGGCGGCCTGCGCAAGAAGCTCGAAGACCTGATCGCACAGATCGAGGACAAGCGCCAGCGTGCCCTGCAGCGCGCGAAAGACAAGGAAGATGCCACGGCCAAGGGGGCACAAACCCCAGCTGGGCAACGAAGAGGAACTGAGGGTGAGGGCGAGGGCGCCCAGGAGCAGGCGGGTGAGCCGCAAAGCGTCACGCCATCGGTGGCCACTGGCACAGAAACGGCGGACAACATGGTGGCGATTGAAGACGCGGACAAGCCAACCGACACTGGCGATCAGCCAACCGCAGAAAACACGTCAACAGAAGGTCGTGGTGCTTCCGATGACGATGGTGAACCAGACAGCGCGTGGGTCCGGGTGCGCGGCGATGAAGAGATCGTCGAGTCGCCCTTCTGAGCCGCGTCCAGGTTGCTGACTTTCGGCATCAATCGGATAGCATCTCTTCAATCAGAATCTCTTGCAAACGAGTCCCATGAACTACCTTCGCATCGCCATTACAGTTGCTCTATCCGCCTGCGTCCTTGTTTTCTTCCAGCGCTGGTACTTGACGGATTTCGATACGAGTTGGATCTCGGAGCCGTTTTTCAATTGGCCCTGGTGGGCGATGCTCATAGTGATTTCGCCGGTCATCACTGGCGTAGTTTCGAGCGTGGCAATGTGGGTCACGCGCGAGTCTCCCAGCCCATCGCTTGAAAAGTGATTACCAGCACATCGACCGCCTTGTTGGAGGTTGAGGCAGAAGATCAGATCCAGGTGTCTGAGGACGGTGGGACCGTCTGGATCCACGCGCTAGACGGGAGCACGGTGGGTCGGTTCTCCAAGAGATTCGGGGTCGATGTGCATCGCACGATGACAGCACAAATGTCGGGAGAGGAGCAGTGCCTGAGTTGCACCCACGAGCCCGCGTGCCCTGAAGACTGGCGAAGCTTTGTTGATCTCATGAAGCAGCATCATGACATCACGGTTCCACTCGATCTCATCAGTTTTCCTGCGGTGACATCGCCCATTTGACGAAGTGCTCGGGGTGGAGCCCGTTGTCATCGCATTGATGGCAGCCAGGAAAGGCGATCTGCCATCTAAGGCCCGCGGGTTTGACTCTGGTTGTTGAACCAAAGCCATCACGAACTGGTGTGGATGCGAGGTTCGGACCCCGCGCTAACAGTGGCCCGATTCGCTTGCCCACCTCCGCGTCCACCCTGAGAATCACAACCTGATTTCGCACCACCGCGAATCCGGCATGCCCGTTCAGACCTCACGGTCTGGGCGTGCATAGCATTCAACACCACCCCTGAGCCCGGGCAAGCATTTTCCCGATCAGGGGGAAGGCTTGTCCGGGCTTTGTCCTTTTAAAGGCAATACCCATGACAACCAGAGCCTTCATCCCCGCCTACTTCGAGTCACGCCTGCACCAGATGGTCCAGGTTCAAGAAGACCCGGCCTTCAACGCCCAGAACATGCGCAACCTGCAGGACCTCCTGCACAGCAAGTTCGACGCTCAGCCGGATTTCGCCGGCATCAACGGCCCCGAGAACGCCACACTGGTTCTGATCCGCTCGCCCCACCTGGCGGGCCATGTCGGTACCGAGGTGATGGAACTCGTGCAGTTGCCCCTGTACTTTCAGGAGGTGCGCAACTACACGCCTCTCAGCAGCCAAGCAATGGCACAGCGCCTGCAGTTCGCCCGCGAGAGCGGGTTCCTGCTCTTTGGGCGCGACGAGACGGTTGCCGTGATCCACGGCGCACCACTGGGGCACCTGTTCTGCGCCGCCTACGAGGTCAACACCGATGGCGTGCCGCGCGAACTGTCAGGCGTCTATGCCGACAGCATCAGCTACCACGCACGCCTGCGTCACATCGACAAACTCAATGTGACCGAGACGGAAAAGGCCATCTCCGAAACCCTGGGCACCATGTACTGGTGGTCTGGGCAACAACTGGCCTTCAACCCCGTGCAGATCGAGCGCATGCGCGCCACGATCGCCATGCTCGAGCAACACCGCAAGGTGGCGCCACCCGAGCGCACGGCCAGCGGCGCAGTGATCGAACGGTCGTTCATCGAGAACGGTTCGACAGCATCGCTCAACCCCATCCTGCGCGCAAACGCGGGCTGGAAGCGCTACAGCACGCCGCAAGATGCGTGGTACTACGGCACGTTTTTCAACGAAGACCTGATGCAGACCATCACCTACTGCGAGCAGGATGTGAGTCATGTCAAATGCGACAACCGGGAACAGTTCATGGCCGAACTCAAGGGCATGGCCACGTTCCACGGCAACTCTCGCATGCCCAGCGCCATGGGCTACGGCGAGGACGGCACCACAGCTTTCTTCGAGTCGCTCTACCTCATGAAGGGAGAGGCTCGCACCATGCGTTTCGACACCGGGCATCCGGTGAAAGACGTACAGGGCAACTGGAACGCTCCGCTGTTCGCTGCCCTGAGCATCGAGCACCCTGCGGTTCTGGCGCTGACCAAGGATGCCTACAGCGTGCTGCCGGAGGGCACGGTGGAGATCGACCGCCTGAATCCCTTGGCGTTTGAGCTCAACCAGGCACTGGCCAAGCTCACCGATCGCGGCTACCTGGTCAAGATCGCGCTGCACGATGGCACGGTCTACGAGACCGAGCTGGAGCTGCAGCCCGAGGAAGCCTGACCAAACAGGCGTGCGCCCTCACCGGTGCACCTAGAAAACACAGACCAGCCCTTCGCCACAAGCGGAGGGCTTTTCTGCTTTCTGGGGCTCCCATAGCTGGCCAGTCCTCCAAGAGGCGCAGAACATGACGTTGCAGCAGTTGCAAGGGAGAGCGGACGTTGTATCGTGGCGGACATGAACACCGAAACCAAAGCATCCCCATCCAACTCTGCAGCACACGCCGGCGCCGGCGCGACCGCAGACCTGACCATGTTCGAAGCCGAGTTGCAGAAGTGGAACGAAAATTCCGAAGAAGTGTGTCTGGAGAACGAGGTGCACGCGCACTTCGAACGCGCCAACTACACCAGCTACCTGCCTGCCAGCCGGGATGGGCTGCGCATG
Organism: Hydrogenophaga sp.; assembly: GCF_048549895.1. Lineage (GTDB taxonomy): Bacteria > Pseudomonadota > Gammaproteobacteria > Burkholderiales > Burkholderiaceae_C > Hydrogenophaga. The sequence goes on from NZ_JBLYYB010000041.1 coordinate 86,080, forward strand.
CTCAACCAAGTGATGGACTGGAAGGGTGCCGAAGAAGCCCAAGACTCGTCCGCCATAGGGGTGGTGGTCGGCGGGATAGCTGCTGCTGGCTTTTGGGCCGCCCTGCACGCGCTTTCAGTGGCTCTCAACGTGAATGAGCACTCTCTGGCCGAAGTGCTGGAGGATTACACCGAGGGTGGACAGACCAATCCCATCGGCATGGAGGAGTTCGCTCGCCGGCTCAAAGAGGCTGAGGACAACAGCAAGAACCGCAGCCTGTAGTCCAAAAGGCAGCGCCAGCAAACCTTGCCTTTCATCCACGAACACGGCCGCATGAACCTCACCCCCGCCACCGAGAACGCCCATCCCATCGTCGTCGATTCGCGCGAGACCAACAGCCGCATCCCGGCGCACCTGCGCGACCTCGGTGTGGAATTCATCATGCAGGAGATGCCTGCGGGAGACTACCGCGTGGGGGCCTTCTTGATCGAGCGCAAGAGCATCGCCGACTTGGCCAACTCCATCCTCGACGCGCGCCTCTTCGCCCAGGCCGAAGCCATCGCTCTGGCATCCGAGCGACCGGCGTTGCTGATAGAAGGAAACATTCAGGATTTGCCCAACGACATGCACCCCGACTCGCTGCCTGGCGCGCTCTCCGCGCTCTCGGTCTTTTGGGGGCTCTCGATCTTCACCGCACCCAACCAGATGGGCACCGCGCGCCTGCTGGCGCGTCTGCACCACCACCAGGTCAACGGACTGGGCTACGAGGTCGCAACGCGTGTGGCCAAGCCCAGGGACAACCCCGACGGAGCACTGGCCCAATACCTCGTTTGTGGACTTCCAGGCGTGGGACCCGAGGTGGCCAGAAAACTCATCGCTCACTTTGGAAGCGCCCGCGCGGTGTTTACCGCGTCCGCCGCTGAGCTCGTGCTGTGCAAGGGAATCGGGCCCAAGACGGCCGCTGCGATCGTCGCATCGCTCGACCAGAAGCCGACCAGCTTTCGCTCTACAAAAACTGGTACGGTTTAATATTTCTTCCGTCTCGTTGCCAAACTCGCACAGATCACAACATGAACACCACAACTAAACGCGCTGCGGTGCTTGCCTCCTTCCTTGCGTTGGAGGCAATTGGTCTGGCCGCGTGGTCCGCTACAGCCGATAACCAAGTGCGAGCAACCTTCGGCGCCGCCGTTGGGCTCGTGTCTATGGTAGGGGGCTTCATCGTGCTCATGCTCGGGGTGATCAATTTGAGCACGCCAGCGCGTTCTGAGCCTGCCCGCGACTAGGACCATTACTGAAGCCACCCTGCGCAACTAGACGAACCGGTCCAAGCGTTTAAGGGAACAAAAACGAGGGGATTCGATGGCGAAAAACTGGGGTGTCGCAAGGTTCTACGGTGGAGGCTCGATGGAGTACCAGCTGGAGTCAGGGCAGTGGTTGCACGACGGCAAGCTCTTCGATGGAGCGCCGATCCGCCTGTACGAAACAATGGCCGAAGCCGACCAGGCCGCCGGGCAGTTGCCGCAGGACGGGCAACCTCATGGCGTGCAGTTCACGCTCGATGCCCAAGGCAGGGTGGCCACAGCCCGTAAAACGGCGCCCAAGACACTGAAGCCACGCGCACGAGGCTAGGAGTCCCCGCAGTGGCCGAGCAACCCTGGGTGGGCGATCTACTCAGATCGCACTGCCAGCCCACCTACGAATGGTTGCACGCAGACGTCGCTGCGCTTCTTGATCTATCGGCATTTGCGCAACCATGTCGATGGCTCTCTTTGGATCCACGTGCCCGAACTCGATGAGTGCGGTACAGAACTCGCGGTCCTTGTCGCGCCCCGCAACAGCCTTCGACAGGAACAGATCGACCACGTCCAAGCAGTACCCGACGCGGTCGTTTGTATTGCTGTTTTGGACGCGGTGAACCCGCGTGATCCAGTCCCGCGGAAGGACCGCTGTCTCTGGTGCTACGCCTTGCGCGTAGTAGCCGTTGGTCTCGTGAAACTGTGATCCCTCACCGATGGCACCGTCAATCTCGTCGGCCTTCTGCGGCGCCTGGTACGGATAGATGTCGGCCTCGGCCGACGCCTTGAACACATCTTCGGGGTAGGGGATCGGGCCGAGGATCGACTGGCTTCCAATGATGATGAACTCGTACTCATTCGTCACGTCGCTGCTGGCCCGAATGATGTGCTCCAGGTCTTCACGGTTCATCGCACGTCCTCTTCCACTGCATCTCTGATCACCACGCCCTTTTTGAGCGCCCCGATCTGTGAAAGGACGCTCTTGCGTGTGTCCTCGGGCAAGAGGGTGACCAACGGTGAACTCTGGCGAAGCTCCTGCGCGCGCCGGCTGCGGCCAAGGATCTTGCGCCACTGCCGTTTGCTGAGGACTTCCTCCCATTCGGTCCAAAGACTGGTTGATCGAGAAGGCCCAGACCCCAGCCATCGAGCGAGGGTTGCCTGCGCCCTTGCCAGCTGCGCTGGGTCCACTTTGACAAGATCAACGGCCGCCTGGTGAAGGGCCAAGCTCTGCAAATCCTGAATCTCATGGCGAGAGGTGTCCGCCGTGACAGTCACCTGAATGCTTGGCTTCTCGCGCCGGGACCTTGCGCCTGCCGTTCCTTGCGGAGCTGGGGTCATGCTGTCGCCAGCCAGAAGTGCAAGTTCTCCGACCACCCCCAGAGCCGACATGACTCGGAGGTAGGAGCCCATGGAGGGCGCTGGATCGCCGTTTTCGATGGCTCTGAGCGTGTTGCGGGCAATGCCTACCCGCGCCGCCATATCGATCGTGCCGATCCCCTGGGACTTGCGCAGCTGCCGAAGCCGGTCACCCAGCTGAAGCAGCAGCTGTCGCTCGAGCACAGCGGACATAGGGGCGTTGGTCATTTGGTCATTATAGTGACCAATAAAGGACGCGTGGTCAAGATAACGACCAATTTGCCAAAGGATTGTTTAAGAGAACTTGATGAGGCTATTGACGCTACCAAGGACAATACGCGAATGACACTAATTCTAGCTCTTAGCTATAGTGCAAAATGGGACATTGTAAATGCAACGAGAACAATCGCTCAAAAAGCTGC
>NZ_JBLYYB010000042.1:0-7410 GCF_048549895.1 Hydrogenophaga sp.
CTTCAAGGGCTGGGCGTACTTCGCCAACCCCAAGCTGCAGGCCAAGATCACGGTGGTCTGCCTGTTGACGCTCAACGGCGTCTTGCTGCACCACCGCGTGTTGCCGCTGATGGCGAAGGCCGGTTCCCTGCTCAACATGTCGTTCTCGCAGCGCAGTTTTGCCGTGTTCGCCGGTGCCGTTTCTGCGGTGTCGTGGTTCTACGCGGCGGCGCTGGGGGTGGGGAAACCGCTCAACTGGGCCTACTCCCTGACCGAGATCCTCGCGGCCTACCCGGCACTGATTGCCGGTGGCTTTGTGTCGATGATGATGATCCTGGCATGGGCTCAATACCGCGCCAGCGGCGGGTCCCGCGCGTTCGAAAGCACGCGCTTCGTCGGCGCCCACTGAAGACCGCCAGTCGTTGGTCGATCGGTATCGCAGGACGGCTGCGAGGGGCTGTGATGTCAGTGCGCCGGGGAGCGCAATGAAGGCCAGGCCTGCATCTTGAAGGCCTCGGACAGAAAATCGATCAGCAGGCGCACCTTGGGCGAGACGAACTTGCGCGAGGGGTAGACCGCGTAGACGCCCAGCTCCAGCGAACGAAAGTCGGGCAACACCTCCACCAGGGTGCCGGCCTGCAGGTCGGGCCCGACCAGAAACGAGGGCTGCAGCACGATGCCCAGATGGCGCAGCGCGGCCATGCGGCAGGTGTCGCCGTTGTTGCTGCGCAGGCGCGGTGAGACCTTCACGGCCACCGGTCCGTCGGGTCCGGTGAACACCCAGTTCTCGCCCATGGAAAACAGGCTGTAGGCCGCCACCGCGTGGTGCGCCAGCTCCGACGGGTGCTGCGGCGTGCCGTGCTGGCGCAGGTAGCCGGGCGAGGCGCACAGCACCAGGCGCGTGCTGGTGAGCTGGCGGCTGATGAGGGTGGAATCGGGCAGGCGGGCGATGCGCACCGCGAGATCAAAACCTTCGTCCACCAGATCGACCATGCGGTCGGACAGGGTCACGTCCAGCGTGACCTTGGGGTGCATGGCCATGAACTCCACCCACAGCGGTGCCAGGTGCAGCAGGCCGAAGGTGAAGGGCGCGTTGATGCGCAGCAGGCCGCTGGCCTCGCCGCTGCGCGAGGTGATCTCGGCCTCGGCCTCGTCCACGGTGGACAGCACCTCCCTGCAGCGCGCGTGGAACACCTCGCCTTCGGCGGTGAGCGAGAGCTTGCGCGTGGTTCGGTGCAGCAGGCGCACACCCAGGCGCGCCTCCAGGTCGGCCACGTGGCGCGAGACCGCCGCCTTGGACATGGGCAGCGCGTCGGACGCGCCGACGAAGCTGCCGGCGTCCACCACCGCCGCGAACACGCGCATTTCTTCAAATCGGTCCATCTGGTTTTGTCTCAAATTCAGGAACAGTCAGTCTCATTCAATCATGTTTATCTTGTCTGATGAAACTTCTAAAGTCCAGTCACCGCTTCACTTTCAACCCCTTTTTCCAAGGAACCCACCATGAACACCACGACCACATCTCCCCTGCAACGCCTTTTGTCCACCAGCGCCGGCTGGGCACCCCTGGCCTTGCGCATCCCCATCGGCATCATCTTTGTGGCCCACGGCGCGCAGAAACTGTTTGGCGCCTTTGGTGGCTACGGCCTGGAAGGCACGGGCCAGTTCATGGACTCGCTGGGTCTGAGCCCGGGTTACTTGATGGCGCTGCTGGCCGGCTCGGCCGAGTTCTTCGGTGGCCTGGCCCTGCTGCTGGGTCTGCTGGTGCGCCCGGCCGCCGCCGTGCTGGCCGTCACCATGGTGGTGGCGATTGCCACGGTGCACCTGGACAAGGGCCTCTTCATGGCCAACAACGGCTACGAATTCGCGCTGGCCTTGCTGGCTGCCTCGGTGTCGCTGCTCATCAGCGGTGGCGGCAAGGCCTCGGTGGACGCCACGCTGGCCCGCCGCGCCGACTGAACCTTGTTGACCCCACGGCGCCTGGCGCCACAGGAGACCCGCATGACCCGCCTGCCCACCGTTTTTGTGTCCCACGGCGCACCCACCTTCGCGCTGGAGCCTGGCCTGGCCGGGCCGCAACTCAGCGCGCTGGGCCGCGCCCTGCCCCGGCCCGAAGCCGTGCTGATCGTCTCCCCGCACTGGATGACGCAGGGTGCACGGGTGGGCCTCTCAAGGCTGCCACCCACGATCCACGACTTCGGCGGCTTCCCGCAGCCGCTCTACGAGATCGGCTACCCGGCCAACGGCCACCCCGAACGGGCACAGCGCGCGCTGGCCGTGTTGCAGCAAGCGGGCTGGAGCGCACAGGGCGACGAGCGCCGCGGCCTGGACCACGGCGCCTGGGTGCCGCTGCTCTACCTGTACCCCGACGCGGACGTGCCGGTGTTCCAGGTGTCGCTGCCCGCCACGCTGGACTCAGCCGGTGCCTGGGCCTTCGGTCAGGCCCTGGCGCCGCTGGCCGATGAGGGCGTGCTCATCGTCGGCTCGGGCAGCCTCACGCACAACCTGCACGAGTTCCGCGCCGGGCACGGGCATGAAGAGGCCTATGCGACCGAGTTCGTGGCCTGGGTGCGCGAGGCGGTGCAGCAGGGTGACGGTGCGCGCCTGCAGCGCACGCTGGAGATCGCGCCCCACGCCCAGCGTGCACACCCCACCACCGAGCACTTTTTGCCGCTGCTGGTGGCCGCCGGTGCGGCGGGCGATGCGGTGCCTGCGCGCGTGATCGACGGCGGCATCACGCACGGCGTGCTGTCGATGGACGCTTTCGTCTTTGGCCCCGCGCGGCCCTGAGACTCAAGCTGGGCTCAGGCCGGGGTCAGGCGCTCCAGCCCACCCATGTACGGACGCAGCACCTCGGGCACGGTCACGCTGCCGTCGGCGTTCTGGAAGTTCTCCAGCACCGCCACCAGAGCGCGCCCCACCGCCAGGCCCGAGCCGTTGAGCGTGTGCACGAGTTCGTTCTTGCCTTGCGCGTTTTTGAATCGCGCCTGCAGGCGGCGCGCCTGGAAGGCTTCGCAGTTGGAGACCGAACTGATCTCGCGGTAGGTTGCTTGCGCGGGCACCCACACCTCCAGGTCGTGTGTGCGCGTGGCGCCAAAGCCCATGTCGCCGGTGCACAGCGCCAGCACGCGGTAGGGCAGACCCAGCTTCTGCAGCACGGCTTCGGCGTGGCCCGTCATGGCATCAAGGGCTTCGTAGCTGGTGTCGGGGTGCACGATCTGCACCATCTCGACCTTGTCGAACTGGTGCTGGCGGATCATGCCGCGCGTGTCGCGCCCGGCGCTGCCGGCTTCCGAGCGGAAGCACGGCGTGTGTGCGGTGAGCTTGATGGGCAGCTCGGCCTCGGCCAACACGGTGTCGCGCACCACGTTGGTCAGCGTCACCTCGCTGGTGGGGATGAGGTAGAGCGCCTGCATGTCGGGCACGGCCTCGCCTTCCTGGCCGCCCTTTTTCACGGCAAACAAATCACCTTCAAACTTGGGCAACTGGCCGGTGCCGCGCAGGGTGTCGGCGTTGACGATGTAGGGCGTGTAGCACTCGGTGTAGCCGTGTTCCTGGGTCTGCACGTCGAGCATGAACTGAGCGAGCGCGCGGTGCAGCCGAGCCAGCGGGCCGCGCATGAAGGTGAAGCGCGAGCCGGCCAGCTTGGTGCCAGTTTCAAAATCGAGTCCAAGCTTTTCGCCCACATCCACATGGTCACGCACGGTGAAGTCGAACACGCGGGGCGTGCCCCAGCGGCGAAGTTCCACGTTGCCATGCTCGTCGCTGCCCACCGGCACGCTCTCGTGTGGCAGGTTGGGCACAGCCTGCAACAGGGTGTGCAGCTCGGCCTGGATCACTTCAAGGCGGGTTGCTGATGCATCGAGCTCGGCCTTGAGCGCTCCCACCTGCGCCATCACGGCGTCGGCCTCGGCGTGTTGGCCCTTGCCCTTGAGCATGCCGATCTGTTTGCTCAGCGAATTGCGCTGGCTCTGCAGCTCTTCGGTGCGGGTCTGCAGCGTCTTGCGCTCGGTTTCCAGGGCCTGGTAGGCGGCCACGTCCAGAAACGGTTGGGGACTCTTGCGCGTTTCAAGCCGCGCCACGACCCCGGGGAGGTCTTTTCTCAGTTGAACGATGTCTAGCATGCGGCGATTGTAGGTTTGGGGGCGCGGCGCCCCGGTGGCTCAGCGCAGGTGCTGCAGCGGCGCGGCGTCTTCGCCGTCCATCTTCAGGCCCTTGGGCAGCGGGAACTTGATGGTCTCGGTCAGGCCGTCCATGGTGCGCACGGAGATGGCGCCCAGCGCCTTGATGCGCTCGATCACCTGGCGCACCAGAATCTCGGGCGCCGAGGCACCAGCGGTCAGGCCCACGCGGCGCTTGCCTTCAAACCACTCGGCCTGCAGCTCGTCGGCGCTGTCGACCATGTAGCTCTCCGTGCCGAGCTTGATGGCGACCTCGCGCAGGCGGTTGCTGTTGGAGCTGGTGGGGCTGCCCACCACGATCACGATGTCCACCTGCGGGCTCAGCAGCTTGACGGCGTCTTGCCGGTTCTGCGTGGCATAACAAATGTCCTGCTGCTTGGGTTCACGCACCTGCGGAAACCGCGCCTTCACGGCATTGAGGATCTCGGCCGCGTCGTCCACCGACAGCGTGGTCTGCGTCACCACCGCGAGCTTGGCCGTTTGCGCGGGCGCCACGTGCGCCACGTCTTCCACGTCTTCCACCAGGTGGATGCCGCTGTCCAGCTGGCCCATGGTGCCTTCCACCTCGGGGTGGCCCTTGTGGCCGATCATGATGAACTCGAACCCCTCGCGGTGCAGCTTGGCCACCTCCACATGCACCTTGGTCACCAGCGGGCAGGTGGCGTCAAAAATGTGGAAACCGCGCCGCTGCGCTTCTTCCTGAATGGCCTTGCTCACGCCGTGGGCCGAGAACACCAGCGTGGCGCCCGCCGGCACGTCGGACAGCTCTTCAATGAAGATCGCGCCCTTGGCCTTGAGGTCGTTGACCACATAGGTGTTGTGCACGATCTCGTGGCGCACATAGATGGGCCGGCCAAACTTGGTGAGCGCGCGTTCAACGATTTCGATGGCACGGTCCACCCCGGCACAAAAACCACGCGGCTCGGCGAGAACAATTTCTTGCGACTTCGGCATCACAGCACCCCGATCAGTTGCACTTCGAACCGCACCGGCTGGCCGGCGAGCGGGTGGTTGAAATCGAACAGCACGGCGCCGTCTTCGCGCACCTCCACGGCCGACCCCGCGTAGCTGCCCAGGCCATCGGGCGTGGGAAACTGCACCACGTCGCCTGCCACATACCGTTCATGCGGATCGCCCAATTCGCTGAGCAGCTTGCGCGCCACCCACTGCACCATCTCGGGCTGGCGCTCGCCAAAGGCCTCGCCCGCGGCCAGCTCGATGGTGGTGCGGGTGCCCTCTTCCAGGCCCATCAGACGCTGCTCGATCGCGGGCGAGAGTTCACCCATGCCCAGGCTCAGCGTGGCGGGTTTGCCGGCAAAGGTGTCGATGATCACCTGCCCCTGCGGACCGGACATGCGGTAGTGCAGGGTGAGGAAAGAGCCTTCTTGGACGTGGGGCATGAGCGGGGTGCAGAGCATGGTGGGGAGTGTGGCGCACAGAGCCCCGAACCGGGACTCCGCGCAAGGCGTTGTGCCCGTATTGTAAAAAGCGGGCTGACTCAGGGAGGAAACCGAATGGATGGCCTTGTCATGGTGGGACTCAAAAGCCTGCCGCTGGATGCGCGACCGCGCGAAAAACTGCTGGCCCGCGGGCCAGCAGCACTCAGCGACGTGGAACTGCTGGCGCTGCTGCTGCGCACCGGCATCCGCGGCAAACACGTGGTGCAGCTCGCGCAGGAGCTGCTGGAGCACTTTGGCGGCATGGCCGGCCTGCTGCACACCAGCGCCGAGGCGCTCAAGCAGATCAAGGGCCTGGGCCCGGCCAAACGCGCCGAGGTGCTCGCCGTGCTCGAACTCGCCCGCCGCGCCCTCACCCAGCGCCTGCAGGAAAAAACCCTCATGGAGAACCCCCAGGCGGTGCGCGAATACCTGCAACTGCAGCTGGGTGGTCGCCAGCACGAGGTGTTTGCGGTGCTGTTCCTCGACACGCAGAACCGGCTGGTGGCGCTCGAAGAGCTGTTTCGCGGCACATTGACGCAGACCAGCGTGTACCCCAGAGAAGTCGTGCTGCGCGCCCTGCACCACCACGCCGCCGCCGTGGTGCTGGCACACAACCACCCCAGCGGCACCGCCCTGCCCTCGCGCGCCGACGAAGCCCTGACCGCCACCCTCAAGTCGGCCCTGGCGCTGGTGGACGTGAAGGTGCTCGACCACTTCATCGTCACCCGCAACCACGCCGCGTCCATGGCCGAAATGGGCCTCATCTGACACCGCGGGGTTGATCTCGGCGCCCGGGCAACGCGCGGAGGTGCTCCGTCACAATCGCCGCATGAAAGTCAACACGCTGGCCGATCTGAAAACGCTCAAACGCGTGATGGCCGAGCGTGCTGCAGCCGAGGCCGCGCAACGCGAAGCCCAGCGCCAGGCCGAACTGCAGCGCGAACGCGAGCGCCGCCTGTTTGCGCTGGCCGTGGGGCCGGTGCAGCCCATCGGGGACCCGGGCCGCATCGAGCCGCGCCCGGTGCCGGTGCAGCCCCTGCCGGTGCAGCGCCAACTCGACGAAGCCTCGGTCATGCGCGAAGCGCTCAGCGACGAATTCGACATCGAGACCCTGCTGCACACCGACGAGATGCTGAGCTACCGCTGCCCCGGCATCGGGTCGGATGTGATGCGAAAACTGCGCGAAGGCAGCTGGAGCATCCAGCGCCAGATCGACCTGCACGGCCTGCGCACCGACGAAGCCCGCGAAGCCCTGGGCCGCTTCATCCGCGAAGCCCACCAGCAAGGCCTGCGCTGCGTGCGCGTGGTGCACGGCAAAGGCCTGGGCTCACCCGGCCGCACCCCGGTGCTGAAAAACCGCGTGCTGCGCTGGCTGGTGCAGAAGAGCGAGGTGATGGCGTTTGTGCAGGCGAGGCCGGCTGAGGGTGGGGCTGGGGCGTTGGTGGTATTGCTCAGGTCGGGGTGAGAAATGGCATCTTCATTGAAGTGCAGTCCTAGAATGCGATCGAGAAGTGCTTCTTGTAACGATGCAGTCGTGAGGGTGTCGGATTGATTCCACATGCGTGTACTAGCTGCTCGTTTGGCATGAACAACGTCCAACTTTCTTCAATGTTGCCGTCAACAAATATGCAACCATTCTCACGAATGACGCGTCTCCACTGATGTCCAAACTGCATGCCGTTGGCGCGTCGCTTTGCGACAGCGCTAAGTCGATACTGGGCTTCCCCCAGTTTCCCGGACGGTTTGCTTAGCCCATTAAGCCTTGCTCAAAGTCGACTGGGCTGAGGAAGTCTAGCTTTGAGTGTTTGCGC
>NZ_JBLYYB010000043.1:0-31767 GCF_048549895.1 Hydrogenophaga sp.
ACCACGTAGACCAGCATGATGCCGGCCACCACCCTCACCGGCGAAACATCCAGCCCCTGCACCACTTCGGCCAGCTGGGCCGGCACCTGGGTGAGCGCCAGCGAGGTGTTCATCATGTCTGCGCCGATGAAGATCAGGAAGATCATGGCGCTGGCTGCGGCGGTGGAATAGAAGCACTGGCGGATCTTGGCCAGCGTGAGTTCGCGTTTGAGCAGTGCCGCCACAAAGGTGGCCGCAGCGCCCACGCCTGCGCCTTCGGTGGGGGTGAACAGGCCACCGTAGATGCCGCCGAAGACGATCAGGAACACGATGGCGATCGGTGCCACGCCGATGAAGGCTTCCATGGTGAGTTTGGCGTGGTCGTCATCATGCTCAGGCGCGTGGCCCGGCACCAGGCGCACATAGACGGCGATGGCGATCATGTAGCCGAGCATCGCGATGATGCCCGGCACCATGGCCGCCGCGAACAGCTTGGCGATGTTCTGCTCGGTGAGGATGGCGTAGATCACCAGCGGCACCGACGGCGGGATCAGGATGCCCAGGGTGCCGCCCGCGGCCAGCGTGCCGGTGGACAGGCGCCCCGAATAGCCGTGGCGCTTCATCTCGGGCAGCGCCACCGAGGTGATGGTGGCCGCCGTGGCCACCGACGAGCCGCAGATGGCGCCGAAGCCCGCGCTGGCCAGCACGGCCGCCATGGCCAGCCCGCCCTTGAAGCGGGAGGTGACCACGCTGGCGAACTGGAACAAGGCCTTGGAGATGCCGCCCTGCGTGGCGAAGTTGCCCATCAGGATGAACAGCGGAATCACGGAGAGGTCGTAGCTGGCAAAGCGCGCGAAGGCAGCGCCGTTGAGGTTGTTGAAAAACGGAGGCCAGCCGACCTGGAAGATGTAGCCGAAACAGCCAGCAAAAAACATGGCGATCGCGATCGGCACGCGAATGGCCATCAAGCCCAGCATGGTGGCGAAGATCATCCCCGCCAGTGACAAAGAACTCATTCGCCCTGCTCCGAAAAATTGCCAAAGATGGTCTGCGTCCAGGCAATCACGCCGGTGAGGATCAGCGGGGGCACCATGAAGGCATAGACGATCCACTCGGGGAAGCCCAGCATCATGGAGGTGGTTTGTGAGTCGTAGGCACTCAGGCCACCCACGGCGGTGCGCCAGGCCAGCAGCAGCATGGCGCCACCCAGCAGGAAGCTGCCGAAGCGGTCGAGCTGCGCGTTCGTGCTGTCGGACAGCTTGGCGGTGAAGAAGTCCACCACGATGTTTTCGCGCTTGAGCTGGCACCACGGGAGGAACAGGGCCACCGCGGCACCCGCCGTCACGGCGGTGAGTTCGTAGTCACCGACCAGCGTGACCCCGATGGTGTTGCGCCCGATCAGGCTCGCGCAGGTGATCAGGGTGATCACGGTCAGCAGCACGCCCGCCAGGATCGCGCTGGCCCGTGCCAGCAAGGACAGTAGCTTCAATTTTTCACCTTCAACAAAGAGAAACCGGCCGCCATCCGCCTGCAACGGCAATGGAGAGCCGGTCGTGCCGGCCCTGCGCGGGTTGCGCTCGGGCCGGCCGGGATTATCGCCGCGCCTTACTTCTGGTTCTTGGCGATGAGGGCACGGGCTTCGGACACCAGCTTGGCACCGTCGATGTTCTTGCCCTTCATCTCGTTGATCCAGTCGGTCTCCACCGTGGCTGCCGTGCGCCTCCAGCGCTGCGTCTCGGCCACGTCAAGGGCCACGATGTTGTTGCCCGCCTTCTCGGCAATCGCACGCCCGGCCTTGTCGCCGTCGTCCATCGCGCGGCCAAACATGGCGGCGGTCTCGATGCCCGAGTTCTTGTCGATCACGGTCTTGAGGTCGGGCGGCAGCTTGTCGTAGGACGCCTTGTTCATCGAGAACGCGAAGGTCTGCGTGTACAGACCTTGGGCGCCGGCGAAGGTGGTGTGGTTCTTCACCAGCTCGCTCACCTTCAGCGCAGGGGTCACCTCCCATGGGATGGTGGTGCCGTCGATGGTGCCTTTGGAGAGCGCGTCGGTCACGGCCGGCACGGGCATGCCCACGGGTGTCGCGCCCAGCTTGGTCAGCATGTTGCTGATGATGCGCGAGCCGCCGCGCACCTTCATGCCGCGCAGGCTCTCCAGGCCCATCACCGGTGTCTTGGTGTGGAACAGGCCGGGGCCGTGGGTGTGCACGGCGATCAGCTTCACGTCCTTGAATTCGTCGGCGGCGAACTTCTCCACGTACTCCTGGATCGCGCGCGAAGACTGCTCTGCCGATCCGCTCATGAAGGGCAGTTCGAACACCTCGGTCTTGTTGAAACGGCCTGGCGTGTAGCCCAGCACCGTCCAGCTCAGGTCCACCACGCCGTCGCGGGCCTGGTCAAACAACTGGGGCGGCGCGCCGCCCAGTTGCATCGCGTGAAACAGCTGGACCTTGATCTTGCCGCCCGACTCGGCTTCGACCTTCTGCGCCCACGGGATCAACGCCTTGGCGGGAATGGTGGCCTGCTGCGGCAGAAACTGGTGCAGGCGCAGCGTCACGGTCTGCGCCAGGGCGGGGCCGGCCAGGGACATGGCGGCCATGGCACCCACGGCAAGCAGGGTGGTGCGGCGTTTCAGAAAGCTCATGGTTTGTCTCCAGCTGAAAGGATGGTTGAGCCCGGGTGACGGATGAACTCGGGTGACGAGTCACCAGCCCCGGATCGTTTCTTCATTCGAACACCCGAACTGTGCATGGGCCAGGGTGTTAACGCCAGTGTGTGAAGAGACTTTCAGATATGCCGTTATTTTATGAAACGACCTCACCCAGACGGCCCGGAAGGCAACGCCCCATCACTTGCTGTGCTTCGCGATCAGGGCGCGGGCCTGCGACACCAGCTGGGTGCCGTCGATGTTCTTGCCCTGCACTTCCTTGATCCAGTCGGCCTCCACCGCCACTGCGGCGGCCTGCCAGCGCTTTGTTTCAGCAGCGTCCAGCGTCACGATGTTGTTGCCTGCTTTTCTGGCCACCTCCAGGCCCGCCTTGTCGCCGTCGTCCATCGCGCGGCCAAAGAAGGCGGCGGTCTCCACGCCCGAGTTCTTGTCGATCACGACCTTCAGGTCGGCCGGCAGCTTGTCGTAGCTGGCGCGGTTCATCACCAGCGCAAAGGTCTGGGTGAACAGGCCGGTCGGGCCGGCGAAGCTGGTGTGGTTCTTCACCAGCTCGGCAATCTTCAGCGACGGCGTCACCTCCCAGGGAATGGTGGTGCCGGCGATCGTGCCCTTGGTCAGCGCGTCGGTCACCGCAGGCACCGGCATGCCCACCGGCGTGGCGCCGAGCTTGCCCAGCATGTTGCTGATCACGCGCGAGCCGCCGCGCACCTTCATGCCGCGCAGGCTCTCCAGCCCCGTCACCGGGTCCTTGGTGTGGAACAGGCCCGGGCCGTGGGTGTGGGCGGCCAGCAGTTTCACGTCCTTGAACTCGTCGGCGGCGAACTTCTCCACGTATTCGTGGAAGGCGCGCGAGGCCGGCTCGGCCTGGCCGCTCATGAACGGCAGCTCGAACACCTCGGACTTGCTGAAACGGCCCGGCGTGTAGCCCAGCACCGTCCAGGTCAGGTCCACCACGCCGTTGCGGGCCTGGTCGAACAGCTGCGGCGGCGTGCCGCCCATCGACATCGAGTGAAACAGCTGCACCTTGATGCGACCACCCGACTCGGCCTCGATCTTCTTGGCCCACGGCGCAATGGCGCGCGCGGGAATGGTGGCCGAAGGCGGCAGGAACTGGTGCAGGCGCAGGGTGACGGTCTGCTGGGCCAGGGCGCTGCCCGTCAGGGCGGTGGCGCCCAAGGCTGCGAGGGCCACGATGGCGTTGCGGCGTTTGAGAGAAGTCATCGAGAAGTTCCTGTCGTCAGAAAAGATGGCATTCGGCGGCCCCGCAAAAGGGGCGCCCGGACATGTGTCACGTCAGACACAAGGCCGCTAATGTGCCGCCAAGGCTTTGCATACACCAGCCCGTTTCGCGACTTGCAGCTATTCCGAGTCGGCATGAAACGCCGCTTGCGTGGGTACGATGCGCGCATGACCCCAGCCCTCGCCTTCCACTTCGACTTCATCTCCCCCTTCGGCTACTTCGCCTCGCTGCGCATCGAGGAGCTCGCGGCGCGGCACGGGCGCACGGTGAAGTGGCACCCCATGTTGCTGGGCGTCTCGGTGATGAAGGTCATGGGCCTCAAGCCCTTGCTCGACACACCGCTCAAGGGCCCCTACACCGAGCGCGATGTGCTGCGCTACGCAAGGGAGCACAGCGTTCCGATGCAGCGCCAGCCGAGGGACACGGTGATGAGCCCGCTGGCCTGCGGACGCGCGCTGGCCTGGGTGAACCGCCACCAGTCGCAGCGCGCCGCCGAGGTGGTGCACGCCCTCTACGGCGCCTACTGGGGCCGGGGGCTGGACCTGTCCACACCCGAGTCGCTGATCCCTGTGGTGGGTGACGAGATCGCGCAAGCTGCTGCCAGCGAAGAAGCGGCAGCTCTGCTGCGCGCCGAAGTCGACGCCGCGCTGCAGGCCGGCGTGTTCGGCTCACCCACCGTGCTGGTGGACGGCGAGCCGTTCTGGGGCATCGACAAGTTCGAGCAGATCGACCGCTGGCTCGCCAGTGGCGGCTGGTGAGCCTCAGCCGAAACGGATCTCGACCGTCAACGCAATCGCGGCGAGCGCGGCGCGCAAGCGCTGCGACAGGTCGTCATCGGCCACACCACCGAGCGTGATCAGCGCACGCTGGCGGCCACCCTCGTCGCTGGCCTCCACACGCACCGCACGCTGCGGCGCCAGCCCTTGCGCGATCTCGCTCAAGCGGATCTCGATGGCGCGCAGGCGCAGTGTGGGCTTGAACACCTTGCCGATGGCCGTCAGCGGCAACGCGTCCACCAGCACCACGCGCTTCGGGCAGGCGGGCCGTTCGTACACCTGCGGCGCCACTTCGCGCAAGAGTGCGTCGGCATCCAGCCCCGTGCCGGCGCGCAGCACCACAAAGGCCACCGGCACCTCGCCCGCGTAGGCGTCGGGCTCGGCCACCACGGCGCACTGCGCCACGGCAGGATGCGCCATGA
Organism: Hydrogenophaga sp.; assembly: GCF_048549895.1. Taxonomy (GTDB): domain Bacteria; phylum Pseudomonadota; class Gammaproteobacteria; order Burkholderiales; family Burkholderiaceae_C; genus Hydrogenophaga. The sequence goes on from NZ_JBLYYB010000043.1 coordinate 5,085, forward strand.
AGGCGTCTTCCACCAGACCGGGGTCGATGTTGTGCGAGCCGCGGATGATCACGTCCTTGGCGCGGCCAGTGATGTGGATGCGGCCCGCCTCGTCGAGGTGCCCGAGGTCGCCGGTGACGATCCAGCCGCCTTCGAAAAGCCCTGCATTGCGCTTGGCATCGAGATAACCCGGGCTCATGTGCGGGCCGTGCAACACCAGCACGCCGGTCTCGCCAGAGCCGCAGCGCTCATCGAGCTTCGCTTCGCCATCGCGCCAGGGCACGGCATGCACCTCGGTGTACGGCAGGCGCAGGCCGGCCGAGCCGGGCGTGCGTGGACCCAGCAGCGGCTCGATGCTCACCAAGCCGGCGCACTCGGTCATGCCCAGGATGTTGCGCACAGGAATGCCGGTGGCGGCCTCGAAGCGCTGCGCCAGCTCGGCCGGCAGCGGTGAGCCGCCGGTGAAGGCGGCGCGCACGGCTGCGATATTCGCATTCACCGGCACCCCCAGCAGGCTCGCCAGCACCGTGGGCACACAGGCCAGGTGCGTCACGCGCTCGCGTTCGCAGAACTGCCAGTAACGCTGCATAAAGCCGGTGTTGCGCATGCCGCTGAGCGTTGGCAAGACCTGGCGCGCGCCGATGGCCAGCAGCGCCAGACCGTACACAAAGGCCCCGGCCACGTGAAACAGCGGGAAGCCGTTGATCTCCACCGCGGTTTCGTCCATGCCGTAGAAGGCGTGTGCAAACCACGCCGTGTGGGCCTCGTTGCCGGCGGTGTGCTGCGCCAGTTTGGGCGCACCGGTCGTGCCGCCGGTGTGGAACAACGCCACCACGCGGTCAGGGTTCAGGTCGGGCTCGAACGTGAGGGTGTCCGGCTGCGCGGCCATGAGGGCTTGCAGCGACGGCGTACCGGGCACCGCCTCATCCACGGTGATGGGCACGACCACGGTGGCGTGCAACGCCTGCGCGGCCAGCGCCGTGGGCCACACCGCGAGTTCCGCGTTCGGCCCCAAGGCCACCAGCACCTTCGCACACGAGGCCTGCAACAGCGCAGCGATGTGGTCGGGCTGCAGCAAAAAGTTGATCGGGCACACGCGGCCCGCCAGCTGCGCGCCCCACAGCACGGCGTGCGCCTCGGGCGTGTTGGGCGCGAGCATGGCCACGGTGTCGGTCTCGTGCACGCCAAGCGCGCGGAACGCGTTGGCCGCGCGGTGGATGCGGGCCAACAGTTCGCGATAGGTCACGCGCTGCGGTGCTGTCTCCAGCGACGCGTCGGGCAGGAAGGTGAAGGCCTCGCGCTCGGGGAAACGTTCGGCCGTGGCGCGGATCAGTTGGTAAGGCGTGCGGTGGGGCGCCACGCCTTCCAGCGGCGCAAGCTCCAGCGCTTCAATGTCCGCGATCGTCGTGAATGCCTTCATGACAAGCCAAGCAGACGGACCGCATTGCCCTTCAAGATGCCGGGCATCACCTCGGGCTTGAAGCCGGCCACTTCAAAATCTTTCATCCAGCGCTCGGGCGTGATCAGCGGGTAGTCGCTGCCAAAGAGGATGCGGTCTTTCAAGAGCGTGTTCGCGTACTGCACCAGTTGCTTCGGAAAGTACTTCGGGCTCCAGCCACTCAGGTCGATCCACACATTGGGCTTGTGCGTGGCCACGCTCAGCGCCTCGTCCTGCCACGGAAAACTCGGGTGCGCCATGACGATCTGCATGTCGGGGAAATCGATGGCCACGTCGTCCAGGTGCATGGGGTTGCTGTACTCCAGCCGCAGGCCGCCACCGCAACGCATGCCGCTGCCAATGCCGCTGTGACCGGTGTGAAAGATGGCGGGCAGCTTGTGCGCGTTGATCACTTCGTAGATCGGCCAGGCCATCTTGTCGTAGGGGTGGTAGCCCTGCACCGTGGGGTGGAACTTGAAGCCCTTGATGCCCTCCTCCTTGATGAGCCGCTCGGCCTCGCGCGCACCCATCTTGCCTTTGTGCGGATCGATGCTGGCGAAGGCAATCATCATGTCGCTGTTCTCGCGCGCGGCCTGCGCAATCTCCTCGTTCGGGATGCGGCGGCGGCCCAGTTGCGACTCGCTGTCCACGGTGAACATCACCAGGCCGAGCTTGCGTTCGCGGTAGTAGGCAACGGTCTCTGCAATCGTGGGCCGGCGGTCGCTGCCGAAGAACTTGTCGGCCGCGCGGTCGTACTCCTCGCCGTAGTTGTCAAACGGGTTGCGGCAGCTCACTTCCGCGTGCGTGTGGATGTCGATCGCGATCAGGTTCTTGTGGTCCATGAAGGTCTCCGGGGGCGTGTTTTGACCTAGGGTAAACACGGGGGTCGGTCGGACGGGATTGCCTTGTTTTGGTTATTGTTTATAACCATAATCAGCCCTCGTTTCAAGCGCAAAAACCCCGAACCAGCGGCCGCCGCCGACACCCGACATGCCCATCCATTCCACCGACATCAGCCTGAGCCTGCAAGGCGCATCCAGCGAAATCGCGGTCATCACGCTCAACCGCCCAGCCAAGCGCAACGCGCTCAACGACGGCCTGATCCTGGCGATCCGCGACATGTTCCAGGCCATGCCGCACGGCGTGCGCGCCGCCGTCATCCATGGCAGCGGCGACCACTTCTGCGCCGGCCTCGACCTCTCCGAACTCAGCGAGCGCGACGCCGGCCAGGGCCTGCACCACTCGCGCATGTGGCACAGCGCGCTGGAGTGTGTGCAGTACGGCCCGGTGCCGGTGGTGGCAGCCTTGCACGGTGCGGTGGTGGGTGGTGGTCTGGAGCTGGCCAGCACCTGCCACATCCGCGTGGCCGACGAATCCGCCTTCTTTGCGCTGCCCGAAGGCTCGCGCGGCATCTTCGTGGGTGGCGGTGGCTCGGTGCGCATCCCGCGCCTGATCGGCGCCGCGCGCATGGCCGACATGATGTTCACCGGCCGCGTCTACAAGGCGCCCGAGGCCGAACGCATCGGCCTCACGCAGTACCTCGTGCCGCAGGGCACGGCGCTGGACAAGGCCATGGAACTGGCCACGCGCATCGCGCAGAACGCACCGCTGACCAACTACGCGCTGATGCACGCGCTGCCGCGCATCGCCGAACAACCGGCCGACCAGGGCTACCTGACCGAAGCCATGATGGCCGCGATTGCGCAGAGCGACCCGGAAGCCAAAACGCGTGTGCGCGCCTTCCTGGAAGGCCGCGCCGCCAAAGTGAACAAAGAGTGAGCGCCATGAGCCAGAACGCGACCATGGCGAAATACCGCCCGCTCACTTTCGGCGTCACCCGCGCCACGCTGCGCGACGGCGCCCAGGGCACGCACTACCTGAGCGCCGACCAGGACCTGCCGCCCTTCCCGGATCGCATCACCGACCGGCTGGTGCACTGGGCCAAAACGCGCCCCGATCAAACGGTGTTTGCGCGCCGCACGAAAAACGCCGACGGAACGACCGGCGACTGGCGCCACATCACGTTCGCGCAGGCGCTCGACGCAGCGCGGCGCATCGGCCAGGGCCTGATCAACCGTGGCCTCTCGGCCGAGCGACCGGTGCTGATCCTGAGCGAGAACGACCTGGAACACGCGCTGCTGGCGCTGGGCTGCGTCTACGCCGGCATCGCGTATTGCCCGACCTCGCCCGCCTACTCGCTGGTGAGCCAGGACTTCGACAAGCTGCACCACGTGGTGAAGACGCTCACGCCCGGCCTGGTGTTCGCCAGCGACGCGGGCCGCTACAGCCGCGCCATGCTCGCCACGCTGGGCGATGGCGTGGAGCTCGTCACCACCGAAGGCACCGTGCCCGGTCGCGCCACCACACCGTTTGCCGAGCTGCTGGCCACAGAAGCCACCCCTGCGGTGGACGCCGCCATGGCCGCGACCGGGCCGGACACCATCGTCAAGTTCCTGTTTACCTCGGGCTCGACCAAGATGCCCAAGGCCGTGATCAACACGCAGCGCATGTGGTGTGCCAACCAGCAGCAGATGGTGGCGTCGATGCCGGTGCTGGCCGAGGGCCCGCTGGTGCTGGTCGACTGGCTGCCCTGGAACCACACCTTCGGCGGCAACCACAACGTGGGCATGGTGCTGTTTCATGGCGGCACGCTCTACATTGACGACGGCAAACCCACGCCCGCGCTCATGGGCGAGACGCTGCGCAACCTGCGCGAGATCGCACCCACGGTGTACTTCAACGTGCCCACCGGCTTCGAGGCGATCGCCAACGCCATGAGAACCGACGAGGCGCTTCGCAAGACGCTGCTCTCGCGCGTGCAGATGTTCTTTTACGCCGGTGCCTCGCTGGCCCAGCCCGTGTGGGACGCGCTGCACGCCGCGCAGGAGAGCGAGATCGGCGAGCGCATCGTCATGGGCACCGGCCTGGGCATGACCGAGTCCGGCCCCTTCGGCATCTTCGTGACCAGCCCCAACGTGAAAGCCGGCGACCTGGGCCTGCCCACACCGGGACTGGAGCTCAAGCTGGTGGACGCGGGCGGCAAGACCGAGGTGCGCTACAAGGGTCCCAACATCACGCCCGGCTACTGGCGCATGCCGGCCGAGACGGCCGAGGCCTTCGACGAAGAAGGCTTCTTCAAGACCGGCGACGCGGTGAAGTGGATCGACGAAACCGACATCCACCAGGGCCTGAAGTTTGACGGCCGCATCGCCGAAGATTTCAAGCTCGCCACCGGCACCTTCGTGAGTGTGGGCCCGCTGCGCGCCAAGATCATCGCGGCCGGCGCGCCCTACATCCAGGACGTGGTGATCACCGGCCTGGACATGAAGGAAGTGGGCGCCATGGTGTTCCCCACGCCGCTGGTGCGCGGGCTCAGCGGCCTGGGCAATGAGGCCTCGATGCACGACGTGCTGAGCAGCGCACCGGTGCTCGCGCACTTCCAGCGCGTGGTGACCGAACTCGCCAAAACATCCACCGGCAGCGCCAGCCGCATCGCACGCCTGTGCCTGCTGGCCGACCCGCCCACCATCGACCGCGGTGAAGTCACCGACAAGGGCTCGATCAACCAGCGCGCGGTGCTGGCCCACCGCGCCGAGACCGTGGCCCTGCTGCACAGCGACGGCCTGCACGCGATCCTCAAACCTGAATAAAGAGACCACCATGGCAACCCGCGGATTCTTCAACGCCTTCGACGACGTCTGGCTGCTGGCCGGCGTGCGCACGCCCATGGTCGACTACTGTGGTGCACTCGGCCACATCTCGCCCACCGACCTCGGCATCAAGGCCGCGCGCGCGGCGCTGGAGCGCGCCGGTGTGCCGGGTGAACACATCGGCTCGGTGATCGCGGGCAACATGGCGCCCGGCGACTTCGACCAGTTCTTCCTGCCACGCCACATGGGCCTGTACGCTGGCGTGCCGGTGGAGGTGCCGGCCATCATGGCGCAGCGCATCTGCGGCACCGGCTTCGAGCTGTTCCGCCAGGCGGGTGAACACATCCAGGGCGGCGCTTGCGATGCCGCGCTGGTGGTGGGCACCGAGAACATGACGCGCAACCCCATCGCCGCCTTCGACCACCGCACCGGCTTCAAGCTCGGTGCACCCGTGGGCTTCAAGGACTACATGTGGGAAGCGCTCAAAGACCCGGCGGCGGGCATCAACATGATCCAGACCGCCGAGAACCTGGCGAAGCAATACGGCATCACGCGCGAGGAGGTGGATGCGTTTGCATCGGCCTCGTTTGCCAAGGCCGTGGCCGCGCAGGAGAGCGGTTTCCTCGCGGGCGAGATCGTGCCGGTGGTCAGCGAGAAGTTTGAACTCGCTGGCTACAAGGCGCGCGGGATCAAGCTGCAAGGCAAGCTCACCGAAGTGGCGGCCGACACCCACCCGCGCGTGTCGCCGGTGGAGGTGCTGGCCAAGCTGCGCGCGGTGTTTGAAGGCGGCGTGCAGACCGGTGGCAACAGCTCGGCGCTGGTGGACGCGGCAGCGGCCTGCGTGGTGGCCTCCGGCACCTACGCCAAGGCCAACGGCAAGCAAGCGCTGGCCCGCGTGGTCGCGGCATCGGCCGTGGGCGTGCCGCCCGAGATCATGGGCATCGGCCCGGCGCCCGCCATCCGCTTGCTGCTGGAGCGCACCGGTCTGTCGTTAAACGACATCGCGCGCTTCGAGGTGAACGAAGCCCAAGGCGCACAAACACTCGCCGTGGCGCGCGAACTCGGCATGGACCTGGACCGCCTCAACGTCAACGGCGGCGCCATTGCGCTCGGCCACCCACTCGCCGCCACCGGCGTGCGCCTCACGCTCACGCTGGCGCGCGAACTGCAGCGCAGCGGCCAGCGCTACGGCATCGCCAGCGCCTGCGTGGGCGGCGGCCAGGGCATGGCCTTGTTGATTGAAAACCCCTCGGCCTGAAACACAAGAAGGACAACACCATGAACATTCAAGGACACGCCGCACTCGTCACCGGCGGTGGCTCGGGCCTCGGCGAAGCCACCGCGCGCGAACTCGCGCGCCTGGGCGCCAAGGTTGCCGTGCTCGATGTGAACCTGGACAACGCCAAACGCGTGGCCAGCGAGATCCAGGGCATCGCCTGCCACTGCGACATCACCAACACAGAGAGCCTGCAGGCCGCCATGGACGCAGCTGCCGCGGCCCACGGTCCGGCGCGCATCCTCATGAACATCGCCGGCATCGGCAGCGCCAAGCGCGTGGTCGGCAAGGACGGCTCGGCCGCGCCGCTGGAAGACTTTGCCAAGGTGGTCACGGTCAACCTGATCGGCACCTACAACGCCAGCCGCCTGTTCGCCGCCGCCTGCGCGAAGCTGGAACCACTGGAAGACGGTGAGCGCGGCGTGATGGTGTTCACCGCCAGCGTGGCCGCGTTCGACGGCCAGGTGGGCCAGCAGGCCTACAGCGCGTCCAAGGGCGGTCTGGTGGGCATGACGCTGCCGATGGCGCGCGATCTGGCGCAGCACGGCATCCGCGTGTGCACCATCGCGCCGGGCCTGTTTTCCACGCCGCTCATGCGCACCCTGCCCGAGCCGGTGCAGGCCTCGCTGGCGGCGAGCATCCCGTTCCCGCCGCGCCTGGGCAAGCCCGAAGAGTTCGCCGCACTGGCCGCGCACATCGTCACCAACACCCACCTCAACGGCGAAGTGATCCGTCTCGACGGTGCACTGCGGATGGCTCCAAGATGAGCAAGGTTGTCGTCTTTGAGGTGGAAGTGATGTTCGGCGATTGCGACCCGGCCGGCATCGTGTTCTTTCCCAACTTCTCCAAGTGGATGGACGCGTCTTCGCTGAACTTCTTCGTGAAAAACGGCGTGCCGCCCTGGCGCGAACTGGTGAAGACGCGCGGCATCGTCGGCACGCCGCTGCTGGAGATACACACCAAGTTCATGCGCCCCGCCACCTACGGCGAGCGCCTGCAGATCCACACCAGCGTGACCGAATGGCGCGAGAAGGTGTTCATGCACAAGCATGTGGTCAAACGCGGCGACGACGTGCTGTGCGAAGGCACCGAGACGCGTGCCTTCGTGATCCACCCGCCCGAGGCACCCGAGCGCATCAAGGCCATTCCCGTGCCCGAGGACATCAAGGCGCTTTGCAGCTGAGTCCGTTTTTCCACACCCATTGCCCACCACCCAGAAGGAGACACCCATGAGCACCCGCCGCCATTTCATCCAGGCCACCGCCGCCACCACCCTGCTGGGTTCGCTCGGCCTGCAGACCGTCCGCGCCCAAGGCCTGGAGCAGGTCAAGATCGTCAACGGATTCCCCGCCGGCGGCAGCGCCGATGTGACCAGCCGCCGCATCGGTGAAAAGCTCGGTGGCAGCGCCTACACGAAGAACGCCGCCGTGGTGGAGAACAAGACCGGCGCAGCCGGCCGCATCGCGGTGGAAACCGTGAAGAACGCCGCGCCCGATGGCGCCACGCTCCTGCTCACGCCGTATTCGATGATGTCGATCTACCCGCACATCTACAAACAGCTGAGCTACGACCCGTTCAAGGACCTGGCGCCCGTGTGCATGGCCTCCATGCTCACGCACGGCCTGGCGGTGGGCCCGATGGTGCCGGCCTCGGTGAAGACGGTGAAGGACTACCTGGCCTGGGCCAAGGCCAACCCCAAGGACGCCAACTACGGCTCACCCGCCGCCGGCTCCACGCCGCACTTCCTGGGTGCGCTGCTCGGGCTGGAAAGCGGTGTGGACCTCAAACACGTGCCGTACCGCGGCTCCATCCCCGGCATCACCGATGTGATCGGTGGTCAGCTCGCCAGCATGGTCACGCCGCACGGCGACTTTTTGCCCAACCACCGCGCCGGCAAGCTGCGCATCATCGCCACCTCGGGCAAGACGCGCTCGCCCTTCGTGCCCGACGTGCCCACCTTCGCCGAACAAGGTTTCCCCGATCTCGTGGTGGAGGAGTGGTTCGGTTTCTACGCGCCGGCCAAAACACCGGCCACCGTGATCACCAATGCCAACACCGCCATCAATGCCGCGCTGAAGGAAAAGTCGGTCATCGATTCGCTGGCCCTTTCGGGCATGGTGCCGGTGGGCGGCAGCGCCGAGGACATGGCGAAAAGCATGCAGTACTACTTCGAGTTCTGGGGCCCGCTGGTCAAGAAGATCGGCTTCACCGCCGAGTCTTGAGCACAGTGCGCCAGCCATGAACGCCTACCAGCCGCAACCCGAGGCGAGCCGCCGCATCCTGGACGACGTGTTGCGCGCGAGCGAACAACTCGCCGCCCTGCCCGCCTTCCCCGACTTCGACGCCGCGCTGCAGCAGCAGGTGCTGGAAGAGGCGGGCAAGTTTGTCGGCGAGCTGGTGGCGCCACTCAACCGCAGCGGCGACGAGGTCGGCGCGCAATTCAACGCCGGCACGGTCACCATGCCGCCGGGCTTTCGCGAGTCGTACCAGGCCTTCTGGCAAGCGGGCTGGCCATCGCTGGCCGGCGCGGTGGAAGACGGCGGTCAAGGCCTGCCCACCGTGGTGGAGGCCGTGCTGCACGAAATGCTGAACGCCGCCAACCACGGCTGGACCATGGCGCCCGGCCTGCTGCACGGCGCGGCCGAGTGCATCCGCCACCACGCGAGTGCCGAGCTGAAGGCCCGCTACCTGCCCCGGCTGGTCAGCGGCGAATGGCTGGCCACGATGTGCTTGACCGAACCCCACGCCGGCAGCGACCTGGGTCTGGTGCGCACCAAAGCCACACCGCTGGCCGACGGGCGCTTTGCACTCAGCGGCACCAAGATCTTCATCTCGGGTGGTGAGCACGACCTCACCGACAACATCGTGCACCTGGTGCTCGCGCGCCTGCCCGACGCGCCACCCGGTCCCAAAGGCCTGTCGCTATTTCTGGTGCCGAAGTTCGAGCCCGATGGAACGCGGTCTGCGGTTCACTGCGAGCGCATCGAGGAGAAGATGGGCATCCACGCCAGCCCCACCTGCGTGATGCGCTTCGACGAAGCCGCCGCGTCCCTAGTGGGCGAACCTGGCAAAGGCTTGAACGCGATGTTCGTGATGATGAACGCCGCGCGCCTGCTGGTGGGTCTGCAGGGCATCGGCCTGCTCGACGCCGCCTGGCAAAAGGCCAATGCCTATGCACAGGAACGCCGCCAGATGCGCGCGCCCGGCAGCGCGAGCCAGGCGGGCCAGGCTGATCCCGTCGCACTGCACCCGGCCATCCAGCGCATCCTGGCCACCCAGCGTGCCTGGATCGACGCCGGGCGCGTGATCGCCTACCGCACCGCGATCGAACTCGATCTGCAGAAGCACCACCCCGAAGCCGCGAAGCGCGAGGCCGCAGCGCGCTGGTGCAGCCTGGTCACACCGGTGCTCAAGTCGGCCTGGACCGAGCAGGCTTTCGCTGGTGCGAGTGCCTGCCTGCAGGTGTTCGGCGGCCACGGTTATGTGCGCGAATGGGGCATCGAGCAGCACGTGCGCGATGCGCGCGTGGCGATGATTTACGAAGGCACGAACGAGATCCAGGCGATCGACCTGCTGGTGCGAAAGACACTGCCCGACGGCGCGGCGGCGCTGACAACCCTGCTGGCAGAGCTGGCCGACGACGTCGGACAAAGCGCCCGCACCCGGCAGGCGCTGCAAGCCTTCAGCGGCTTCGTGCAGAAACAGCTGCTGCCGAACACCCGCGGGGCCGGCGCCGCACCAGACCAGCCCTTCTGGCTGGCCGACGATTTCTTGCGCGCACTGGCGCTGCTGCTCATGGCCTGGGCCTGGGACCGCATGGCAACAGCTCCCCACTGTGACGCCACCGCACACGCGGCCTTCTGGCGCTGGGTGTGGCCCGAGCTCGACATGCGCATCGCCATGATGAATGCCACCTTGTCGGCTCCAGAGCACCAGCCGGCTATGCTCTGAGCATGCCCGAGACCTCCACCGCCAACGCCATGCGCCGCCCCCGTGGACCGCGCAAGAAAGACACCAGCGACGCCATGCTGGCCGACGGCGCCACAGGCAACGGGCTGAGCGACGCACCCGAGATCGACACCTCGTACCTGGAAACCCTGCTCGGCTACAACGCCCGGCGCGCCGCGCTCACCATCATTGCGCTGTTCCTGCGCCGCATGGCCCCCTACGACCTGCGCCCGGTGGACTTCTCGGTGCTCACCGTGATTGCGCACAACCCCGGCGTGACCTCGCGCCAGATCTGCGCCGCGCTCGACATCCTGCCGCCCAACCTGGTGGGCATGGTCAAGACACTGCACAAACGCGGCCTGATCGAACGCCAGCCCCACCCCACCGACCGCCGCGCCCAGGGCCTGCACCTCACCCTGGCCGGCCAGCGCCTGCACACCCAGGCCCAGCAGACCGCCACCGACCTGGAGCAGGAAGCCACGCACTCGCTCACCCCGGCCGAGCTGCAGACGCTCAGCAGCTTGCTGCGCAAGGTCTACCGGCGCCCGGGCACCTGACAATCCGGGTAAGTCCGTAGCGTCTGCTTTTGCGCCACATTGCTGCGGCGCACGCAGCTAGCAAACTGGTAGCACCCAGGCTTCGTGTCTATAGTTCTCTTTCGGGCTTTCGCCGGGCCTGCCAGGAGAATCCGCATGAGTGCCAAAGACAACGCCGCCGTGATCCAGCTCTTCGACCTGCTCGAATCGCGCTACGCCATGCGGGTGATCTGGGCCCTCTCCGACGGCCACCCGCAGACTTTTCGCCTGCTGCAGGACAGCGTGGGCGGCGTGACGCCCAACACCCTGAACACGCGCATCAAGGAACTTCGCGCGGCACGGTTGGTGGACCACAGCGGCCACGGCTACCGCCTCACACCCCAGGGCGCCGAACTGGCGCGCCGCCTGAACGACGTGCAGCAGTTCGCTACTCGGTGGGCCCACCAGCAGGCGCGTGTGGCGGCCAGCGCCACGCCGCACCAGCCGGGCGCCTGATCAGGCGCCTGGGCTCGCCACCACCACCTGGCGCTGCTCGCCCAGACCACGCGCACCCAGGCTCACCACGTCACCCGCCTTCAGGTACATCGGCGGCTTGTGGCCCATGCCCACGCCGGGCGGTGTGCCGGTGGGGATCACGTCGCCGGGCTGCAGCGCCATGAAACGGCTGAGATAACTCACGATGGTTTTCACGCCGAAGATCATGGTGCGGGTGTTGCCGGTCTGGCGGCGCTCGCCGTTCACGTCCAGCCAGAGGTCCACGTCTTGCGGATCGCCCAGTTCGTCCGGCGTGACCAGCCAGGGGCCGATCGGGCAGTGGGTGGGGTAGCTCTTGCCCTTGGCCCACTGGCCCTCAAATTCCATCTGGTAGGCGCGCTCGGACACGTCGTTGACCAGGCAGAAGCCGGCCACGAAGTCCAGCGCATCGTCTTCGCTCACGTGAAAGGCGCGCCGGCCGATCACGATGCCCAACTCCACTTCCCAATCGAGCTTTTGAGCACCCGGGGGCAGCCAAACGTCGTCGTTGGGGCCGCAGATGGCACCGCTGTGTTTGTTGAACACGATGGGCTGGCCCGGCGCCTTCAGACCAGCCTCGGCCGCGTGGTCGGCGTAGTTCAGGCCGATGCCGATCACGTTACCCACGCCACCCACGCAGGGGCCAAAACGGGTGCCGGGGGGCACGGCGGGCAGGCCGGTCGGATCGAGCGCGGCCAGCCGGGCCATAGAATCACGCCCCAGGGTGGCCGGGTGGATGTCGGCCACCACGCCCGAGAGGTCGCGCAGCGTGCCGCTGGCGTCGATCAGACCGGGTTTCTCGGCACCCGCGGGTCCATGGCGAAAGAGTTTCATGGGTTCAACCTGTTGAGTCGTCTGTTGGGGGTCTATTGAAAGAGGGCCGATTGTGGGCCCTGCCCCGCCAAACGCCTGTCGCCTCCTTGAAACCCCGCTCACCGCCCCCATGTGCCTGCCTGCGGCCAGCGTTGCCCACCTTTTTCAAGAACTTTTCCATTCACTTCCATGAGCCAAGACAACCAGCCCGCCGACAACGCCTCCCCGGATCACGCCGCGCCCATGAGCCCCGAAGAGGCGATGGCGGCCGCTGCGGTGGCCGAGGCCGAGGCCATGAACGCCCTGAGCCACGAAGTGGCCACGCTCAAGGCGCAGAACGCCGATCTGGCCGAGCAGTTTTTGCGCGCCAAGGCCGAGGCCGAGAACACCCGCCGCCGCGCCGAAGAAGAAATCAGCAAGTCACGCAAGTTCGCGGTGGAGAGTTTTGCCGAGAGCCTGCTGCCGGTGGCAGACAGCCTGGAAGCCGGTCTGGCGATCACCGAGGCCACGCGCGAGCAGCTGCGCGAAGGGTCGGAGGCCACGCTCAAGCAGCTCAAAAGCGCGCTGGAGCGCCACCGCGTGCTGGAGATCAACCCGGCGAGTTCCACCAAGTTCGACCCGCACCAGCACCAGGCCATCAGCATGGTGCCGGCGGAGCAAGAGCCCAACACCGTGGTGGCCGTGCTGCAAAAGGGCTACTCCATCGCCGACCGCGTATTGCGCCCGGCGCTGGTCACGGTGACTGCGCCCAAATAAGTTTTCGGAGCGGTCGCGCTCTTGAAAAGAGCCCGACTTATCCACACCTCATCCACATCGTTTTCAACCATCTTTTTCTACACGGAGTCACAACATGGGACGAATCATCGGCATTGACCTGGGCACCACCAACTCGTGCGTGTCCATCATGGAAGGCAACACCACCAAGGTGATCGAGAACTCGGAAGGTGCACGCACCACGCCGTCGATCGTGGCTTACCAGGAAGACGGCGAAGTGCTGGTGGGCGCCTCGGCCAAGCGCCAGGCTGTGACCAACCCGCGCAACACGCTGTACGCGATCAAGCGCCTGATCGGCCGCAAGTTCACCGAGAAGGAAGTGCAGAAGGACATCAACCTGATGCCCTACGCCATCGTGGCCGCCGACAACGGCGACGCCTGGGTGGAAGTGCGCGGCAAGCAGATCTCGGCCCAGCAGGTGTCTGCCGACATCTTGCGCAAGATGAAGAAGACCGCCGAGGACTACCTGGGCGAGCCGGTGACCGAGGCCGTGATCACGGTGCCCGCGTACTTCAACGACGCGCAGCGCCAGGCCACCAAAGACGCTGGCCGCATCGCCGGTCTGGACGTGAAACGCATCATCAACGAGCCCACCGCCGCGGCCCTGGCCTTTGGCCTGGACAAGCAGGAAAAGGGCGACCGCAAGATCGCTGTGTACGACCTGGGTGGCGGCACGTTCGACGTGTCCATCATCGAGATCGCCGACGTCGACGGCGAGAAGCAGTTTGAAGTGCTCTCCACCAACGGCGACACCTTCCTGGGCGGCGAAGATTTCGACCAGCGCATCATCGACTACATCATTGGCGAGTTCAAAAAGGACCAGGGCGTTGATCTGTCGAAAGACGTGCTCGCGCTGCAGCGCCTGAAGGAAGCCGCCGAAAAAGCCAAGATCGAACTCTCCAGCTCGGCCGCAACCGACCTGAACCTGCCCTACATCACGGCAGACGCCTCGGGCCCCAAGCACCTGAACATCAAGCTCACGCGCGCCAAGCTCGAAGCCCTGGTGGAAGAGCTGATCGAACGCACCATCGCGCCCTGCCGCATGGCCATCAAGGACGCCGGCATCAGCGCGTCCGACATCCACGACGTGATCCTGGTCGGGGGCATGACCCGCATGCCCAAGGTGCAGGAAAAGGTGAAAGAGTTCTTCGGCCAGGAGCCGCGCAAGGACGTGAACCCCGACGAAGCCGTGGCCGTGGGTGCCGCCATCCAGGGCCAGGTGCTCAGCGGTGACCGCAAGGACGTGCTGCTGCTCGACGTGACCCCGCTGAGCCTGGGCATCGAGACCATGGGTGGCGTGATGACCAAGATGATCCAGAAGAACACCACGATCCCGACCAAGTTCGCACAGACCTTCTCGACCGCCGAAGACAACCAGCCGGCCGTGACGATCAAGGTGTTCCAGGGCGAGCGTGAGATTGCCTCGGGCAACAAGCTGCTGGGTGAATTCAACCTCGAAGGCATTCCCGCTTCGCCGCGCGGCATGCCGCAGATCGAGGTGTCGTTCGACATCGACGCCAATGGCATCCTGCATGTGGGCGCCAAGGACAAAGGCACCGGCAAGGAAAACAAGATCACCATCAAGGCGAACTCGGGCCTGTCTGAGGCCGAGATCCAGCAGATGGTGAAAGACGCCGAGCTCAACGCCGCCGACGACAAGAAGAAGGTCGAACTCGTGCAGGCGCGCAACCAGGCCGAGGCCATGGTGCACAGCGTGAAGAAAAGCCTGGGCGAACACGGCGACAAACTCGACGCCGCCGAGAAGGAAGCGATCGAGGCAGCCTTGAAAGACGCGGAAGAAGCGGCCAAGGGCGAGGACAAGGAAGCCATCGAAGCCAAGACCGAAGCGCTCATGACCACCAGCCAGAAGCTGGGCGAGAAGGTGTACGCCGCTTCGCAAGCCGAGCAGGCTGCGGCGGCGGGTGGCGCCGAGAGCGCACCGCAGGGCAACAGCAAGGCGAACGACGACGATGTCGTCGACGCCGAGGTGAAAGAAGTCAAGAAGGCCTGATCGCGCTGAGCGGTTTTCTCCTCCTCCGCCGCGTCAGGGCACCCTGACGCGGCGTTTGTGTTCCAAACGAAGTGCAAGAGACCATGGCTAAACGCGATTTTTACGAAGTGCTGGGCGTGCCCAAGAACGCCGGCGACGACGAGATCAAGAAGGCGTATCGCAAGCTGGCGATGAAGCACCACCCCGACCGCAACCAGGGCGATGCGGCCAAGGCGGCGGAAGAGCGGTTCAAGGAGGCCAAAGAGGCCTACGAGATGCTGTCGGACCCGCAGAAGAAAGCGGCCTACGACCAGTACGGCCACGCCGGCGTGGACCCCAACCTGCGCGGTGGCGCGGCCGGCGCTGAAGGCTTCGGCGGCTTCTCGGAATCGTTCGGCGACATCTTTGGCGACATCTTCGGTGGCGCGCGCGGCCAGCGCAGCGGCCGCCAGGTCTACCGCGGCGCCGACCTGTCGTACGCCATGGAGATCTCGCTCGAAGAAGCGGCCGGCGGCAAGGAAACGCAGATCCGCATTCCGAGCTGGGACGACTGCGAAACCTGCAGCGGCACCGGCGCCAAGCCCGGCACCAGCGTGAAGACCTGCAGCACCTGCCACGGCCAGGGCTCGGTGCAGATGCGCCAGGGTTTCTTCAGCGTGCAGCAGACCTGCCCGCAGTGCAGCGGCACCGGCAAGCTCATTCCCGAGCCCTGCACCACCTGCCACGGCCAGGGCAAGATCAAGAAGCAGAAGACGCTGGAGATCAAGATCCCCGCCGGCATCGACGACGGTCAACGCATCCGCAGCACCGGCAACGGAGAACCCGGCCAGAACGGCGGCCCCTCGGGCGACCTCTACATCGAAGTGCGTCTGCGCAAGCACGACATCTTCGAGCGCGAGGGCGACGACCTGCACTGCCAGGTGCCGGTGAGCATGACGGTGGCCGCCCTCGGCGGCGAGATCGACGTGCCCACGCTCGCGGGCAAGGCCACCATCGACCTGCCCGAAGGCACGCAGAGCGGCAAGACCTTCCGCCTGCGCGGCAAGGGCGTCAAAGGCGTGCGCAGCAGCTACCCCGGCGACCTGTACTGCCACGTGGCGGTGGAGACGCCGATCAAGCTCACCGAGCACCAGCGCAAGCTGCTCAAGGAACTGGACGAGTCGTTCAAGAAGGGCGGCCACAAGCACAGCCCGAACGACAAGGGCTGGTTCGAAAAGGCGAAGTCGTTCTTCAGCTGATCGGGCAACCGGGGCTCAAAAAAGCGACGCTGCGGCGTCGCTTCTTTTTCGGCGTTCGACCTCGCGCTGCGCGCGCTGCTGCACCCGGCAAGCACCCCAGCCCGCCAGACCCACCAGCAGCCAGAGCACCAACGCCACCGCCGCGTACACGTATTCGCTGCCTGCGTGGTGAACCACCAGTCCGTCGAAGTGGCGGCCCTCCTCGTTGTACGGCAGGCGCGCCTGGGTGATGGCCCAGGCGGACCACAGCACGGCGGGCACGGCCAGTGCGATGGCCAACAGCCCCAGCGCAATCGCAACAGGCCGGACTCTGCTGCGCGGGTTCATGTGGATTCCCTGTGTGATCCCGCCTTCAATGGCGTTTGCGCACTGTATCGAGCTCGCGCCTCATCACCTATCCCCTTCATTGCCAGCATCGATTGGCTTTCGTCGATAGCTTTTGTCAAACTGGCGGCTTCTCACACCATCCGCAAGAACCGCATGGCAACCCTGATCCGCCAAGTCCGCCCCGTCTGGGCCCAGTTGCAAGAGCTCGACCTGCAAGTGCCCGCCCACGCCCTGCGCAACGCGCTGCTCGCACTCGGCGCCGGCCTGCTGGTGATGGCGGGCCTGGCGGCGCTGAGCACGTTCTGGGCGCCCACCCGCGCGTGGTGGACGGCGGCCGACAACGGCAGCGCCATGGCTGCGGGTGTGCAGGCTTCTTTGCTGGCGGCGGTCGCCACCGCTGTGGGCGCCTTGCCGGTGTTTCTGGTGCAGCGTGTGAGCAAGCTGCAAGAAGCGGCGTTGATGTCGTTTTCGGCCGGCATCATGTTGGCCGCCGCCATCTTCGCCTTGCTGCTGCCCTCGCTCGATGCCGGGCGCGCGTTGTTCGGCGGCACGACCGGCGGCGCCACCAGCGCAGCGGCCCTCAGTGGCGTGGGTCTGGCGCTGGGCATGGGTTTGATGCTGGCGATCGACCGCTTCACGCCGCACGAGCACGCGGTGCTGCCGCCGGCTGCCTTCGGCCACACCGGGGCCTGGGGCGCACAGTCCGACAACGCGGCGGTGCAGCGCGCCCAACTCATGGTGTTGGCCATCCTGATCCACAACGTACCCGAAGGTCTGGCGGTGGGCGCAGCGTATGCGGGTGTGGGCGATGGAAGCGGCGCGCAAGCGGGTGCGTCGGTGGCACTGGCCATCGGCCTGCAGAACATGCCCGAGGGCCTGATCGTGGCCATGGCCTTGCGCACGCTGGGCCGCAGCGCGGCGCAGGCCTGGGGCGTGGCTGCGCTCACCGGCCTGGCCGAGCCGCTGGGCGCCATCGTCGGGCTGGCGGTGCTGGGCAGCGTGCCGGTGTTCTACCCGCTGGGCCTGGCGCTCGCGGCGGGCGCCATGCTCTTCGTGGTGAGCCACGAGATCATTCCCGAGACGCACCGCAACGGCTTCGAGACCATGGCCACGGCCACACTGCTGGCCGGCTTCATCTTCATGCTCTTGCTGGATGCAGTGTTGAGTTGACCCCCACGCTCCACCGCTGCGCGGGTCGCTGCCCCCCGAGGGGGCTCGGCCTTGCTTGGGAGCGGCCCAGCGCGGCGGCCCTCTGAAGCCGAGAGGCGGGGCGTAAGATGCCCCGCATGAGCGTCCACATCCGATTTCTCGGCGGTGCCGGCACCGTCACCGGCTCCAAATACCTGGTCGAACACGACGGTCAGAGCCTGCTGGTCGACTGCGGTTTGTTCCAGGGCTACAAACAGCTTCGCCTGCGCAACCGCGACCCGCTGCCGGTGCTGCCCAACCACATCGGCGCCGTGCTGCTGACCCACGCCCACCTGGACCACAGCGGCTATTTGCCGCTGCTGGCCAAGGAGGGCTTTCACGGCAAGGTGTGGGCCACGCCGGCCACGCGCGATCTGGCGCAGATCCTGTTGCCCGACAGCGGGCACATCCAGGAAGAGGACGCGGCCTTTGCCAACCGCAAGGGCTTCTCCAAACATTCGCCCGCGCTGCCGCTCTACACCGAGAGCGATGCGCTGCAAAGCCTCAAGCTGTTGCGCACCGTGCCCATGCACCAACCGTTCGAGCCTCTCAAGGGCTGGACGGCGCAGTTCTCGGGTGCCGGTCACATCCTGGGTGCAGCGAGCCTGCTGCTGGAGGTGGGTGGGCGGCGCATCCTGTTCTCGGGCGACCTCGGGCGGCCCGACGACGCGCTGATGCTCGCGCCCGACGCGCCACCCGCAGCCGACGTGGTGGTGTGCGAATCGACCTACGGCGACCGTGACCACCCCGACGAAGACGTGATGGCCGAGCTCGGACCGGCGCTGGCGCGTGTGGCCTCGCGCGGCGGCTCGGCCGTGGTGCCGGTGTTTGCGGTGGGCCGCGCGCAGGCCTTGCTGCACGCCATTGCACAGCTCAAGGCCTCGAACCAGTTGCCGCACAGCCTGCCGGTGTACCTCGACAGCCCGATGGCCATCCACAGCACCGAGCTGTTTGCGCGCCACCTGGGCGAACACCGGCTGAATGCCGCGCAGTGCCATGCGATGGCGCTGGTGGCAAAAATGACGCGCTCGGCCGATGAGTCCAAGGCCATTGCGCGCCAGCACGGCCCCAAGGTGATCCTGGCCGCCAGCGGCATGGCCACCGGTGGGCGTGTGCTGCACCACCTGGTGCAGTACCTCGGCGACCACCGCAACATGGTGCTGCTCACCGGCTACCAGGCGCCGGGCACGCGCGGCGCCACGCTGGCCAACGGAGGCACGCAGTTGCGCATCCACGGGCAAGACCTGCCGGTGCGCGCCGAGGTGGTACAGCTCAAATCCGCCTCGGCACACGCCGACGCCGGGCAACTCATGGCCTGGCTGCGCGCCCTGCCCCACCCGCCACGCCGCGTGTTCGTGACCCACGGCGACATGGAGGCCTCCGACCGGCTGCGCCACCGCATCGAAGCCGAGCTTCGCTGGCAAGCCTTGGTGCCCGAACACGGCAGCACCTGGGCTGCCTGAAGCACCCGCACACACCTGCACACACGGCCGATGGAACGCGGCCGCTCTTCACCACTCTCACCCCGATGAATCTTCAACCTTCCCTGCTCCTGGGCGCCGCCCTGCTTTCGTCTGCGGCCTGGGCCCAAATGCCCTCAACCGCCCCCGCGCCAGCCTCCAACCCGGAATTCGACACCTGCCTGAACACGCTGCGCGCCCCGGCCCGCGCGGCCGGCGTGCGCGATGAAACCTTTGCGCTGCACACGCAGAACCTCGTGCCCGACATGAGCGTGATCGACAAGCTCAACTTCCAGCCCGAGTTCCGCACCGCCATTTGGGACTACCTCGCCGGCCTGGTGGACGCAGAGCGTGTGGCCGAGGGCCGCGCCCTGCTGACGCGACATGCCGAGACGCTGGCGCGCGTGAGCGACAAGTACGGCGTGGACCCGGCCACCGTGGTGGCGGTCTGGGGCGTGGAGAGCAACTTCGGCCAGACCTTCGGCAAGTCACCACTCGTGCAGTCGTTGGGCACGCTCTCGTGCTTTGGCCGGCGGCAGGCCTATTTCCGCACCGAGTTCTACGCCACGCTGCGCATCCTGCAGGCTGGACACATCGCGCCCGAGCGGCTGGTGGGTTCGTGGGCCGGCGCGTTCGGCCACACACAGTTCATGCCCAGCACCTTCGAGCGCCTCGCGGTGGACTTCGACGGCGACGGCAAGGCCGACCTGATGGACAGCACCACCGACGCACTCGCGTCCACAGCCAACTTTCTGGCCAAGGCCGGCTGGCAGAACGGCCAACCCTGGGGGTTTGAAGTGAAACTGCCCGACGGTTTCAGCACCACCGGCGAAGGCCGCCGCACCAAACGCGCCATGGGCGAATGGGCCGCGCGCGGTCTCAAACGCGTTGATGGTTCGCCGCTACCCGCCACCGGCAGCGCCGGCCTCATGACACCGGCCGGCCCACAAGGCCCGGCGTTTCTGGTGCTGCGCAACTTCGACGCGATCTACAGCTACAACGCAGCCGAAAGCTACGGCCTGGCCATCGCGCACCTGTCGGACCGTTTGCGCGGCGGCGGCCCCTTCACCACACCCTGGCCCACCGACGACCCGGGCCTCTCACGCGCCGAGCGCCGCGAGGTGCAGACCCTGCTGATCGCGCGCGGCCACGACATCGGCGCGGTGGACGGCATGCTGGGCGACAAAAGCCGTGTGGCGATTCGCGTGGAGCAGGAGCGGCTTGGGCAAGAGGCCAGTGGGCGCGCGGGGCAGAAGCTGCTGAAGGCCTTGCGCGGCGGCTGAGGCCCTCGCACCCACATAGCTTGAAGAAGCAGATTTCCGTTCAAAACTTCAGGTCAATTGATAGATAAGTCCAGCATCACAACCCGGACATTGAAACTTGGTGCCTTCTCGGCCACTTCACGTTGTAGCAGTTCCTGAAAATCGCCAGGACTGTTTGAAGGCCAGTTGGGGTGCTGTTTTGGCCGGCGGGCATCCCCGCGCTGCGCCCCGAGCCACAGCACCAGATAGATGCCCTGGCCAAAACAAGCTGGATCGCTTGCATAACGAAGAGCCAACTGCTGATGCGGTGCAATCCAAAGATCCTTGTTCCAGTCGCCCTTGACTTCGATCGGCAACAGCATGTCCTCATGGCCTGGTGTTTGAACACGCAAAACTATGTCCGATTGGTTCTGCCCGCCATGCTGATGCTCTGGGTCCACTGATATGCCCATGTTTCTCAATTGATTCTTGAGTTGATCAGCAATTACATCGCGACACGCCGGCTCCGGGCGATGCGGAGGTATGGGCCGTTTTCCTGCTGATTCATTCGACCAAAACCGGTTGATGAGGTTGGTTGGGCTGTTCCGGACGGCCTTTTGCAACTCCTCCAATGCGTGCAGGCACACGGCCATGAGGTCAGCAGGATTGGCCGGCGTCTTGTTTTGCAAGGTCAGCGCCACTTGGCGTGCTGTCGGCTGCGTAAATGACTGCTCTGCCCGGAACTGGCTCTGGCGCACCAAGGCACTTTCAACACTTTCCCTCCACTCACCCAGTGCCGGATCCGAGATCAGTTGGTGCAATTCGCGTTGTGCAGCAGCACTGGTATCCACGCGAAGAAATCCAAGCAAGCGATGAAGAAACTCCCGCCCGGATTCTTTACTCCCAACCCACCCGCCTCCTTCAGGCAACTCTGGTCGACAAAGAGGGCCAAGCAGCCTGAACAACATGCCTACCGTGTGTGCATCCCACTCGGGTAGTTCTTCATCCCTCCCGCCATGCCGATATATGTGACCAACGAATCCCAGCAATTCGGACTGGATGAGTTGCTGCTTGTCCAGCAACGTGTTGATGAGGGGGTGGAAGAGGGTTGGATTGACCCACAGGCCAGCCATGACCAGGTACGCCCTCTGAAGTGAACTCAGTGACTTCTTCCGCAAGCGTTGCGTTACCAAATCGCTCACAGAAGGCGGGCAAACTTTCAGTACAGCCTCCAACAGTTGAGCAAACTCTGCAAAGCTTTCTTCTGGAAATTTGACAGGCCATGCCGCCAGAAAACGGGGAAGCAAACGCACAGCCAGCGCGCGGGCACGCGGTTCTCGCGCCAACACCCAAAGAAACGGAATCCGGATCTGCTTTCTGGATCGAAGTGCTTGAAACCCCAGGCTCCACCACACTTCTTCGACCCATTCGCAGTGTTCTTCGATCAACGCCAACAACCAATCGGTCTTGCTCAAGTGGTGCAACAAGTACAAGGTGGTCAGAGCCTGAATGCGCTCCTTTCCCAATTGGAAAAACTGCGCAGGGCTCTGTGCAAACAGCTGTTCGGCGGCGACCAAGCACGGCAACTCGAAATGCCAGATGCTGTTCTTCTTGCGGCTGGCGATGGCGTCAGCCGCCTGTTGGCTGTTCAGTCCCTCCAGCAAGGCCCGATAGCCTTGACGGGTTGCTTCATCCAGTTCGGGATGCGCTTCGCGCCAATGCTTGATGACTTCGCTGCCCAATCCACCGCTGTATCCAGCGTCCGTCCTATCCAGCCAAGCAGACTCGCTGAGATACCGAAGCGACTTGCCGCTGCGAACATCGTCCAGATGGTTCAGAAGGTACTCGCGATTCCGCTCATTTAGTTCACTTCTTTCGGCAGCCAACTCCCGGTACTTCCGGCCATCCAGCCAATGCGTTCGCTGCCAGTTGCTTTCGTCCAAGGGCGACACCAATCGCGATTGCAACGCGACTTCAAGCTCGTCGTGTCCTCGCACGGCCGCGACCAGATCGTCGAGGGTGATGCCACTGTCGGGTTGATCCAACCACCAAAGCGCCGTCTGCAGACATCCCTGTGCCCTTGCTGATTCCTGGCGCGCTTGAAGCTCCAGGGCCTCGGCCAGCCAGAACGAGCCCATGCGCGAGGGTACCCAACCGGCCGGCATGCGGTGTTGTGCATCCCAACTGCTGGCACCCTGATCAACCCAGTGCTTGAGCACCTCCTTGACCTTGTCAACATGGCCACGAAACCATTCCGTCAGGCGTTGAGCGCTCTCCGCACGGAGTGACTTGAACACCGGGTCTTCGGTACGGGAGAAGAGTTGCAACCAACGCGCAAGTTGTGGAACAGGCAAGGCGGCGCCGAACTCCTCAATCGCCAACACGGCCAGAGACTCCAGCCCCTCCAGTCCATGACCAATAGCCGCGAACGCGTCGCGTTGAAAGAACCTTTGATCTTGCGCTGCGGTCAACGCCTCCATGAGCTCACCCAGTTGCGCTGTCGGCGTCTGCTTCTGTATTTGGTAGGTCCAGAACATGCCGAAACTTGGAATGCTCCGTCGGCGAGAACGCGTCGGCGAAAGGTAGCGCACCACCTGCGATGGACGAACATGCACCGGATACAGGGTCTCCAACAGGCAATCTCTCAAGCGTCCTCGTTCATCCGGAAGTTTTTCGAGCGCAATCTCCTCCAGCAAGCCGATCAGGGTCTCGGGTGATGTTTTGTGTCTCAACAGCGCATGAAGCGCTGAGTCTCGGATGTCGTCAGACGATCGCTCGTTTCGAAGCAAGTGCAGCAGCGTGAGCTCCCACCCCGAGTCTTGAGGCGCATGTGCCAAAGCACCCAACAAAACGTGCGCTGTGAAGACCTTCGCTGTCGCAGGCTCCTCTGTGTGCAACAGCTCTGCTAGCCACACTTTCACAAAAGACTGCATGTCTTTCTGAACCAGCGGGACGTGGGACACCGCCCGTTGCCACAGATGTCCCTCGTACCGAACGCTCGGGTGCGTGCCAAGGCAGCGGATCAGCGCCTCTTTGGTGGTCGTCGACAAGAGATGAAGATCGCCGTAGTTCAGCACCGCTGCCGGGTCTGCATTGAAGATTGCGGACTGCATGGGTTCACAAAGCGCCGCCAGCCAGCCAGCCAAGCCGCGCAGGTTGCTAACAAGGTGCAATGGTGTCGCCAGCATCAATGACGCCAACCGCGTCGGCAGCAACCCACCGCCGTTGATCCGTTTGGTCAGGTGTCGCGCGGCCAGATACTCCGCCACGGTGCGGTGCACAGGCGCATAACCGCTGGGCTTGACGAACAAGCGGCGCTGCAGAACTCGCCTCACACTCTCCGAAGACGGGCCCACCGAGGGAAGCGCATCGACCACATCTGGCAGTGCCACGCTCCCATCTGCGCTGCTCGCATCCTCGCCTTCGAACACCTGGCGACTGTTGCCAAGAAGCAGAATTGCGCACAGCCAACCGGCGGCATCGAGCAGTTCCTCATGGTTTGCCAGAGCCCTTCTGTGCAGCGCTTGCTGATGACGGGGGTTGACCTCCTTCACCAGCTCTTTGCAGGCGAGTTCGTATGCCTCCATGCGGTTGTCAGGCCAGTGGTTGTCTCTGTTCTTGATCGCCGCTACGAGCAGTTCGAGTGACTGTGGATTGCCCAACATGTCGTCAAACCCTAGGGTCTGCGCCCTGTCTTCAAAGGTCTCCACGTCGCCAATGCCTTGATGCCTCAACACGCTGCGGCGCTGTTCAGGGGTGAGCGGGTCTAGCGAGAAAACTCGAATGGCTTGATCCTTTGCGACGCTCACCAAGTCTTCTCGGTCGGTGGAGTTCCAGTCGGCAGCGCGACAGGCAACGCCGAAACGACCAATGGCAGATCGTGCAATGCCTCGGCGCAGCTCCCTCCATACGGTGGTGTCTTCACTGGCGCGGGCCTCATCGAGTGCATCGATAAAGAGCGTTCGCGAGCCGTCTCGAACCATCGCGTTGTGAACGATGAAATCATTGACCGTGATGAAATCGCCGACTGCGTGTTTGGCCAAGGCATCCATGACCCTGGACTTGCCCATGCCCGGCTCGCCGAGCAAAACAAAAACCGGGATGCTGATCAGTTCGCGTGCGGTCAGGGTTTCGCCTCGCTGCTCGTCGCCCTGCGATTGACGCGTGTCTGTGAACACCAGCTCTGTGCAAGAGCGCTCCAGGGGATCTACGGCGAGGTCGTGCGTCACGGTTGTTACTCCGGCAACCAGTGACTCGCCGGAAGCAAAAGCGCTTCGGCCAATGCAAAGTCATCACCTCCGAGCACTTCAGTGCGCACGCGCATCTTTTGGTGCCGCTCGGCAAAACTGCGCAGGCCCTTTCTGGCGCTCATGTCGTAGGTCACAGACTTCACTTCCAGCGCGCTCACCCTATCGCCTTGATAGACGACAAAATCCACCTCTTGCGGGCTTTCCCGCCAATAGCCCACCCGAAGCCCCTGGTCCGCCGAGTTCAGCAAATGCGCACCGATACAGCTTTCGACCAAGTGACCCCAGAAGCCGGCATCCGCGCGAGCCTGCGAAAAGGTTCGACCACTGAAGACGGATAGAAAGGCTGTATTCAACACATTGAGCTTGGGCGGAGCCGCTCGCTGCCGAATGGCTTGTGCCGAGTACTTATCGAGACCTGCGAGCAAACCGGCGACACGCAGCAAATGCAGATACTCCGTCAGCGTCGTGGTGTTGCCCACGTCATTGAGCTGTGCGAGCAGTTTGGTCATGGAGACAACCTGTCCCGAATAGGTGCAGCCCAGCTGAAAAAGTTGTCTTAAGACGGCCGGTTTTTCAATGCGCTTGAGCGCCAGGATGTCCTTGACCAGATTGGGCTCGATCAGGCTGAGCAAAACCTCATCGCGCCAACGGCTCTCATGCCCTTCAAGAACCCAATGGGCAGGCCCCGGGTATCCGCCGAAGTAGATGTACTGGTCCAAGGTGAACCCAAAGCAGTCGCGCATTTCACTGTACGACCAGTGGGTCATCTCGATGGGTTCGAAACGTCCCATCAAGCTTTCACCGAGACCGCGTTGCATGAGCAGTGGCGCTGATCCGAGCACCACGACATGCATCGGCAAGGCTTGAGCGCGGTCTTGGTCCCAAAGGCCTTTTACGACAGTGGACCAATCGGGAATGTTCTGGATTTCGTCGAACACCAAGACATAGGGCTTCAGTGGGCCAGTTGTAGCATCCACAGATGCGAGTTGCTGAAGATGCCAGGCATGTGCGGCACGGCGTGCGGCATGCCACTTCTCCGTCACCCACTGAGCGTCATTGGGCTGGTGAGCACTCTTTTCAGAGCTCGCAACGGATTCCTCACGGCCATATTCGAGAGCCATGTCGTCTAATCGTTCAGACGCGTCCGCCGCGTAGAACACGCAGGACGAAGCAGGCCTTCCGCGCAGTATTTGGTGAATTGCTGTGGTCTTGCCCACCTGCCGGGGCCCAGCAACAACCACAATTTTCCGCACCGGCTCCAGTAGCCTGTGCTTCAAACGCTCTGCAACTGGTCTTAAGTAGTTTTCTTTCATTGAGTTATTTTACTCAATGAAAGAAATCTCCAATTGCGAGCGCTGCTGACGCCAATCAAGAGGCGTTGACGGCGCAGGCGGGTTGCTTAAAGCCTCACCGCCGTCCCGCTCACCGCCACCATCATCATCCCGTTGGTCTCGCCCAGCACTTCGTAGTCGAAGTCGATGCCGATGACGCCGGTGGCGCCCATCTCGCGTGCCGATTCGATGAGGTCTTCCACCGCCGCGTCGCGCGCGCCCGAGAGTGCGCGTTCGTAACCCCCGGCGCGCCCGCCCACCACGTCGCGCACCGACGAGAACATGTCCCGGAAAATGTTGGCGCCGATGATGGCTTCGCCGTTGACGACGCCCAGGTACTGCGAACGCTCAATGCCTTCGGGTGTGGTGGTGCTGAGGAAAAAGCCGTCGGTCGCTTTGGAAAACCATCCCATGTGATCGCTCCTGTTGACGCACCGCCTGCCGGGTGCCGGGCCATTGTGCAGGCGCGTCGTCGGGTCGAGCTTCACGCGCTGAAATGCAAACAGCCCGCGATGCGGGCTGTTTGCATTTCAGCAAGGCCGGCCGCGGGGGCCGAACCGGTCAACCGCCCTTTTTGGAGCGCTTGCCGGGGTTCTTCTTGCTGCGGGTTGCCACGCCGCGCTCCAGACTCACGCGCTGACCACGGCCCGGCGTGGTCAGGGACACGCCAGCGACGGGCGTGGGGCGTGGGGTGGCTGTGCGGTCGGCTTCGGTGACGATTTTGTTGCCCA
>NZ_JBLYYB010000044.1:0-16197 GCF_048549895.1 Hydrogenophaga sp.
GGGGTCCAGCCCCAGCGTGATTTGGTTCATGCCCCTATCTTCTCCTCACTTCACGCCGTTTGCCAGTTCAACGGGAGGGAGGTTTTGCAGACCTTCCTTAGGTCCCTCCGCGCATCGCGGGGGGGCTTTTTTCAGCGTTCATGCGAGCCCTGAAAAGAGCCATGAGCCTGTCCAGTTCAGATTCTGGCCTGAACTGGCCTGATCGGTTGGACGAGGAGGCGCTCTCCCTGGAGAATTGCCTCGTTAACGCATCTTGCGTCTTTCGCAGCCCACTGGCTGCTATCAACCACCTCCGGGGGCAGCTTGTCCCTATGGGGTGAGGCGGCCCCCGGCTTTTTTATTGAGGAGCTAGGAGCATGAACGTCAATGCTGAAGACCTTGTCTACGGACGCTGGCCAGACATTCTGACGGCGGCCGGCATGGACACGAAGTTCTTCATCCAGCGCAATGGTCCGTGCCCCTTCTGCGGGGGCAATGATCGCTACCGTTGGGCCAAGAAGAACGGCGGTGCCTGGGTGTGCAATCAGTGCACCGGCGGCCGCTACGCGAGCGGATTTCAGATGCTCATGAGTCACATGGGATACCGCACCTTCCGAGAGGCTGCAGATCATGTGCGAACGCACTACGGCTCAGGGGCGCAGATTCAAGCCATCGCGCGTGAGTCTCGCGCCACCGGCCGTGATGACATGACACCAGAAGTTGCACAGCGAAACCTGCAGCGGATCAAGAACTTCTGGGAACAGGCCCGCCCGATCACCAGTGGTGACCCGGTCGACCTCTACCTGAAGTGCCGCGTGCCAGGACTGGACGTGCAGCCGAACATGCTTCGCTTCCATCCGGGACTGGAGTACTGGGCGCCACCCGAGCAGGATGGCGGCAAGCCGGTATCTCTCGGCAAGCACCCAGCGATGCTGGCCTTGGCGATGGACGCCGCGGGCAATGTCGTGCAGCTGCACAAAACCTTCTTGACGTCGGATGGCCGTAAAGCCAACGTGCCGCTCGTCAAGAAAACCGACTACGGCGTGGGCGTCAACGCCTTTGCAATCCGAATGATGGAGCCTCAGGGCGACACCCTAGGGGTTTGCGAAGGCATTGAAACCGGACTGGGCGCTGCGATGCTTCGCCGCCTCCCGGTCTGGCCTTGCCTGAACGGGCCAGCGATGGCGCAGTTTGTGTTGCCTGAAGACCTCAAGGCAACGGTTCGCCGCCTTGTGATCTTCGCTGACCACGATGCCCGCAAGGCTGCAGGTGTGGTCAACGGGGTGCAGAAGTTTCGCCGTCCTGGCAGCTTCTACGCCGAGCAGTTGGCCCAGCGCGCGCGCAAGGACGGGCTGCGTGTCCTGGTGATCCAGGCTGCAACCGAGGGGGAGGACATGGCAAACCAGTGGGCGAAAGCCTATGAGCGCTCGCATGCACTCTGAGCAACGTGAGAAAGGCCGCACCCAAGTGCTAGCCGTTCCGGTAAGGGGTTGCTAAGACCCCTCTGATTGTTACAGAATGGGCTCCAGTCTTACGCTGGAGCCCTTTTTTGTCTGAGGAAAAATCTCCTTCAGGGCCCGGGAGGCCGAAGAAGTGGCCGTGGCGGTATCCACCGACGGCCGCTGGCATCCAGGTCAACCACTGCAAGAACCCCTGTTGTCGGAACTTTGGGGTGGCGCCGCTGCATGACCGGAAGCGTGGACGAGCCTTCGGAGGCACCGTCGAGGCGATGCCGGGCGATTACGTCGTAGTGGCCACGGGCAAGTCCCAGCCAAGCCTCAAATGTCAGCTGTGCGGGGAAATCTTCCCCATGCAAAGCAATCTTGCTATTGCCGAAGAGCTATTGCGAATCAGCACCTACTTGGAGCCGGTTCTACCCAGATGCTCAGACGAGACTTGCGCAGCCTCGTCCGGCACCAGCACAAAGCCACCGACGCGATTCGGCACCAATCGCCACGGCACACCTCGGTACAAGTGTGCCAATTGCGGCAAGACCTTCACGTTCGGAGGCAAGTCCACAAAACGTCAACGCGAAACTCATGTCAATCGTGACGTGTTTCGGCGCCTGGTCAATACCGTCCCCATCCGTCGAATCATCAAGTTGCTTGGAATATCGACCTCCGTACTTTACGACCGCATCGATTTCATCTACGAGCAGTGTCGGCTGTTTGCAGGTGAGCGCGAGCGCACCTTGATTGACAGAACAGATTTGGGGCGACGCCGCATTTCTGTTGACCGGCAAAAGCTGATGGTGAACTGGTCGTCGAAGAAGCAGCGACGAAACACCACGATTCTTTCAATGGCCAGTGCCGACCAAGATACTGGGTACATCTACGGCACGCATTTGAACTTCGACGAAGAGATGGACGATGCGGCGGTCAGCAAAGACCTGGTGCGATTCGGTGACCACCATCTGGCCCAGCCCTTTCGGCGTTACGCCCGAATTTGGTTGGAGCGCGATTACGAACGGGCTGCGAAGCGAGCTGATGGCCGGCGCAAGGCCAAGAAGGAGGCAGCTGAGCTGGTGGAGCCCTCCCTCGAGGACCGCCTGGTGAACGAGGTGTCGTCGCGCTACGAAGACGTCGTTGAGCGAGACGTCATCGACGACGGCGATGAGCCCTCGCTCAATTCGCGTACTCCGGCCAAAGGGATGTTGCTGCATGAGCAGTCCGTAATGCACGCGCACATCCAATTCGTTAGCCGGTTGCTCCAGCGAGCGACAAAGATTCGATTCTATTTGGACCAAGAACCCGGATTGAGGGCAGCATTCATGGCCGCGCAGGTGGACCGCGTACTCAATCGGACAGCCGACGCGTTCTACGTTCAGGTGACGAAAGATGGAACAGTCGACCAAAAGCGAGGCTTGGTCGGGAAAAGCATCAAGGCCTTCCGGCGAATGTGCGAGGCGCATCCGGACTTCACCGAAGAGGAAGTGGAGCTACTGCTGATTCGCGCAGAAATGGAGCGCGTACGAGAAATTGGAAAGTGGAATGACCGGTGGCTACGGCACCCCCTAAGCGACATGCGCGAACCAGTCAAGATGATTTGCTGGCTCACCGACATTGAGAAGCAATCAGAAGACCGAAATGAGAGAGAGGCGCAACTTCAGCAGGCGGCAAGGCTGTATCGCCGAGCTTCATTGAATGAAATCGACAGATTCTTCATGCAGCTGCGTCGAGCATTGACAATGGCCGAGCGCGGAGTTGTCAGCGCCTCCGCTGACCGCCGCCTTTGGTTCGGCAAGAACGCCTACAACCCCGGTGTCCTTGCAAAGCTGGTTGAGATATTCCGGACCTACTTTAATTACTGCGAGGTTGGCGAGGACAAGCGAACTCCCGCCATGCGAATGGGCCTTGCCCGGGGCCCGGTGGCTGAAGAGGACATCCTCTACTTCGTGCCCGGTGAGCCCCCTCGCCAGAGGGCCTCGTCGGTTCGACGTGCCCCAGAAGAAAGCCCCTCTCAGCACGAGGCTGGAGGGGCTATCAATGAGGTCCCGGCGGGCGCTTAGCAACTCCTTAACGGAACGGCTAGCACCCAAGTGCGGCCTTTTTTTCCGTCTGTACCGAGCCTGGTGTCGTCAGACCAGCAGGTCCCACGCTTCCGCTGTGGTCGGAAGGTTGGCCACACCCTTGAGCACCGCGATGATTTTGCCGAAGTGATGAAGGTCGTTGCCCAGCCCGCTTTCCTGAAAGTCTGCCTGCACCTCTCGCAAACCATGCTTGCGGATCGTCTGAACCTGCTTACCGTCGAAGGTCGTGAGAGCAGCTCTGTCGCCCCCTGTGTGCACACAACGACGGATGTCATACCCGTGTTCGCTGCCCACCAGGTACAGGTCGCCCTTGGCCAGGGCGTGTGGTTGAAGCTCAGCGTCTACGGTGAAGATGAAGTCGCCAGCCTTGACTCCAAAACCCATCGCGCGAACGGCGCGGTAATAGTTCAAGGCTTGCTGCTCGTCCACTCGACCTTCATAAAGCGTCGTCGGAAGGCAAATGGCCAGCTCCTCTCCCGGACCCACGCACCGCACCAGCCTTGTGCGAGCGGGCAAAGATTCTTTGCCAGCGTCCAAAAACCACCCAGGGCTCTTGCCAGTAAGTTCACAGAGACTCATCAGCACATCGAAGTCAGGCATCTCACTGCCGGTGAGAAGTGCGCTGGCCACGGACTCAAAAACACCCAGCCGGATGCTCAGAGCCTTGCTGCGGTCTCGAATGGAAGCGGGATAGCCCTGCTGGTCAAGCAGGACCCGAAGCCTCTGCGTGAATCGCTGATTTAGGGTGCCAGTTCGTCGGTTGTTTTGGGTTGACATAGGCCCGTTTTATGTTTTCATAGTGCATGGGTGCCTACCCAAGCGCCCCATTTTAAGGCGGTCTCCCCAAATTTAATGTGGCGCCGCGCACGCAACGTTTTAAAGGAACGAATTTGTTTACGAGTCAGCCAGGTGAAACTGACAACCAGTGGCAGTTGCCTACAGAGACGCGAGCTGTCCGTGCGGAAAACCAAGCCGCTTTGCTCAGGCGGTGGGAGATCGCGAGAGTCCTAGATGACACCGATCCGCGCATCGTTGCGCGGTGGTTTCCAGGTCAACGTGATCTTCTGGAAAGGCTTTCGGTCTACTCAGAGGACGAGGTCAAAGCGGCGGCAGACTGCCTGTGCCCGCTTTTCACCATAGCGTTGCTTGAAGGGCATCCAGCACCGGGCTCGAAGCCGTTTGCAACGGTGGACCCCTATGAGCTCGCCAACCGGGAAGAAGTCTTCATGGCGTTGTGTGTGCGCCTAGATGCTATCCGGACTGACATGGAAAAGGGTTGCATCCTCCATGACCTCACGGCGTCCGAAGCGGGCACTCTCAGTTCCTCAACGCCGCATCAGTTGAAGGATCTTGCTGCCAGTCCTGGAATGACGCTCAACCTGTCTGCCAGTGACCAGTACTTTTCTGCTGTGCTAGCTGGAAACATGACGGTCGGGGAGCGTACACGGCTGGCTTTCATGTCCAAAAAGGGGCGTGCCAATTTCAGGTGATCCGGGCAGTTCATTGCGCTCGTTTCCCACTTCGTTACTCGAAAAGTAGCTTTTCGATTCCGCTTCAACCCAGACAACCGACCAAACGCGATCATGTGTGACATTTGCCCAAAAAGAGAACTCAGGACACCGCTCCTGTTGCCGATATTTGGGCCTATGGAGCGTCATTCGTTTGCAGGTATGACAGTCACCAATTCTTCAGGGGTAAATCAGTGAACACCATGAGCGGACGCGCTGTTGCAGCAAAAAGAACTAGAAAACTGATCTTCACCGACCCCGCGTGGGAAGACCGCTTCGACCAGCTCATTCTGTTGACTCAGCGCACCGCACTGATTCAGGAGATCACAGGCACCGACCTCCGCAGTCAACGGATCAAGGAAGAAATTGACCGTCGTTATGGCGAGATGGGCGAAGAAGTGAATCGTCCGCGTGGTGTGGGTCGCGACTACACGTCCAAGACTTTCATTTCCAGCAAGACAGACAAGTACGACGCCGCGTATCTGATTGCACTGCATTTTGGCTCGCGTGGCGCTGGCGAGTATGCAGAAGCGGAAACGAATCTGGCCAAGGCTTGTGACAAACGACTGGCTGTGTACAACAAGTACCGTTCCGACTACTACTCGTGGGGTGTGGAGCCTCGCATCTCCTTCGAGAGCTACTACCTCATGGTGCAGGGCATCAAGGAACGGGCCATCGAAGTGCACCAGTGCGGTGACTGCAACTCCCGCTACCCCGTGTCTGCCTCCCACCAAGGCCAGTCCACGTGCCCCGTCTGTTCCATTCAGGACTTGCGCATGGACAACGCGAACCTGCTGATCGAGGAACGACTGGCGGCAAAACGCGCGGCAACGGAACAAACTTACAAATTTGGCTGACCCACATCGCGTCAACGACGCGATATACGCTGTTTGGAGCTCAGTGCTTTGGCACTGCTGGGTTGAAAAATACCCACATGCTCCAAACGTGGCTCAAATCCCTTTTCGCCAAGACTGAGGCTCTGGTCAGCCAGACCCCATCAGTCTCCTCCACAACCGCACAAAAGGTTGTACCCGCAACCGCGCAGGCGCCTGTCTACCCGCCCATTGACCAGGGGTTGCCGGTAAACGATCCTCAGGCCCTCCTCGACTCCAATGCGGATCTGATCCAACGCCTGCGCCTGCATGCCGCGATGGATGCCCCGGTGTTCGATGCTCGGTTCATCGCTCCGCTTCGCAACCTTGCCGAGCAGGTCAACACTCTGCCGGCTACCTCAAGCGGTCTGTTTTCTGGTCATGGGGGGTTGTTCCGCGCTGCACTCGAAATGGCCTTCTTTTCCTTCCAGGCATCAGATGGACGGATATTCACCGGCAATGAGACTGTGGAACGCCGGCATGCCCTGGAAACACGTTGGCGCTACGTCAGTTTCCTCGGCGGTATGTTTTACCCCCTTGGTAGGTGCCTGGACACTGTTGTGGTGACGGGTGCAGACGGCAAGGCGTGGAGACGTCATTTCGGCAGTCTCACGCAATGGGCTCAGCAAGGCGGGACTTCACGCATCTTCGCGTCGTGGCCAGACCAGGACGAGACCGAGCAGCAAGTGGGACCCTCCACGCATATCGCGTCGATGATTGCCCAGGTGGTCGGGGCGGACAATCTCCAGTGGCTCGATGACGGTTCGCCCGAATTGGTCAAGGCGCTGTACGAAATCAGCTCGGGTCAGCCATCGTCTGCGCGCAATTGCCAGGACGTGATCGCCACCGTCTGGATGCGAATTTCTCGTAGAGAAGAAGCCCGGCGTCCACAAGCCTTTGGTCGTCAGAAGGTCGGCACCCACTTGGGACCGTATCTCGTGGGCGCCATACGCACACTTCTCGCCACTCCAACCTGGAAGCTCAACGGCGACCGAGTACGCGCGGATGCATCGGGTGTGTATCTCGTCTGGCCAGAAGCGATTGAGGACATCGCCAACTTCGGACAGCGTGAGCAAATTCAAGGCTGGCCGACGAACCCCGCCACCATCGCCGAATTGCTCAAGGCGTCTGGAATCGTGACGAACAACGGCGAGGAAATGGGCATGGTGGAGGTCGTCGCAGACGAAGGCGAGATCGTTCGCGCCCTCCAGATAAAGAACCCTCTTTCTGTCATGGAAGATTTCGACCCCGACGCTTTGGACATCAAGGCTCCAAAAACGGTCGCCGCGGTCATTGCAGCAGATCCCCTCGCGGCAGCTGAGGCGAAGGCAGAGCGCGTGCAGCGGAAGAAGCCCGAACCGAAGGCAAAGCCTGTACCAGTGGGCCAAGAATTTGAAGATCCCCTTGCTTCGCTGACGGCACCCAGTCAGCCTGACCTCCTGCAACGGGAAAGTGATTCTGAAACAGAAGTAGGAGCGCAGCAGCCTCCCCAATCAACGGCGCAGTCGGAAGAGCCAGAAGGCCTGCGCGCCGCAGAGTCCTTGGTGCCTCTGGCCATCTCTCCGGCGCCGGCGGTAGAGGCCGATGGGCAAGCTGCGCCAGCGATCAAAGAAGCGGCTGAGGTCAAGTACAGCGATCTGGTGCCCTCGGAAGTCCAGAAAGACATCAAGAAGCGCTTGCACATAGAGCTGTTGGGCAAGGTCATGAAAGCATGGCGTGATCGGGGTGAGGCGAGCAAGCACATGCGCATGACCGATCACGGCGCCGCCATCGCACTGGAGTTCCTCAACACGATCGTCCGGGATGTGCCGGGCTGGGTAGGGGAGATGGCCGCTGCAGGGCTCGTGTACAGCCCAGCTGCTACCCCTGGTTTGAAGATCAACAAGGTATCCATCCCTGAGGGTGCAAAGCCCAAGGAGTGTGTGATTCTGTCGCGGTTCGCCGTGAAGAAGCTGGGACTCTGAAATGGCAAAGAAACGACAATTTGAGCAGCTGCTGCGACCTGTTTTCGAGGCCCGCTCAACCCTTGCCTGGGGAGTTGCTTGCATCTGGATGGCAGGGGTAGCGCTCGTTCTGAACGCACCCAAAGCAGCATTGGCCGCATGTTCGCTGCTCGCGCTGACGATGGCGCTCTACAGAGCATTCGGAGCTCACCGGCTCATAAAGTACAAGGTGTCGTTGGTGGGCAAGCCCACCGTGGTGATGCCTGCTACGCACCTGCAGAAATCAATGCACAAGCTGGGCAACAACTTGTGGCTAGGCTGGGGCTACAGGTGGGAGCCAAGGCACACGCAGCGCGCCTACGAAATCATGAAGCGCGACCTGGATGAGGTCTATCCACCCAAGTGGTGGATGAAGTATTTCGGCAACGGGCAGGATCCGCTCAAGGTTAAAGGGCTGCCTTGGATCCACGGCCTGGACATGGGCGAAAAAGACGTCATCCTGCCCTTCGACTCGCTCAAGGGGCACTGCGCCATCATCGCGACCACCGGCGCGATCAAGACTCGACTCGCCGCTCTGGTCATCTTTCAACTGGCCATGCGAGGCGACTGCGTGATCGTCATCGACCCCAAGGGCGACAAGGACCTCAGAGAAATCTGCCGCCAGGCAGCGATCCTGTCGGGCAAGCCCGAACGCTTCCTGATGCTCCACCCCGCATTCGCAAGCGAGTCCGTGCGTCTTGATCTGATCAAGAACTGGGACCGCGTGTCGCAGGTAGCCTCCCGCATCACGATGGTGCTGGACAGTCAGGAATCCGACAACTTCAAGGAATTCTGTTGGATGGCCGTGCACCGGATCACAAACGCCATGAAGTACGTCGGGCGCCGAGTCTCGATCTACAGCCTGAAGACGGCCATGGAATCTCGCACGGCAGTCGAGTCGCTGACCAGCACGGCTTTGCGCAAATTCTTCGAGGAAGACTGCCCGGAACTGAAGGAGGCGCTTGAAAAGCAGTTGAATGCGCAGGCCTCCGCCGGCGGCAAGCCGCAGAAGGGGGGCATTGAAACGTCGTCGCCCGAGCTGGCCGCCATGATCAAGGTTTTTCAGGAATTGGTTCCAGAGGACGAAGAGCAGGCCAAGCTGACCGGACTACCGATAAAGCCGGAGGAACTGCGGGGCTTGATCGCAATTCTTGAGGCGAATCGTGAGTGGTTCGGGAAGATGATCATCTCCATCACCCCGATGCTGACCAAGCTGACCACTGACGACCTGAAGGGGCTACTTTCACCTGACTACGACGATATCAATGACACGCGGCCCATCATGGATGGCAAGCGCATTGTTGAAGGAAACCACATCCTCTACATCGGCACCGACACTCTGGCCGATGAATCCGTCGGCCGAGCCATCTCAACGATGGCGCTGGCAGAACTATCAGCAGTGGCAGCTGAGATCTACAACCACGGCACGGCGGCCGACACTGGCGAGGAACCTCGTCGAGTCCACGTCGTAATCGATGAGTGGGGCGATGCTGTTTGCGCGCCCGTTATCCAGCAGGCAAACAAGGGCCGGGGCGCAGGTTTCTTTATCTGGGCACTCGGCCAAACGTTCTCCGACCTGGTGGACAAGTTCGGCGGAAACACAGCTCGTGCCAAACGGTTCATCGGCAACATGAACAACATGATCGTCGGCGCCACCCAGGACCCCGACACGATGGCTCTCATTACCGAGAAACTGGGGGAAACCACGATCACGGTTCGCGGCCAATCAACCGGAATAGGGTCAAAGACC
Organism: Hydrogenophaga sp.; assembly: GCF_048549895.1. Taxonomy (GTDB): domain Bacteria; phylum Pseudomonadota; class Gammaproteobacteria; order Burkholderiales; family Burkholderiaceae_C; genus Hydrogenophaga. The sequence goes on from NZ_JBLYYB010000044.1 coordinate 9,621, forward strand.
GAGGACGTCGGCCTGGAATTCTCGGCAAACTCAAGTACATCGATTTCGGAAAAAGACAAAGAAATCTTCCCGAAGTCACTTTTGCCCAGTCTTCAGGACCTCCACTACATCGGATTCTTCAATCGCGGCGAACTCATCAAGGGCCGCATACCCGTGATTGTTGAAGACAGGAAATACAAGCCGACATGACCCAGATCGTTTCCCTCGCAGCAGCGCGCGCCCGCCCTCCGAATCAGTCCGGTGACCCGACCGCGTTCGCTTACTGGTCGCTTGCTGACTTTTCTACGGACTCCACCGAAGACTGGCTGAGCGCGGCCATCGCCGGCACGCCGCACGAAGGGATGGCTATCTCCATCTGGGCACACCAGCCCACGCTGAAAAAAGCTACCAGCCGCCTTGCTGAATACATCACGCCGCGTTGGCCATCGCAGGACGGTCAGTCACTGCTTTGCAAGTCCATCGCCGAAGCGGTCTCGCGGTCAACCACGGCCATCAATAACCGAGAAGCGTTCATCGGCCGACTCGTTGGCGTCTATCTTTATGGACTCACTCAGTACGTCGCAGACGTGGCCCGGTTGAGCATCAGTGGGGTAGATCGCAATGGCGATCTACAGCGGTGGCAGCACTTTGCAGAGCCATTGAAGCCGTGGGCAGAGAAGCACGGCATCGACACCATCTGCGCGCAGTTGTCCCACCCTGGACCTACTGAGGTCCAGGTGGTGGGCTTGCACGCTCACATGGTTGCGCACGTAGCAGACCCAATCGACACCGGTTACCTAATCAAGCACGCATCCAAAGGGTGAGTGTTCGCCGGGGCTGGGCGTCACGATCCATGAATCCACCAGGCAACACTCGCGCGCACGCCATACATGAAAAATTCGCAGCACCTCGGTTTCTGGTTCTTCCTGGCGATGCTGGGTTTTCTCATCGCACCCATGCTTCGCACTGGTGACAGCATGGAACGGTTCGTGACGGCAGAGATTGCCCAGACCCGTGCTGCCATGGGGGAACGCGTTGGTAACGGCGTTGTCTCTTTTGCCAATGGACTGTTCGAGAACACGCCGCTCAAAGGGGTCATGGTCGCGGCCAACAAAGCGTCGCTCACCGACAAAGAACGCCAGTTGAGCATCAAGGTGGCTGGCGTGGGCGGTGCCGTGATGGCAGACCTCTTCAACAGCTACATGTCGGGCCTTGTCTTGCAGTCCTACGTGGTAGCGATGAGATTGGCCATTGTGATGATCTGGCTGGTCTTCCTCTTGCCATTCTTTGTCGCCGCGGTATACGACGGCTTGATGCAACGAAGAGTCAAGATGGCCGAGTTCGGCACTATGCGTCCCGCTACCTTCACGCTGGCGGGAATGATCGTGATTCCAATTGTCGCGATGCCAGTCGTTTACCTCGTGATGCCATTCACGATGTCTCCGCTGCTTGCGCCGGTCTGGGCCGCTTGCGTTGCACTGCCGCTTTCGGTTTTGATCTCGAACTCGCAGCCAATCTTCGGGCGATGACCCGATAGAAAGCGGGTCAACGCACCGAATAGGGTGCGTTGGCTCGACAGAAAAAGCGGGGCGGCACGCAAAAATTCTTGCATGCATCCCGTACCTACCCCAGCCCTTGCATCCAAGTCCGAGCGCGCGAGTTATAGCAAGAACGTCCTGAATCAAATCAAGGACACGCTCGATACGCTGCGCCCATATTTCGAAGATCCCGAGATCAACGAAATCATGGTCAACGGCCCGGATGACGTCTTCATCTCAAAACACGGTAAAGAGCGTCGCGTTCGGGTCGCACTGACTGCAGGAACGATCCGCACGGCAATCACCCTGATGGCCTCTTTCGTAGCGAAGGAAGTTGGCGAGCGGTCAAACAACAGGCTCTTGTCGGCCCAGCTTCCTGGCTTTCGAATCGAGGCGATTCTTCCACCCGCCGCAGTTAAGGGCCCAAGCATGTGCATTCGCCGCCATGCTGCCCGAGTCTTCACGCTGGATGAATATGTCGCAGCTGGGGTGATCTCCGAGAAGTACGCCAAGGTGATGGCGGACGTTGTCGACGCCCGCGAGACGGTGTTGATTGCGGGTGGCACCGGATCGGGCAAGACCACGTTCATGAATACCTTCCTTTCGATGATGCCGGCAGAGGATCGTCTGTTTGTCATCGAAGGGGTGCACGAGCTGCAGGTCACGTCCGAGAACCACGTGATCATCGAATGTGACGAGGAGCAGGGCGTCACACCACGGCGCGCTGTTCGTACAGCAATGCGCTATGCACCCAAGCGGGTGATTGTCGGCGAATTGCGTGGTCCAGAGGCGTACGACTGGCTCGACGCTGCAAACACTGGGCACCCGGGGTCGGCCGCAACGATCCACGCAAACAGCGCCGCCAAGGCGCTCCCCCGACTCGAAAACCTACTTTTGATGGCCGACATGGGCGTCCCTTACGACTCCCTGCGCGTGGCCATTGCTGAAACCGTCAACTGGATGTTCTACATCCAGCGCGATGGCGCAAAGAGAACCGTGTCCCAGGCAGTACGCCTGCACGGTTACGACCGTACCAAGGGCACCTATGACCTTGAGAACTTTTGATACCAACCAGCGCTTCACCCTTTTTTAACCACGGAGAACCTTCCTCATGAACCTCGCAAATACTCCCCTCGTGTCCTTCGGCGGCAAGCTCGATCATGGCGCCAACGGCTCCCCAGCACGCGTTGGCGGTTGGGTTCTCATGGCCTTCCTCATGCTGCTTGCCTTCACGCCAGGCAGCGCCTTTGCACAGATTGAAGTGCCCTTCATTCAGGACTTTGGCTGTGACGTGGTCCAGTGGTTGCGCGGACCACTTGCCGTGGTGATTTTCGTCATGGTGGTTGTCGTGACCCTCATCTTCGGAATGATCACCAAGATGGACTGGGGCCGCATCATCACGGTCTGCATCATCTTCGGCATCGTCCTTGGCCTGGGCCGAATCCTCTCCGGTAGCGAGTACATGCAGAACCTGGCCGGCTTGAACGCTTGCCTGATGTAAGCCATGGCGTCCCGCTCAAGCCTGTTTCACCTTTCGCTGCATCGGCCCAAGCTCATCATGGGCGTGGAGAAGAGCAGCTTTGGCGGGCTCGTGTTCGGCGCCGTGTTTTCACTCGTCGCACAAGCATTCTGGGCGTACCCGCTGCTCATCATTCTCTTCGTGTTGGCCCGTTGGGTAACGAAGAAGGATGACCAGTTTGTGGGCGTGCTGCTGAAGTACCTCAATGAGGAGCACGTCTACGACGCGCTTCCTCGGCCCTCTGATTTCCAGAAGCGGCCCAAGGGCTGGGGCAAGGGCTTGCCCCGCTAGTTCAACAAGAGGCTGAACTCGGCCAACCGAGCAGCCCTCTTGTTCTCCAAACCTCACTACGTTGTCCCCATGCTCTCCTTCGAAGACCTCTTCACCAAGCCTCGCAAGTCCGCCCGCAGCTTCGCTGAGTTGCTGCCATGGTTTGGCATGATCACAGACGATGTTGTGCTTTGCCAGGATGGCTCATTGCTTGCCGCATTCGCGGTCGCCGGTGACGACGTTGAGGGCAAGGAGAATTACGAAGTGGACCATCGCATCAACCAGATGCAAACGGCACTTCGCTCGTTGGGCGAAAGGGTGACCCTGTGGAGCATTCAGGAACGTCGGTATGTGGACGGCTACCCTGCGGGCGCCTTCACCAACCCAGTGGCACAGGCCATCGATGACCAGTGGGCCGCTTCGCTTCGCGTACGCCGCAATGCTGTCATCAAGCAACATTTTTTCCTTGCCTACAACTTCCCAAGCCGGTCTGAGGCGTTCTTTGAATCGCTGAGCGCAGAGGTTCAAGAACACGATGGCAACTTTTTCAAGGCCGTTTCGAGCCTCGCCAAGCGCCGGCTTTCTGACAGGGGCGCGATAGCTGGAGTTCGCGGTCAACTCGCTGAAATGGCTGCGGAGTTCGAAAAGGTGCTCGCAGCGTTCTCAGGTGTCGTCGAACTCAACTTGGGCTTTCGCCGCCTTGGTGGGAAGGAGTTCCTCGGCGAGCTTCATGCCCGAGCCAACTTCGCATCCATTCGTGGGCCCGTGACGCCTCCCCAAGGCCGAAGCTACCTGAACACGCTCTTGGCTACCGATTCGGTTGAACGCAAGCACGACCTGATGGAGTTCAAGGGCGTCAACAAGACGGTTTACGTCGCAGCGTTGTCAACCACGGGAACTCCACAGGAGGCACACAGCCTCGACATGGACAAGCTGATGGCGGTGGATTGCGAGTACGTCCTTGTTCAGTGCTACCGATTCCTTGATCGAATGGTTGCGGAGAAGGCCATTCAGGACGCGGAAATGTTCTACCGATCAGAGGTCAAGTCCGTTGTGACCCGAGTAGCCGAGCGCTTGTTTGATGTCGAAAGCGAAAAAGTCAACACCGGCAACCTGCATCTCGCTCAAGACGCACAGGATGCCCTCGTGGAGCTCACCACGCAGGACATCAGTTACGGCTACTACAACATGTCGTTGCTAGCCATTGGCGAGACGCCACGTCATGCAGAAGCAGCTGCAGATGTACTGGGAGGATCGTTGCGTAGCAGCGGATTCACGATTGTTCGCGAACGCCATGGCCTCATGGCCGCTGTCCTCACATCGTTCCCCGGGAATGCCAACGCCACCCTGCGGTGGAAGCTCGCATCAACCGCCAACATTGCAGATCTGGCTCCTATCCGCACCATTACTCGCGGCGAGGCGACGCACCCTCTTTTCTCCCGCGTGATCGGTCACGAGGTTCCCCCGCTTTGCCGCTTCCTCACGCCATACGGTGTCACCTACGACTTCAATACCCACCAGGACGATCTTGGGCACACCGCGGTAATTGGGGGGTCGGGAGCAGGCAAGACCTCACTCATGACGCTGTTTGTCGCGCAGTTCCAGAAGTACCACCCTTCACAGACATACATCTTCGACAAGGACTACAGCCTGGCCATGGCGTCGGTGCTGATGGGTGGCAAGCACGTGGACGTCAGTTCCGCTGGTTCGTCACGGTCGATGAATCCTGTTGGCGTGATGATGATGAACGACGACGACATGCGTCTGCGCCAGTGGATCGAGGTATTGATCACCGCTGGCGGAAGCACCGTTTCAGCTGAAGAAGGATCGAGCATCTTCACAGCGATTCAGGGCCTTCGCAGGTCGCCCTCCTCGGCCTGGCGACTCTCTGCTTTGTACGCACTGATTGCTGGCGAAAACCTCCATCTGGCCGCGAAGCTCGCTCCCTATGTGGACCGTTCTGACTCAGAAGACGATTACGGATCGGGTGTGTATGCCAGCTACTTTGACAGCCTGGAAGACAACTTCTCCTTGACGAAGATGGTGTGCCTTGAGTGCGGCGGCATACTTCAGACGCCACAGCTGGCCAGCCCCTTCATGGATTACGCGTTCTACTGCATCGAGCGCAGCCTCGACGGGACGACGCCAACGTTCATCTACGTGGAGGAGGCGTGGTACATGCTCTCCAACCCAGTCTTTCTCCAGAAGTTTGAAGACTGGCTGCGTACCTTTCGAAAGAAGCGGGCGTTTGTCGTTTTCGCCACCCAGGCCCTCGACGAAATTGCGCGGCTGCCGAATGTGGGCAGCTTCACTCAGAACATTCCGACGCAGATCTTCCTTCCCTCGGTGAAAGGCTCATCGCAGTCACAGGCTGAGTTGTACCGAACCATTTTTGGTACCAACGAAGCCCAGATGCAGTTGCTTGCATCGGCTATCCCTAAGCGGGACTACCTGCTCATCAAGCCGACGGTAACTCGCTTGGTCAACACGCAGATGCCCCCTGCGCTCATTGCCATCAACGAGGCAACTACCCAGCCCGCAAAGGTCAAACAGATGTTCGAGTACCGCGATGACGGACTTCCCGCCTGGGAAGCTCGTTTCATGAAAGAGGTGCTGAACATCGACATCGGCGCTCGCTGACGCCTGTTCGAGCGCACCGCGAATGAAGCTACTAGAAGTCGCTGTTTGCTGGCTTCTTCTCGCCTGTTCGACTGCGTCGCAGGCTCAGGGGCAGACCGCTCCCCAACAAATTGCTGGGGGTGACGGTGGAGCCGCTGTCACCCACTGTGTGCAGGACGCCGCTGGCCGTCACTCAGTCAATCCATGGATCCTCATGGCGATTCTGAAGGTCGAAAGCAACTTCAAGCCATCGGCTGTAAACAAGAACCCGAACGGCACTGTGGATCTAGGACTGGCCCAGATCAACTCGATGCACTTGAAGGAGCTGGGCCGCTACGGCATCGGCAAGCACGACCTACTGGATCCATGCGTGTCGACGTACGTGGCGGCATGGCATCTCGCCAAGCAGGTGCGCGAGTTCGGGAACACCTGGTACGCCGTTGGGGCATATCACTCACGCACCCGCTGTTTCAACGACCGCTACGTTGGGTTGGTTTGGAACACCCTAGTTACATGGGGAGCAGCGCCCGGCCCGACCAAGTCAGTGATGTCGCTCCAGGCGTGCGGATTCAAAGGCCCAGTCGCTGCTGGAAAAGCGCCCCGCGACAGGCATCAAAACACCTCGGTTTTGGCCTTTGATGAGTAGTCATCA
>NZ_JBLYYB010000045.1:0-49532 GCF_048549895.1 Hydrogenophaga sp.
CAACGTGGCGGTGACGCAGCTGGACCAGATGACGCAGCAGAACGCCGCGCTGGTCGAAGAGAGTGCCGCCGCCGCCGAGAGCTTGAAGGACCAGGCCTCACGCCTGCAGGCCACCGTGGCGGTGTTCCGCCTGGCGCCTCAGGCCGCCTGAACCGACCGGGGCTCAAGCCAGCGCGAGCGTCAGTGCCGCGAGGGCCGCCGTTTCCGCGCGCAGCACACGCGGGCCCAAGGTCACGGGGATGAAGCCTGCCGCGCGTGCCTGGGCGTCTTCCTGCGGGTTCAGGCCGCCCTCGGGGCCGCTGAGGAAACACACGGGCGTGTCGCCGGCCAGCGCTTGCAAGGCTTGATGGAGCGGCTCTGTGCCTTCGGCCAGCGAGAGCAGGCAGCGCAGCACGGGCGCTGCGGCGTCCACGGGTGGCAGGGCCTTGAGCCAGGTCGCGAAGTCGGCCACGGGCTGCACGGTCGGCACGCGGTTGCCGCCGCACTGTTCGCACGCCGCAATGGCCACCGACTGCCAGTGAGCCTGCTTTTTGGTGGCGCGCTCGCCGGCCAGGCGCAGCACGCTGTGTGCGGTGTGCAGCGGCTGCAGGCCCGCCGCGCCGAGCTCGGCGGCCTTCTCCACCAGCCAGTCCATGCGGTCGTTGGCGGGCATGCCCATGGCCAGTGTCACGGCGCGGGCGGGTTCGCGCTCCGTGGCGGTGTGGGCGCCCACGGTCACCTCCACGTCGCTGCGGCCCATGCGTGTGATGGTGGCCTCCCACTCGCCGCCCTCGCCGTTGAAGAGCGTGATGGGTTGCCCCGGCTGCAGGCGCAGCACCTGCACATGGCGCGCGGCCGATGCGGGCAGGGCCAGGCTCTGGCCAGCGAGCAGCGGCGCGGGGCAGTGAAAGCGCGGCATCAGACGCGCCCGAAGGCGTAGCCCGATGCGGCCTGCAGGCCCTCGACCTCGTCGATCAGTTGCAGGAAGGGACCGAGCGCCCGGTAGCGGTGCGCGGTGTGGCGGATGTAGCCGATGAAGCGCGGCGCGTCGGCCAGGTACTTGGGTTTGCCGTCGCGCAGCGTGAGCCGCGCGAAGATGCCGGCCACCTTCAAATGGCGCTGCAGGCCCATCCACTCGACCGAGCGGTAGAAGGCACCAAAGTCGCTGTGCCAGTCCTCGAAGTCCATCAAGCCGGCCTTGCGCGCTTTTTCCCAGTAGCGCACGGTCACGTCGATCACGAAGTCCTCGTCCCAGGTGAGGAAGGCGTCGCGCATCAGGCTGGCGATGTCGTAGGTGATGGGGCCGTGCACCGCGTCCTGGAAATCGAGCACGCCGAGCTGTTGTGCAGCAGAACGATTCGCCGCCGGGCCGCCCCAAGGCGAATCAGCCCCCCCAGGGGGCAGCGACCCGTGAAACGGCGGAGCGTGGGGGATCATTAAATTTCGGGGCATGAAGTCGCGGTGCACATACACGCTCGGCGCGTTGAGGTTGTGCGCCACGATCGAGTCGAAGGCTTTCTGCAAGGTGTTGGCCTGTGTGTCGTTCAAGACAAACTGTTTGTGCTGCTGCAGGTACCAGTCGGGAAACAGCTGCAGTTCACGGCGCAGCAGTGCTTCGTTGTAGGGTGGCAGCACGCCGGGCTTCGATGAGAGCTGCCAGGCCAGCAGCGCGTCGAGCGCCTGCATGTAGCGCTCGTGGTTGGCTTGCGCGTTGTCCTGGTCGATGCCGTCGAGCATGGTCTGGTGGCCCAGGTCGCTCAGCAGCATGAAGCCCTGCGGCTCGTCCCAGGCCAGCACCTCGGGCACCAGCAGACCGGCTTCGCGCATGAGCGTGGCCACGTGCACGAAGGGTTTGCAGTTCTCGTGCGCGGGCGGTGCGTCCATCACGATGAGGCTGTGGCCGGCTTGCGTGTCGATGCGCAGGTAACGCCGGAAACTGGCATCGGCCGAGGCCGCGCGCAAGGTCGCGGGCAGCAAACCCAGCCGTTCGGCGAGCGGGCTCAACCAGGCCGAAAAAGCGGCTTTGCGCTGGGGATCGGCCCACTCGACAGCGGTGTTGGACGGGGTCATGGTGGAGGGTGTTTTTGCGCCACGTGTCAATGGGCTGCACGCGGGATCGCGCAGTGGATAATGGCCGCTGATTCTACAAACCCCCTGTGCCGATCCGCGGGCCCCGCACGCTATTGATCGACCCGGTCAACGACTTCCTCCCCTTGAATCGCCGCACCCACCCACCCTGTGTTTCAGCCCTGCCCGGTGGGCACGAGCAACCCCGTCTCAAGGCGGCGCCCGTGGCGCTGGCGGTGCGCGGTCTGATCGCGGTGCTGGCGCTGGGCGCGCACACCCTGGGCCACGCCCAGGCCGGCGATGGTGACGAGGCGCCACAGCCCGGCGTTTCGTTGCGCTCCAGCGGCATGCTGGTGGAAACCTTGCCCGAAGACGCGAAACGCCAGGCGCCCACCTTCGTTTCGGGCGACCGCATTGAAGGCCAGACCGACGGTGTCACGGCGGTTGAGGGCAGCGCCGAGCTGCGCCGCCACGACACCGTGATCCGCGCCGACCGGCTGCAGCTCGACCAGCGCACCAACGAGGCGCAGGCCAAGGGCAACGTGCTGATCAACCGCAGCGGTGACCGGTTTCAAGGCCCCGAGCTGCAGATCAACGTGGAGACCTATCAAGGCACGTTCACCCAGCCCACCTTCAACCTGCTCAAGAACGAAGGCCAGGGCGACGCCAGCCGCGTGGATTTTCTGGGTGAAGACAAGGCCGTGGCCCATGACGCCCGCTACTCCACCTGCCCCCGCACGCCCGGGGCCGACTGGATGCCCGACTGGATGGTGCGCGCGACCAGGATCGAGTTCGACAACGTGGCCCAGACCGGCACCGCCACCAACGGCGCGCTGGAGTTCAAGGGCGTGCCCATCCTGGGCTGGCCCCACTTCTCCTTTCCGCTCACCGACGCGCGCAAGTCCGGCCTGCTGCCGCCCACGCTGAACATCGACAACATCAGCGGCCTTGAGGTCACGCTGCCCTACTACCTCAACATCGCGCCCAACCTGGACGCCACGCTCTACCCCACGGTGATGAGCAAACGCGGCGTCGACCTGGGTGCCGAGGTGCGCTATTTGCAGCCCACGTACGCCGGCCTGGTGCGCGGCGCGTACATGCCGTCCGACCAGCTGCGCGACGCCAACCGTTGGGGTTACACCGCCCAGCACAACCAGAACCTCACCGGCAGCAGCTTGGCGTTCGGTGGCTCGGCGGGTCTGTACCTCAACCTCAACCGCGTGAGCGACGACGACTACTGGCGCGACTTCCCGCGCGCCACCGCCTCGCTCACCACCCGCCTGCTCGCCAGCGACGCCGTGTACAGCTGGGGCCAGGGGCCCTGGTCGGTGAGCGCGGGCGCCTACACCTGGCAGACGCTGCAAGACGTCGACGCGCCCATCACCCCGCCCTACGACCGGCTGCCGTCGGTGGCGGTGCGCTACGGCCGCAACGACGCACAAGTGGCCAACCTCAGCGGGGTCGACTGGTCGGTGCTGACCGAGTACACGCGCTTCCAGTCGGTGCCCGGACTCACCGGCCAGACCAACGGCGATCGAGCGCTGACTGTGGCGGAGATCAGCCGCCGCTTTCAGGCGCCAGGCTGGTTCATCAAGCCCCGCGCCCAGATCCACGCCACCCAATACAGCTTTGACAACGCCCTGGCCAACGGCTCGCGCAGTGCCTCGCGGGTGCTGCCCACCCTCAGTCTGGACAGCGGCCTGATCTTCGAGCGCGACGCCAGCTACTTCGGCCGGGGCTTCACCCAGACGCTGGAGCCACGCGCTTTCTTCACCTGGACGCCATACCGCGACCAGCGCCTGCTGCCCAACTACGATTCGGCCGCCAACGACTTCAACCTCGCCTCGATCTACACCGAGAACGCCTTCGGTGGCAACGACCGCATCTCCGACACCCGCGCGGTCACGGTGGGCGTGAGTTCGCGCCTGCTCGACCCCGACAACGGTGCCGAGGTGGTGCGCCTGGGCGTGGCCCAGCGCTACCTCTTTCGCGACCAGAACGTGTTCCTGCCCAACGCCACGGGCCTGGCCGGCGGCGACCCGATCAACGAGCGGCTGAGCGACATCCTGCTGGCGGCGCGTGTGCAGTGGAGCCCACGCTGGCTCACCGACGCCAACGTGCAGTACAGCCCGGGCGACCGCCAATCGGTGCGCACCACGCTGAGTGGGCGTTACACACCGAGCAACTTCCGCGTGCTCAGCGCCGCCTACCGCCTGCAGCGCGGCAGCAGCGAACAGTTCGATGTGGGCTGGCAGTGGCCACTCAACGACCTCTTCGGTGAGCCCGCGCGCACCGAAGTGCGCGGCCGCGCCCTGGGCCCGGGCCAGTGGTACAGCGTGGGCCGCATCAACTACAGCGTGCCCGACCGCAAGGTGGTCGATCTGGTGGCCGGCTTCGAATTCGACGGCGGCTGCTGGCTCGGGCGCGTCGTGCTCGAACGCCTGCAGCGCAGCAACGCGTCTGCCAACCAGCGTATCCTGTTCCAGCTGGAATTCACGGGCTTCTCCCGCCTGGGTTCCAACCCGCTGAAAACCCTCAAAGACAACGTGCCGCGCTACCAGTACCTGCGCGAAGAAATCAACCCGCCCAGCCGGTTCCAACAATATGACTGACCGCTCTACCAGCCGTTCCAACCACCGCTTCCCCTGTCTCGCCGTCTGGCTGCTGTGCAGTTCGATGTTCGGCACGTCGGTCGTGCACGCGCAGGCGCTGAGGCCCTCCAGCGGACTGCGTGTGCCCGCAGCACCGGCAGCCTCAAGCGCCACGTCGCGCACCGCCGACTTCATCGTGGCGCTGGTCAACTCCGAGCCCATCACCAACAACGAAGTGCGCCAGCGCATGGTGCGCCTGGAACAGCAGCTCACCCAGCAATCGGCGCCCGTGCCCGAGCGCGACCAGCTCTCCCGCCAGGTGCTGGAGCAGATCATCAGTGAACGTGCTCAGTTGCAGCTCGGCGCCGAGCTCGGGATTCGTGTTGACGAGGCCGCGCTCACGCAGGCCGAGCAATCCATTGCTGCGCAGAACCAGCTCACGCCCGAAGAGTTCCGCCGCCGCATCGCCGCCGACGGCGTCGACATCAACCAGCTGCGCAACGACCTGCGCAGCCAGCTGCTGCTGCAGCGCGTGCGCGAGCGCGAGGTTGATTCCAAGGTGCGCGTGACCGAAGCCGACATCGACGACTTCATTCGCGAGCGCCAGGGCAGCAACGACGTGGCCAGCCTGCAGCTCCATCTGGCGCAGGTGTTCATCTCGGTGCCCGAAGACGCAGCACCTGAGCGCGTGCAGGCGCTGCAGGCGCGTGCGCAGAGCGTGGCCGATCGCGCCCGCGCAGGCGGCGATTTCGGCGAGCTGGCGCGCGAGTTCTCCGAAGGCGCCGAACGCGCCAATGGCGGCCAGTTCGGCATGCGCCCCGCCAATCGCCTGCCCGAGTTGTTTGTCGAATCCACCCGCTCGCTCAGCGCTGGCGCGATCACGGGCCCGGTGCGCAGCCCGGCGGGTTTTCACGTGCTCAAGGTGATCGAGAAGCGCCAGGCCGGCTTGCCCGATGTCACCGTCAACGAAACCCGGGCCCGCCACATCCTCTTGCGCCTGAGCCCGCAGCTCAGCGAGGCCGACGCCGTGGCGCGCCTGGCCGGTTACCGCCAGCAGATCGCCAGCGGACAGGCCACCTTCGAGGCCTTGGCGCGCGAGCACAGCCAGGACGGCTCGGCGCAGGACGGCGGCAACCTCGGCTGGGCGCAGACCGGCCAGTTCGTGCCCGAGTTTGAAGCCGCCATGGGGCGGTTGCGTCCCGGTGAAATGTCGCCTCCCGTGGTGTCGCGTTTCGGTGTGCATCTGATCCGCGTGGACGAGCGCCGCCAGAGCACGCTGTCGGCACGCGATCAGCGCGAGATGGTGCGCGGTCTGGTGCGCGAGCAAAAGATCAACGAAGCCCTGCGCACCTGGGTGCTGGACGTGCGCGGCCGCGCCTACGTCGAATACCGCGAAGCGCCGCTGCTGTGACGCTGCGGGTTTTGCTGGCGGCCAGCGCATGAAGCACATCGCCCGCAAGCGCTTCGGGCAGCACTTCCTGACCGACGGCGCCATCATCGACGCCATCGTGGACGCCATCTCGCCGCAGCCCGGTGATGCCATGGTGGAGATCGGTCCCGGTCTTGCGGCGCTCACGCAGCCGCTGGTGGAGCGCCTGGGCCGCTTGACCGTGATCGAACTCGACCGCGATCTGGCGGTGCGCCTGCGCGCCCATGCCCAGCTCCAGGTGGAGGAGTCCGACGTGCTGAAGGTGGACTTCACGTCGCTGGCCACGCAGCTGGCAGCGCCCAGGCTGCGGGTGGTGGGCAATCTGCCGTACAACATCTCCACGCCCATCCTGTTTCACCTGCTTGATCACGTGAACGTGGTGCAGGACCAGCACTTCATGCTGCAGAAGGAAGTGATCGACCGCATGGTGGCGCGCCCGGCCACATCGGACTACAGCCGCCTCTCGGTCATGCTGCAGTGGCGCTATGCCATGGACAACGTGCTGTTCGTGCCGCCCGAGAGCTTCGACCCGCCACCGCGCGTGGACAGCGCCATCGTGCGCATGGTGCCGCTCGCCGAGCCGCCGGTGATCGATGTGGCGCGCTTTTCAACGATGGTGCAGGTGGCCTTCAGCCAGCGCCGCAAGATCCTGCGCAACACGCTGGGCCGGTGGCTGGAAGAACAAGGCTTCACTGGTGAATTCGACCTGCAGCGCCGGGCCGAAGAAGTGCCGGTGAGCGAATACGTCGCACTGATCAAAAACCTGCCGGCGTAAAAAAGCCGCTGCAACAGCAGCGGCTTTTTTTCGGGAGGCCTGGGCTCAGGCCGCGGCCAGCCAGTAGCCTGCGTTGAACGGGCTGCTCATGCGCAGCGCCATCGGGCTCACGTCCAGGATCTTGTCCGTGGGCATGGGCTCGTCGCTCTGCACTTCGATCGGCTCTTCACCCTTGGGCGAGCGGGCCACCGAGAACGAGTAGAAGCAGCGGAAAGGCACCTTGCGGTCCGACCAGTAGTCGGCTGCGTCGCGGAAGATGTCGAGCAGTTGCTCGCGCGCTTCCTTGTCGAACTTGGCGTGCGCGGGAATGTGCTCCAGCACGACGATGAACCCGGTCTGCGCGCCCGACTTGTGGACCATGTCGGTCATGCAGTCGTAGAGCGCGTCGAAGTTCTTGCCGAAGTGCGAGGGCAGGGTGTACTGCGCTGCGATCAATTCCAGCACGTCCTGCTTGCTCTGGGCTTTGGCCAGGTTGGCGTACAGGAAGTGGTGCCCCAAGTGCTCGGCCGCGGCCTGCAGGTCTTTCACGCCGTGGGCGCGAATCGACTGAACGATATTGGGTCGTACGTTACGAAGTGGCGTGTCCATCTCCGCGTCTCTTTCAAAGGTCAAAGTTAAAAAACCGCTCACACCACCCAAGACTCACTGCACGATCAGCTTGAAGCTGCTGTAGTGGTCTTCGGTGTAATAACAAGCCTCAGGCGCTTTGGGCTGCAATCCACCACACACGATCCGCTTGGCGCCCCGGTGCTTCAGACCCGGCGTGGGCACCGTGTACTCACGGTAGAAACCTCGCCGTTGGCTCGGCAGCAACCTTTCCCGGTTGCCGAACACCGTGCCGTCTTTCTCGTACCGGAATGGACCGCCTTGCCTGATCAGATCCATCACCTGCCTGCCTTGAACGGGCAAGCCAGCTTCGGCGAGGACCGTGGCGTTCGGGCCGGGAAGAAGTTGGTCTTGCGGTGTTCGAGCCTGCACCAAAAAGGTGCCCAGCGATGCCGCCAGAACCAGTGCCAAGGCCAGTGTTGCCACGCCTCGAACGCTCCCGATCCGCCTCAGGTCCATGAAATTCCCTGCTCCTGATGCAATCAACCCGCCTGCAACACGCCACAAAAGTGCCCGCTTGCGCGGTGTTTGTGGGGGTGTCACGGGGCGGGTTAACCCTGTATTCCAAGCCGTCTAGTGTGCCTGAGGCGGCCCAAAAACGCAAGCGATTGCTGAAAAAGGAGGCAAATTCGACCGTGTGAGATGTGTGAAAGAGTTAGTGCTTGCTTTTTGTCAAGGCGTCAACGGGAAACGTTGGCGTCGGCCACGGTGAGGGCTGTCATGTTCACGATCCGGCGCACGGTGGCGCTTGCCGTGAGGATGTGCACCGGTTTGTCCGCACCCAGCAGCACCGGACCGATGGCGATGTTGCCGCCGGCGGCCGTCTTGAGCAGGTTGTAGGCGATGTTGGCGGCGTCGATGTTGGGCAGCACCAGCAGGTTGGCAGCGCCCTTGAGGGTGGAGTTGGGCATCATCGTGGCGCGTGCCTCGGGGTCCAGCGCCACATCTCCGTGCATTTCGCCGTCCACCTCCAGCCAGGGCGCCTGCTCGCGCAGCAGCTCCAGCGTGCGGCGCATCTTGATCGCGCTGGGCTGGTTGCTCGATCCGAAGTTGGAGTGCGACAGCAGCGCGGCTTTGGGCGTCAGGCCAAAACGCAGCATTTCCTCGGCCGCCATCACCGTGATCTCGCACAGCTGCTCGGGCGTGGGGTCGTGGTTGACGTGGGTGTCCACCAGGAACACCTGGCGACCGGGCAGCATGAGGCCGTTCATGCAGGCGTAGATGCGCACGTCCTGCGCGGTGCTCGGGCTGCCGCCGGCGCGTTTGCCGATCACCTGGTCGATGTATTCGAGGTGGTTGTGGGTGCTGCCCCAGGTGCCGCAGATCAGGCCGTCGACCTCGCCCTTGTGCAGCAGCATCGAACCGATCAGCGTGAGCCTGCGGCGCATCTCGATCTTGGCGAGCTGCTGCGTGACGCCCTTGCGCTCGGTCATCTGGTGGTAGGTCTGCCAGAAGTCGCGGTAGCGGCTGTCCTGCTCGACGTTGACGATGTCGTAGTCGAGCTCTTCACGCAGGCGCAGGCCAAACTTTTCGATGCGCTGCGCGATGACGGCCGGGCGGCCGATCAGCGTGGGGCGGGCCAGGCCTTCGTCCACCACGATCTGGCAGGCGCGCAGCACGCGCTCTTCTTCGCCCTCGGCGTAGGCCACGCGCTTGCGCGCAGCGGTCTTGGCCGCGGCGTAGATCGGTTTCATGATCGTGCCGGAGGCGAACACGAAGCTTTGCAGACGTTCGCGGTAGGCGGCCATGTCGGTCACCGGGCGCACGGCCACGCCGCTGTCGGCGGCGGCCTGGGCCACGGCCGGCGCGATCTTCATCATCAGGCGCGGATCGAAGGGCTTGGGGATGAGGTACTCCGGACCGAAGGCGAGTTTTTCACCGGCGTAGGCGGCGGCCACCACCTCGCTTTGTTCGGCTTGCGCAAGCTCGGCGATGGCGTGCACCGCAGCGATCTCCATCTCGGTCGTGATGGTGGAGGCGCCGGCGTCCAGCGCGCCACGGAAGATGTAGGGGAAGCACAGGACGTTGTTGACCTGGTTCGGGTAGTCGGTGCGGCCCGTGGCCATGATGATGTCGCTGCGCACCGCGTGCGCATCCTCGGGGGCGATCTCGGGGTTCGGGTTGGCCAGCGCGAAGATCACCGGCCTGGCAGCCATCGACGCCACCATCGCGGGCTTGAGCACGCCGCCGGCCGAGAGGCCGAGGAACACGTCGGCGCCCTCGATCACCTCGGCGAGCTTGCGCTTTTCGGTCTTCTGCATGTACTGGCGCTTGTCGTCGTCCATGAGCTCCTCGCGGCCCTCGTAGACCACGCCGGCCAGGTCGGTGACGAACACGTTCTCGCGCTTCAGACCAACCTTGAGCAGCAGGTTCAGGCAGGCCAGCGCCGCTGCGCCCGCACCCGACGTGACCAGCTTGACCTGGCCGATGTCCTTGCCCGCGACCTTCAGCCCGTTGAGCATGGCCGCCGCCACGGTGATGGCCGTGCCGTGCTGGTCGTCGTGGAACACGGGGATCTTCATGCGCTTGCGCAGCTCGCGCTCTACGTAGAAGCAGTCCGGTGCCTTGATGTCTTCCAGGTTGATCGCGCCGAAGGTCGGCTCCAGCGCGGCGATGATCTCGACCAGCTTGGCCGGGTCTTTCTCGTCGATTTCGATGTCGAACACGTCGACGCCGGCGAACTTCTTGAACAGCACGCCCTTGCCTTCCATGACCGGCTTGGCCGCGAGCGGGCCGATGTCGCCCAGGCCCAGCACAGCGGTGCCGTTGGTGATGACGCCCACCAGGTTGCCGCGGCTGGTGTACTTGAAGGCGTTGACCGGGTCGGCCACGATCTCTTCACATGGCGCGGCCACGCCGGGCGAGTAGGCCAGGGCCAGGTCGCGCTGGTTGGTGAGCTGCTTGGTGGCCGCGATGGCCACCTTGCCGGGCGTCGGGAACTCGTGGTATTCGAGTGCGGCGCGGCGCAGCTCGGCGCGTTTGTTCTCGGGGCTGTTGTCCATCGTCATGATCTTGTCTCCGGTCGTGCTGAATTCTTGCTATGTGAAAGCGAGTTGCGCATTCTAGTTCCGCGCCCGGGAAAACCCTAGTCGGTAGAACTGCGTAAATGGTTGGGGCGGTGCTGACTTTTTCGGGGGCAATGTGGGGGTTCAGGCGGCCATCACCTGCACCAGCGGTTGCAGGCGGCGCACGTCCTGGGGCAGGCACAAGCCGGTGCCCGGCGTGAGCAGCGCGGCCGACCCGCCCGCCATGGCCCAGCCGAAGGCGTCGGGCAAGGCATGCCCTTGCTGCAGCGCCCAGACCAGTGCGCCCACAAAGCTGTCGCCCGCGCCCACCGAGCTGGCCACTTCCACCGGCAGCGCCTCGGCCCGCCAGGCGCCACCGTGCGAAAGCAGCAGCGCGCCGCCGGCGCCCAGGGTGAGCGCCACCACCTCGGCCTGGCCACGGTCGATCAGGGTTTGCGCCGCGGCCCGCCAGTCGGTCGCGGTCTCCAGCGGCAGGCCGGTGAGTTCGCGCAACTCGCGCAGGTTGGGTTTGACGAGGAACACGCCAGCTTGCAGCGCGGCGGCGAGCGCCGGGCCCGAGCTGTCGAGCACCAGCGGCACGCCGCGCTGCCTTGCCGCTTTGGCCAGCCGGGCGTAAAAGTCGGCCGGCACGCCGGGTGGCAGGCTGCCACTGGCCACCACCAGCGCCAGCGGCTCGGGCCAGCTGTCCACCGCGTTCAGGCTGGCCTGCCACTCGCTCTCGGTCAGCGTGGGCCCGGGCAGCACAAAGCGGTACTCGGCGCCGGTGTCCAGCGCCTGCACGGTGAAGTTTTCGCGGGTGTCCTGGGCAATCGGCAGCGCATGGGCGGGCAAACCGACACGCGCGAGGTGTTGCGTGAGCCACTGGCCGGCCGCACCGCCGGCCGGGTGCAGCGCACGGCTGTGGCCGCCCAGCCGGTGCACCACGCTGGCCACGTTGAGGCCGCCACCCCCGGCATCGCGGCCGGCCGGACCGCAGCGCAGTTTGTCCGCCGGCACGACCCGATCGGTGTGGGTGGACACGTCCACCGAGGGGTTCATGGTGAGGCACAGCACGGTGCCCGCAAGCGAGGTCATGCCTGCGTTGTACTCCATGCGCGCGGGGTTCAGCGCAGGTGCTTGAGGCGTTTGGCCGCGAAGGCCTCGCTCACGCGCAGGCCGCGCGTGCCGGGCTCCAGCGCAAAGGTCTGGCCGGCTTCAATGGGGCCCGGCTGCGCCACCGACAAGTAGAAGCCCGGGCACAGCTGCTCCATCATGAGGCGGCCCGCATCGCGCAGGCCCATGACGGCGTTGAACTTGTAGCAAGGTTCGCGCGGCGCGGTCACGCGCAGGCTGCAGCCGGGGAAGTGCAGCAGGTCGCCGATCCACACCTCGGTTTCCAGCAGGCCTTCGATGGTGAGGTTCTCGCCCAGAAATCCGGGAGGCAGCGGGTCGTCGAAAAGATGGGCGCCTTGTCGGCTGCGCTGCGCCTCCCAGAAAGCGTAGTGCTCCAGCGGGTAGGCATAGACCGCCTTGTCCAGGCCGCCGTGCACGCTGAGATCGGCCTGCTCGTCGCCCAGCAGACCCAGCGGCATCACCGCCACCGGCCCGCCTGCGGCGGCTTTGCCGATGGCCGAGACCACGGTACGCGAGCCGATGCGCAGGGCGCGCACGGCACCGGTGTTGACGCTGACGACGCGCACGGGTTCAGCCGCGCATCAGCGCTTCGATTTCGCTGGCTTGCACCGGCACACCGCGCGAGATCAGTTCACAGCCGCTCTCGGTGACGATGGCGTCGTCCTCGATGCGGATGCCGATGTTCCAGAACTTTTCCGGCACGCCTTCGGCCGGTCGCACATAGAGGCCGGGCTCGATGGTGAGCACCATGCCCGGGCGCAGGATGCGGCTGGGGCGGTCCTTGATGGTCTCGCCGCTCAGGGGGTCCTTGCGCTCTTGTGCGGTGCCGAGCTCGGACGGCTCCACGTAGCTGCCGCAGTCGTGCACGTCCATGCCCAGCCAGTGGCCGGTGCGGTGCATGTAGAACTGGAAATAGGCGCGGTTGGCGATCACGTCCTGCGCGCTGCCCGCTTTGTTCTTGTCCAGCAGGCCGACATCGAGCAGGCCCTGCGCGAGCACCGCCACGGTGGCCTCGTGCGGGTCGACGAAACGCGCACCGGCCTGGGTGGCCTGGACCGCGGCGATCTGGCTGGCCAGCACGAGGTCGTAGAGCTCGCGCTGCGCTCCGGTGAACACGCCGTTGGCCGGGAAGGTGCGGGTGATGTCGCTGGCGTAGCCGTCGAGTTCGCAGCCGGCGTCGATCAGCACCAGCTCGCCGCTGCGGATGGGTGCGGCGTCGGCGCGGTAATGCAGCACGCAGGCGTTGGCCCCGGCGGCCACGATGCTGCCGTAGGCCGGGTACTGCGAGCCGTGTTCGCGAAAGCAGTGCAGCAGCTCGGCGTCCAGGTGGTACTCGCGCACGTCCTGCCCCGCGCGCAGCATGGCCGCGCTGCGCTGCATGGCGCGGATGTGGGCCTGGGCGCTGATCTGCGCGGCGCGGCGCATGGTGTCTTGCTCGAAGGCGTCTTTCACCAGGCGCATTTCGTCGAGCACGCCGCAGAGGTCGCGCTGCGAATCCGGGCACAGCGCACCAAAGCGCACGCGCGCACGCACCGGCCGCAACCAGCCGTTGACCCGGCTCTCCAGTCCCTCGTGCGTGGCGAACGGGTACCACACGGTGTGTCGGTTCTCCAGCAGTCTGGGCAGGCGCTGGTCGATCTCGCTGACCGAGAACGCGTCGCTCACGCCCAGGTGCTCGGGTGCGGCCTGCGGACCCAGGCGGATGCCGTCCCAGATCTCGCGCTCCAGGTCTTTGGGCTGGCAGAACAGTGTGGTGCTGCCTTCGGCGGTGATCACCAGCCAGGCGTTGGGCTCGGTGAAACCGGTGAGGTAGTAGAAGTAACTGTCGTGCCGGTAGAGGAAGTCGCTGTCGCGGTTGCGTGGCCGCTCCAGCGCGGTGGGCACGATGGCGATGCCGCCGGGGCCGAGCGAGGCGGCCACGCGGGCGCGACGCTGGGCGTACAGAGAGGTGTGGGTGGTGGAGTCCATGGTGGCCATTCTCTGACTTTTGCCGAAGCGCTGTGGTGTTTGACCAGAGCACCCGCGGAACCGGCTTTGCCGGGCCGCCAGGTGCGCCCCCCTTGGGGGGTGACGCCGCAAGCGGCGCGGGGGGTTATCCCAATTCCTTCAGGCGTTCGGGTGTGCCCACATCGACCCATGGGCCCTCATAGATCTCCGCGCTCACCTGCCCCGCTTCCATGGCCCGGCGCAGCAGCGGCGCCAGCGGCTCAGCCGTGCCTTGCGGGTTGCCGGGCAGCACCTCGCACCAGGGCAGCTCGAAGAGTTCGCGCCGGTACAGGCCGATGGTGCTGAAGGTCCAGGCCTCGTCGGCCCGGCTGATCGCCAGACCGTCGGTGCCCAGACCGAAATCGCCGCGTGGGTTGTGCGGCGGGTTGGGCACCAGCCAGATGTGGGCCAGCAGGCCGCTGGCCTCGAAGCGCTCGACGCTGGCCTGGCTGAACTGGAAGTCGGGCACGTACACATCACCCGCCAGCACCCAGAACACGTCGGCCAGCAGCGGCAGGGCGCGGGCGATGCCGCCGGCCGTCTCCAGTGCGTAGCCGAAGTCGGCGCCTTCGCGCGACATCGTCACGTCGCAGCCCGGCTGCTCACGGCTCCAGGCCGCGCAGTGCTCGTCGATCTGCTCGCCCAGCCAGGCGGTGTTGACCACCATGCGCCGGAAGCCGCCCGCCAGCAGGGCTTCCATGGGCCACTGCATCAAGGGTTTGCCGTGCACGTGCAGCAGGGGTTTGGGCGTCGCATCGGTGAGTGGGCGCATGCGCATGCCGCGTCCGGCAGCGAGCACCATGGCCGTGGCCCGGGGGGGTGGGGATGAGGGTGCGGTGGCGAGTCGGTTCATGGGAAGCGGGTGGATGCGCGTGCCGGGCACGCAAGGCCGCACACGTCGAAGAATTATGGGCTGGCGCGCTCGCCGGTTGCCGTGCAACGCTGCCCGCGATGGCGTGGCCGATAAAATCCGTTGTTTTGCGCCATCGCGCGGGTCTTCGCTGTATCCGGTTTTTTCCAGCGTTGACCCGGCTTCACCCCACTTTCCAGCACCCCCATGTCCGACACCAGCACCTCCACCCCCATCGCCCCTGCCGTGTCAGCCCAGACCCAGGCCAATGCCATCCGCGCCCTGGCCATGGACGCGGTGCAAGCCGCCAACTCGGGCCACCCGGGCGCGCCCATGGGCATGGCCGACATGGCGGTGGCCTTGTGGGGCCGGCACCTGCGCCACAACCCGACCAACCCGCAATGGGCCAACCGCGACCGCTTCGTGCTGTCCAACGGCCACGGCTCCATGCTGATCTATTCGCTGCTGCACCTCACCGGCTACAAGCTGCCGATCGGCGAACTCAAGAACTTCCGCCAGCTCGGCAGCAAGACCGCCGGCCACCCCGAAGTCGGCCACACGCCCGGCGTGGAAACCACCACCGGCCCGCTGGGCCAGGGCATCACCAACGCGGTGGGCATGGCGCTGGCCGAGAAGCTGCTGGCGTCCGAGTTCAACCGCAAGGTGGGTGACGTGGACCACACCATCGTCGACCACCACACCTACGTGTTCATGGGCGACGGCTGCCTGATGGAAGGCATCAGCCACGAAGCCGTGGCCCTGGCCGGCGCCTGGAAACTCAACAAGCTGATTGCGCTGTACGACGACAACGGCATCTCCATTGACGGCCAGGTCACGCCCTGGTTCATCGACAACACCGCGCTGCGTTTTGCCGCCTGCGGCTGGAACGTGATCGGCCCGATCGACGGCCATGACGCTGAGGCGGTGGAACGCGCGATTGCCGACGCGAAGAACAAGGCCGACGCCCCCACGATCATCATTTGCAAGACCCACATCGGCAAAGGCAGCCCGAACCGCGCCAACACCGCCAAGGCCCACGGCGAGCCGCTGGGCGCTGAAGAAATCAAGCTCACGCGCGAAGCCCTGGGCTGGACGCACGCACCCTTTGCTGTTCCGAAAGACGTGTACGCCGCTTGGGACGCCAAGGACGCCGGCAAGGCCGCTGAAGCCGACTGGAACGCGAAATTTGCCGCCTACAAGGCCGCCTTCCCCGAACTCGCCAAGGAGTTCGTGCGCCGCATGAAGGGCGAGCTGCCCAAGAACTTCGCCCAGGTGGCGGTGGACGCGGCCGTGGCCGCCCACACCAAGGCCGAAACCGTGGCCAGCCGCAAGGCCAGCCAGCTCGCGCTCGAAATCTTCACCGCCGCGCTGCCCGAGTTGCTCGGCGGCAGTGCCGACCTCACCGGTTCCAACCTCACCAACACCAAGTCCACCCCGAGCCTGCGCTTCAACCTGGCCGGTGACGTGGTGAAGAACGAGCAGGGCCAGGGCGGCCGCCACATCAACTACGGCGTGCGCGAATTCGGCATGGCCGCGATCATGAACGGCGTGGCGCTGCACGGCGGCTTCATTCCCTACGGCGGCACCTTCCTCACGTTCTCCGACTACAGCCGCAACGCGATCCGCATGGCCGCGCTGATGAAGCAGCGCGTCATCCATGTGTTCACGCATGACTCCATCGGACTGGGCGAAGACGGCCCGACCCACCAGTCGGTGGAACACGCGGCCAGCCTGCGCCTGATTCCGAACCTGGACGTCTGGCGTCCGGGCGACACCGCCGAGACCGCCGTGGCCTGGGCCGTGGCCCTGGAAAACGCCAGCCGCCCAACCGCGCTGCTGCTCAGCCGTCAGAACCTGCCTTACGCACCCAAGAGCGACCTGGGCGACATCAGCAAAGGCGCCTATGTGCTGGCCGAGCCGAGCGAAGTGGGCCTGAAGAAAAAGGCGCAGGCGGTGATCATCGCCACCGGCTCCGAAGTGCAGCTGGCCCTGAAAGCGCAGGAGCTGCTGGCCAAAGAATTCAAGATTGCCGTGCGCGTGGTCTCCATGCCCAGCACCACCACGTTTGACCGCCAGAGCGCTGCCTTCAAGGCTTCGGTGTTGCCCGCCGGCGTGCCGCGCGTGGCGGTGGAAATGGGCTCCACCGACGGCTGGTGGAAGTACGGCGTGGCCGCGGTCGTGGGTCTGGACACCTACGGCGAGTCGGCCCCGGCGCCGGTGCTGTTCGAGCACTTCGGCTTCACGCCCGCCAACGTGGCCGACACGGTGCGCGCCGTGCTGGCGAAACGATAAGCCCGTTCGGGCTGAGCCTGTCCTTCGACAAGCTCAGGATGATCGGATCGAGAGCCCTTCGACAAGCTCAGGGCGAACGGAACAGTTTTTCAAACGAAGGAGCATTCATGACCATCAAGATCGGCATCAACGGCTTTGGCCGCATCGGGCGCAACGTGCTGCGCAGCGCGCTGCAAAACTTCGCCGACATCGAAGTCGTCGCCATCAACGACCTGCTGGAGCCCGAGTACCTGGCCTACATGCTGCAGTACGACAGCGTGCACGGCCGTTTCAAGGGTGACGTGAGTGTCGAGGGCAACACGCTGGTGGTCAACGGCAAGAAGATCCGCCTCACGCAAGAGCGCGACCCGGCCAACCTGAAGTGGAACGAGGTCGGCGCCGACATCGTGATCGAGTCCACCGGCCTGTTTCTCGACAAGGTCACGGCCCAGAAGCACCTGGACGCCGGTGCGAAGAAGGTCATCCTGTCCGCGCCTTCCAAGGACGACACCCCCATGTTCGTCTACGGTGTGAACCACGCCACCTACAAGGGCGAGGCCATCATCTCCAACGCCTCGTGCACCACCAACTGCCTGGCGCCGATCGCCAAGGTGCTCAACGACAAGTGGGGCATCAAGCGCGGTCTCATGACCACCGTGCACGCCGCCACCGCCACGCAGAAGACCGTGGACGGCCCGAGCAACAAGGACTGGCGCGGCGGCCGCGGCATCCTGGAAAACATCATCCCCAGCAGCACCGGCGCGGCCAAGGCGGTGGGCGTGGTGATCCCCGAGCTGAACAAGAAGCTCACCGGCATGAGCTTCCGCGTGCCCACGTCCGACGTATCGGTGGTCGACCTCACGGTGGAGCTCAACAGCCCCGCCACCTACGCCGAAATCTGCGCCGAGATGAAGTCGCAAAGCGAAGGCGCATTGAAGGGCGTGCTGGGCTACACCACCGACAAGGTCGTGGCCACCGACTTCCGCGGCGACACCCGCACCTCCATCTTCGACGCCGACGCCGGCATTGCGCTGGACAGCACCTTCGTCAAGGTGGTGAGCTGGTACGACAACGAATGGGGCTACTCGAACAAATGTCTGGAAATGGTTCGTGTGGTCGCCAAGTAAGCGCCCGCTTGCACCTATTAAAAAAGCGCCTTCGGGCGCTTTTTTGTTGCCTGGAGAACCTGCGCGACACGCCATGGCTTGACACTAGACCGACCGGTCTATAGATTGCACGCCATGATCGAAACACCCACCCCCGGCACCCGCGAACGCCTGATCGCCGCCATGACCGACGCCTTGCGTCGGCGTGGCCTGCATGGCATTGGCCTCACCGAGTTGTTGGCCCAGGCCGGCGCGCCCAAGGGCGTGCTGTACCACCACTTCCCCGGCGGCAAGACCGAGCTGGCCGTGGCCGCGATCGACGACGTGGTGGCGCGCATGCTGCGCGGGCTCGACGCGCTGCTGGCCGACACGCCAGACCCGATCGAGGCCACGCGCCGCTGGATGGCGGGCGCCACCGCGCGTCTGAGCGACACCGGCTTTGAGTCGGGCTGTCCGCTGGCCACCGTCGCGCTGGAGACCACACCCGACGATGCGGTGCTGCGCGACGCCCTGGCGCGCGCGTTCGCCACGCTGCGCGAACGCATCGCGCTCGCGCTGGAGCAGCACGGCGAGCCGCAGGCCCAGGCCCGGGGCATCGCCGCCCTGATCGTGGCGACCTACGAAGGCGGCCTGCTCCAGGCCCGCGTGGCACAGAGCACCGAACCCATCACGCAGGCCACCGAGACCTTGCTCTCGCTGCTGGCCACCCGCGCGAGCCGCTGAACACCCCCCAGGAGAACCGCCATGAACACCTTCCCACCCACCGACCACAGCAACCAGGCCGTGCGCACCGAGCGCCTCACCCTCACCGCCGCCGACGGCTACCCGCTGGTGGCGCACCGTTACCACAGCCCCACGCCGCCACAGGCCCACGTGGTGGTGGGCGGCGCCACCGCGGTGCCGCAGGGTTTCTACAAACGCTTTGCCGAACACGCGGCGCGGCGCGGGTTTGATGTGCTCACGCTGGACTACCGCGGCATCGGCCAGTCGGCCCCCAGCTCGCTCAAGGGCTTTCGCATGGACTACCTCGACTGGGGCCGGCTCGATCTGGCCGCTGCCGTGAACGCGATGCGCCGCCCGGGCGTGCCGCTGTACCTGGTGGGCCATTCGTACGGCGGCCATGCGCTGGGCCTCCTGCCCGACCCGAATGCGGTGGACGGCGCGTACACCTTTGCCACCGGCGCCGGCTGGCACGGCTGGATGCCACCGCTGGAGCGCCTGCGCGTGCTCTTCCTGTGGCGCGTGCTGGGCCCCGTGTGGACACGCATGCACGGCTATCTGCCGTGGAGCCGCCTGGGCATGGGCGAAGACTTGCCCATCGACGTGTACCGCCAGTGGCGCCAGTGGTGCCGGTATCCGCGCTATTTCTTTGACGACCCGACCATGCAGGCGACCACCGAGCGATTCGGCGATGTGCGCTTCCCCATCGTGGCGGTGAACGCGCTGGACGACGCCTGGGCACCCCCGGCCTCGCGCGACGCCTTCATGGCCGGTTACCGAAACGCCGCGGTGCGCAGCGTCACCCTGGACTCCAGGCGCGCGGGTCTGGGCGCCATCGGCCACATGGGCTACTTCAGGCCCAAGGCTGCGCCGCTGTGGAACGAAGCGCTCGACTGGTTTGCCAGCCTCGGCCACCACCAGGCAGCTCAGGCTTGAACGCGACGACCCGACGCCGCGCCGAGCGCCTCAGCTGCAGCGCTGCAGGCGCTTGCCCGCCATGGCTTCTCCCAGGCCGTCGATGGCGGTGCGCTGGGCGTCGTTGATCGAAGGCAGGCGCAGGTTGGTGCTCACGCTCTCGGCCCGCTCCTGCGCCACTTTGGCGGTGCGGATGCCGTCGCGTTCGGCCTTTTGCCGGGCCTGCTGGGCAGCAGCCTCGGTGGAGAACGTGCCCAGTGCCAGCCCCGGTGCGAGGCCGGGCGCCGTGATTTCGCGGTACGACACGCCCAGCGCACGCAACTCGTCTTTCTTGCGATCGAGCTGCTGCTGGTTGTCGTAGCGCCCCATGTAGACGATCCAGCGGCCGCCGCTGCGCACCTCGGTGAACGAAAAACCGGCGGCGGGCAGCCCGAGCAGGGCCAGCTCGGCGCGCAGCAGCTCGGCCTGCGCTGCGGTGAACCCGCCGACCTGCCAGCAGGCGCGTGGGCCGCTGCTGGCCGCCAGCGGGGCGGTGGGCGCGGCAGCGGGTGCAACAACAGGGGCCGCCGCCTCGGGTGCGGACGCTGTGGGCGCGGGCACCGACACGGCGGCATCCACTGGTGTGCCCGCTGCGGCTGTGGGCGTCTCGGGCGCCGCAGCCGCAGTGGCCTGCACCGGGGCAGCGCTTGCGGGCTGCGCTGCATCGGCCTTGGGCCCGTTGAGCAAACGCAGCGCTTCGGGTCGCACCTGCTGGGTCAGCCGCTGTGGCTCGCGCTGCTCGGCAGGCTTCCAGCCCAGCGTGTCGAGATATCCCTGCGACCACGCGAAGTAACCCGCATTGCCCAGCACCAGCAACCAGATCACCCATCTCAGCATGGCCGCACACTCACTTCGGCGCTGGACACCGTCTGCATGCCGCGCTCGGTCAGCACCTGCAACGCGCCGTCGCTGTTCACGCCGCAGGCCGTGCCGCGCGTGCCGTCCGACAGCTGCACCGCCTGGCCTTGCAGGGCATCGAGCTGTGCAAAGCGCTGGGCAAATGCAGCGAAGCCCTGCGAGGCAAAGGCCTGAACATCGCGCACCAGCGCAGGCGCCACGCGCTCCAGCACCTCGCCCGGCGTGATGCCCACCAGCACCTCGGACAACCCGGCCGGCGCCATGGCCGTCACCGCAGAGCCATCGGGCACGAGCGCGGCCACCGCCGACACCTCGGGCCGCGCCACGTTGATGCCCACGCCGATGACCACCATGCGCTGACCCTGTCCGGCCTCACCCGTGCTGGCCGTCTCGACCAGGATGCCGCCGATCTTGCGCTGGTGCAGCCAGAGGTCGTTGGGCCATTTCAGGCGCACATCCGCGTGCAGGCTGTTCGCCAGGCTCACCCCGACCACCAGCGACAGGCCGGACCAGTTCGCGGGCGCCAGCGGCAGTGCCAGTGAAAAGGTGAGCGATTGCCCGGGCTTGCTGTGCCAGCCCTTGCCCAGGCGCCCGCGCCCAGCCGTCTGGTCTTCGGCTGCGAGCAGGACCGGCTCCATCAAGCCGCTGCGCGCGCGGCGCATGAGCTCGCTGTTGGTGGAGTCGATGCTGGGCAGCACCTCGACCGTGAAGCCGGGCAGCGTGGGCTCAACGGCTTGCCAGATGGCTTCTGCGTGGCGGATCAGCGAGTCAGCCATGGGCAGAAACGATCCGCCGCCGGGCCGCCCCAAGGCGGATCAGCCCCCTTGGGGGGCAGCGACCCGCGCAGCGGTGGAGCGTGGGGGTCATGGTTCAGCCCAACTTTGACGCTTTGCCCGAGCGCTTGGGCGCGAGCAAGGTGCCGCGGCACTTTTTCGCGCCGCACCAGCAGGGGTACTCGGCCTTGAGCTTGGGTGTGTAGGGCTCGTCGATCACCAGGCCGTAGTCGTAGAACAGTTCTTCGCCGGCCGCGATGTTGCGCTGCGCGCGGATGAACACGCGGCCCTCGTCGACCTCGGCTTCGCAGTTGGGCGCGCAGCTGTGGTTGATCCAGCGCGCGGAGTTGCCGCCGAACTTGGCGTCGATCACGTGCTCTTCGTCGATGTGGAAATAGAAGGTGTGGTTCGGATCGGTCGGGTCGTGCGGGTGGCGGCGCAGCGCTTCGTCCCAGGCGATGACCTCGCCCACATACTCGATGAGCGTTTCGCCCTCGGCCAGGTCCACCACCGCGTAAACCCCCCGGCCGTGCACGCCGGACTTGCGGGTCTGGATGCGCCGGCCGGCGCCGCTCGGCTGGTGCGCCGCAGCGGATTTTTCGGCGGGCGCAGTCGACTTTTTGGGGCTTTTCGTCACGGCCGGTTTATTTGGTAAGGTTGTTTCATGCAGGTGCGCGCGAGTGTGCGCGTGCCCATGTGCGCGTGTACACGCGCGTGGAAAGTTGATTGTAGAGATGAAAAACGAAGGTTCAGCCAAAACGCTGGTCATTGCCGAGAAGCCGTCCGTGGCCCAGGACATCGTGCGTGCGCTCACCCCGGTGGCGGGCAAGTTCGAGAAGCACGACGACCATTTCGAGAACGACCAGTACGTGGTCACCTCCGCCGTGGGCCATCTGGTGGAAATCGCTGCGCCCGAAGAATTCGACGTCAAGCGCGGCAAATGGAGCTTTGCCCACCTGCCGGTGCTGCCGCCTTACTTTGAACTCAAGCCGATCGACAAGACCAAGTCGCGCCTCTCGGCCGTGGTCAAGCTGGCCAAGCGCAAGGACGTGG
Source organism: Hydrogenophaga sp. (assembly GCF_048549895.1). Lineage (GTDB taxonomy): Bacteria > Pseudomonadota > Gammaproteobacteria > Burkholderiales > Burkholderiaceae_C > Hydrogenophaga. Next base: position 22,158 of record NZ_JBLYYB010000045.1, read on the forward strand.
GCAGGCTCATCAATGCGTGTGACGCGGGCCGCGAGGGTGAGCTGATCTTTCGCCTGATCGAGCAGTACGCCGGTGGCTTGAAAGGCGGCAGTTACCAGACCCTGGGCAAACCGGTGCAGCGCCTGTGGCTGCAGTCGATGACGCCCGCGGCCATCCGCGATGGTTTTGAGCACCTGCGCACCAACGAGCAGATGCAGGGCCTGGCCGACGCCGCGCGCAGCCGCTCTGAAGCCGACTGGATGGTCGGCATCAACGGCACGCGCGCCATGACCGCGTTCAACTCGCGCGACGGTGGCTTTTTCCTCACCACGGTCGGCCGGGTGCAGACGCCCACGCTGTCCATCGTGGTCGAGCGCGAAGAAAAGATCCGCGCCCACCGCAGCCGCGACTACTGGGAAATCCACGCGAGCTTCCTGGCCGAGGCTGGGGAGTACCCCGGCAAGTGGTTCGACCCCACGTTCAAGAAACCCACCGGCGACGACGCCGACCCGGAACTGCGCGCCGACCGCGTGTGGAGCCAGCGCGAGGCCCTGGCCATTGCCGAGGCGGTGCGCGGCAAGGCCGCCAGCGTCAAGGAAGAAAGCAAGCCCACCACGCAGGCCAGCGGTCTGCTGTACGACCTGACCAGCCTGCAGCGCGAGGCCAACGGCCGCTTCGGCTTCTCGGCCAAGACCACGCTGCAGCTTGCGCAAAGCCTGTACGAGCGCCACAAGGCCCTGACCTACCCGCGTACCGATTCGCGCGCCCTGCCCGAGGACTACCTGCCCACGGTGAAGCAGACCTTCGAGATGCTGGCCGACAGCGGCATGAAGCACCTGGCACCCCACGCGCTGACCGCGCTCAACAACAACTACATCCGCCCGAGCAAGCGCATTTTCGACAACAGCAAGGTGTCGGATCACTTCGCCATCATCCCCACGCTGCAGGCGCCGCACGGCCTGAGCGACGCCGAGCAGAAGCTGTACGACCTGGTCGTGCGCCGCTTCCTCGCGGTGTTCTTTCCCAGCGCCGAGTTCATGGTGACCACGCGCATCACGAGCATCAGTGCCCCCACGCTCCCCGCTGCGCGTGGTTCGCTGCCCCCCGAGGGGGCTGCACCGGGCTTGGGGCGGCCCGGCGACCCGGTGCGGGTGGGCCACCACTTCAAGACCGAAGGCAAGGTGCTCGTGAAGCCCGGCTGGATGGCGGTGTACGGCAAGGAAGCCGCTGAAGACGTGGCCGACGCGAAAGAGGGCGACAAGGGCCAGAACCTGGTGCCGGTGCGCGAAGGCGAGACCGTGCGCACCGAGTCGGTGGAGAGCAAGGGCCTGAAAACCAAACCGCCTGCGCGCTATTCGGAAGCCACGCTGCTGGGCGCGATGGAAGGCGCGGGCAAGCTGGTCGACGACGACGAGCTTCGCGAAGCCATGCAGGAAAAAGGCCTGGGCACGCCCGCCACGCGCGCCGCCACCATCGAAGGTCTGCTGACCGAAAAGTACATGTTCCGCGAAGGCCGCGAGATCATCCCCACGGCCAAGGCGTTCCAGCTCATGACGCTGCTGCGCGGCCTGGGCGTGGAAGAACTCTCCAAGGCCGAACTCACCGGCGAATGGGAATACAAGCTCGCCCAGATGGAGCACGGCAAGCTCAGCCGCAGCGCGTTCATGGCCGAGATTGCGCAGATGACCGAGCGCATGGTGAAGAAGGCCAAGGAATACGACCGCGACACCATTCCCGGCAACTACGCCACGCTGGCCACGCCCTGCCCGAATTGCGGCGGTGTGGTGAAGGAGAACTACCGCCGCTACGGCTGCACCGGTGCCGATGGCAACAGCGAAGGCTGCGGCTTCTCGTTCGGCAAGTCGCCGGCCGGCCGCACCTTCGAGCCCGACGAATCCGAACAACTGCTGCGCGACAAGAAGATCGGCCCGTTGGACGGCTTCCGCTCCAAGGCGGGCTGGCCTTTCGTGGCCGAGATCGTGCTCAAGTACAGCGAGGACGACAAGAACTGGAAGCTGGAATTCGACTTTGGCGATGACAAGAAGGGCGAAGAAAGTGGCGAGCTGGTGGACTTCTCCGCCAGCGAAACACTGGGCGCCTGCCCCAAGTGCGGCGGCGCGGTGCACGAGCACGGCAGCAACTACGTGTGCATCCGTTCGGTGCCCACCGAGCAGCAGCCGACGCCCACCTGCGACTTCAAGAGCGGCAAGATCATCCTGCAGCAGCCGGTGGCGCGCGAGCAGATGAGCAAACTGCTGGAGACCGGCAAGACGGATCTGCTCGACAAGTTCGTCTCCATGCGCACGCGCCGCGCGTTCAAGGCCTTCCTCGCCTGGGACAAGGAAGCGGGCAAGGTGAACTTCGAGTTCGCGCCGTCCAAGTTCCCGCCGCGCAAGACGGCGGCCGGCGCGCCGGCGAAAGGTGCGCCAGCGAAGAAAGCCGCTGCGAAAGTGGCGCCCGCCAAGAAGGCCGCCGCGAAGAAAACGCCCGCCGTCAAGGCGGCCAAGGCCCCGCGCAAGACCACCGCCGCCACCGGTAAACAGCCCAGCGCCGCGCTGGCCGCGGTGATCGGCGAAGGCGCCGTGTCGCGCCCCGAGGTGGTGAAGAAGCTGTGGGACTACATCAAGGCCAACGGTCTGCAGGACGCGGGCGACAAGCGCCGCGTGAACGCCGACGCCAAGCTGGCGGCGGTGTTCGGCAAGCCGCAAGTGACCATGTTTGAGATCGCTGGCCTCTTGAGCCCGCACCTGAACTGAAACAGAGAGAGACACCCATGAGCCTGAAACTCTTCTTCGCCCCCGGCGCCTGTTCTTTCGTCCCGCACGCCATGCTCGAACTCGCCGAGGTGGCTTTCGAGCCGCAAATGGTGAAGCTGCACAAGGGTGAGCAGCGGTTGCCCGAGTACCTGGCCCTCAACCCGCGCGGCCAGGTGCCGGTGCTGGTCGATGGCGACGAGGTGGTCACCCAGATCGTGGCGATCCTGCTGTACCTGGACGAGAAGCTGCCCATGGCCGGCATCCTGCCGCCCGCAGGCCTGGAGCGTGCGCGCGCGTTGCAGGTGCTGGCCTGGATGAACAACACGGTGCACCCCACGTTCACCCACGTGTTCATGCCGCACAAGTTCACCGATGACGAGGCCGCGCAAAAAGCCATTCGCGAGTTCGGTGCGGCGCGGTACCGCGAGCTGCTGGGTGAGATCGAAGCCCTGGCCGCCAAAGCCGCGCCCTGGATGGTGGGTGCGCGGCCCGGTGCGCTGGATGCGTACGCGCTCACGCTGCTGCGCTGGGGTGGTTATGCAGGCATCAACCCGATGGACTTCCCCGCCACCTGGGAGCTGGTGCAGCGCTTCGCCGAACTGCCCGGCGTGGCCCGCGCGATCGAGCGCGAGAAGCTGCAGCTCAACGTCTACAAGCCTGCCTGAGCTGCGCTATTCCTGCACGATCTGTGGCTTGGTCGGTGTGAAGCGCACCGACACCCGCAGACCGCGCCGGCCGCGCTCCGGGTGCGCGTCTTCCATCGACACCGTGGCGCCGTGCTGCTGCGCGATCTCCAGAACGATCGCCAGGCCGAGACCCGAGCCGTCGACGTTGGTGCCCAGCGCCCGGTAAAACGGCTGCATCACGAACTCGCGCTCGTTCTCCGGAATGCCCGGGCCGTCGTCTTCCACCTGCAGGATCTGCACGCCGCTGAAACGGTCCAGCAGCACCCGCACCGTGACCACGCCGCCCTGCCCGGTGTAGTGGATTGCGTTGTCCACCAGGTTGCGCACCATCTCCTGCAACAGCGTCGGGTTGCCGTCCATCAGGCAGTCATCGGGGATGTCGTCCGGGCCCTCGAAGCCTAGGTCAATGCCCGCCTCCAGCGCGCGCGGCACCGAGTCCTGCACCACGTCGGGCACCAGCCGGGCTAGGTCGATGCGGGCGCTGGGCAGCGTGCGGCCAGTGGTCTCGGCGCGGGCCAGCGCCAGCAATTGGTTGACCGTGTGCGTGGCGCGTGCACTCGATCGCGCGATCTGCTGCAGCGAGCCCCGGATCTCCACCGGATCGGTCTCGCGCTGCGCCAGCTCGGCCTGCATGCGCAAGCCGGCCAGCGGCGTCTTGAGCTGGTGCGCGGCGTCGGCCAGAAAACGTTTCTGCGTGGTGAGCGAGGCCTTGAGCCGGGTCAGCAGGTCGTTGATCGAGGACACCAGCGGCGCCACCTCCTGCGGGATGAACGACTCCTCGATCGGGCTCAGGTCGTCGGGTTTGCGTGCGCGGATGCGCTGCTCCAGTTCGTTGAGCGGGCGGATGCCGCGCACCAGCGCCAGCCACACCAGCAGCACCGCCAGCGGCAGGATCACGAACTGCGGCACCATCACGCCCTTGATGATTTCGGTGGCCAGCGTCGAGCGCTTGCCCTTGGTCTCGGCCACCTGCATCAGCACCAGGCGCTGGGGATCGTTGCGCGCCAGCCAGGTGTAGGCCACCCGCACGCTGTCGCCGCGCACCACGTCGTCGCGCAGCAAGACCCGCCCCGGCTCGGGAGCTTCGTTGTCGCGCGGCGGCGGGAAGTCGAGCTCACCACTGATGAGCGCGCCGCGCGGGTCGAGCACCTGGTAGTACACGAGGTCGCTGTCGTCGGCGCGCAGCAGGTCGCGCGCCTGCGCGTTGAGCTTGAAGGTGATCTGCTCGTCCTCGCGCACCACGAACTGGGTGAGCGCCTGCAGGTTGAATTCGAGTGCGCGGTCAAACGGCTTGCTGGCGATGCCCTGGGCGACAAACCAGGTGAGGGCCAGCGACAGCGGCCACAACAGCAACAGCGGCGTGAGCATCCAGTCCAGGATCTCGCCAAACAGGCTGCGCTGTTCGCGCTGGAACAGGCCGAAGGACATCGGCGCCGACCGCTTCTCCGCCGGGGGCAGCGGCTCGCTGAAGACCCGACCGTCAGCTGGCGATTTTTTCAAGGCAGTAGCCCAGGCCGCGCACCGTGGCGATGCGGATCGGACCCTTTTCGATCTTCTTGCGCAGGCGGTGGATGTAGACCTCGATCGCGTTGTTGCTCACCTCTTCGCCCCATTCACAGAGCCGCTCGACCAGCTGGTCCTTGCTGACCAGGCGCCCGGCGCGTTGCAGCAACACTTCCAGCAGACCCAGCTCGCGCGCCGAGAGTTCGACCATCTTGCCGTCGATGGTGGCCACGCGGCCGGCCTGGTCGTATTCGAGCGGGCCGTGGCGGATGGTGTTGGTGCTGCCGCCCATGCCGCGCCGGGTGAGTGCGCGCACGCGCGCTTCGAGTTCCTGCAGCGAAAACGGCTTGGCCATGTAGTCGTCGGCGCCGTAGTCCAGGCCTTTCACGCGCTCTTCGATGCTGTCGGCGGCGGTGAGCACCAGCACCGGCAACGCGGAGCCGCGCGAACGCAAACGTTTCAGCACTTCCAGACCGTGCAGTTTCGGCAGCCCGAGGTCGAGGATCAACAGGTCGAATTCGTTGTTGGTCATCAGGGCGGCGTCGGCCTCGTTGCCGCTGGACACGTGGTCCACCGCAGCGCCGGCCGCGCGCAGGCTGCGCAACAGGCCGTCGGCCAGGACCTGGTCGTCTTCTGCAATCAGGATGCGCATGGGGAGTCTCCTGTGGACCGTCGGTGCGGTCGTTCTCGTGGTTGTGCGTGCCTTGTGCATGACCAGCGCCGGTGGCCGCACAGAACGGTTTCATTTTAGGGTTGGGCTGCCACGCGTGAAGAGGCCTCATCCAGAAACACCGCGGAACCGGCTCTGCCGGGCCGCAGGTGTTGCCCCGCGGGGGGAAGCGCCGAAGGCGCTGCGGGGGGAGCTTGTTTCCGATCCATAGGCTTCCAGACCCAGCGCCACCACGGTGGCCACCGCGTCGCCCACCTGCGAGCGGAACTCGGCCTCGGCCTGCGCCACCGCCGTGCGAAAGGCGTCCAGCCAGAGCAGGCCGGTGTCGGTGAAGACGATGCGCCGCGCCCGCGCGTCGCGCGGGTCGGGCTCGCGCCGCACCAGCCCCCAGGCCTCGCACTGCGTCACCAGATCGCCCATGGCCTGTTTGCTCATGCCGGCCTGGTGCGCCAGCTCGGTCAGGCGCGAGCCGTGCAGGCCCAGGTGGCGCGTGATGTGGATGTGCGCGGCGCCGACCTGCGCGCGCGCTGCCAGGTGCGAGAGCGCCAGCGGCACGTTGGCGTCGTGCGCCATCAGGCTGAGCACGCGCTCGTCAAAGCGGCGCAGCGCCAGGCCCATGAGCCGGCCGAGGTGGCCGCCGCGCCAGCGGTCGTCGGGTTCTGAGGGTGTTTCAGCGGCGGTGTCGGTCATCGGCAAATGGTAAGGCAAACTGACCAAATAACAGATGGATTGATTTCAACCCGCCTGTAAACTGCTGTTCAAGCATCCAGCCTGTACACAACCACACAGGCCTTGCCAACCCTTCCAACCAGCCCAGGAGCCCCCCATGGACGCAGCCGTCAAGCCCAATCCCCTCAACAGCGAAAAAGCCAAGGCCTTGCAGGCCGCGCTGGCCCAGATCGAAAAGCAGTTCGGCAAGGGCACCATCATGCGGCTGGGCGAAGGCGAGGTGATCGAGGACATCCAGGTGGTCTCCACCGGCTCGCTGGGACTGGACATCGCCCTGGGCGTCGGCGGCCTGCCGCGCGGTCGGGTGGTCGAAATCTACGGCCCGGAATCCTCGGGCAAGACCACGCTGACGCTGCAGGTGATCGCCGAGATGCAGAAGCTCGGTGGCCAGTGCGCCTTCGTCGACGCCGAGCACGCGCTGGACATCCAGTACGCGCAGAAACTCGGCGTGAACCTGCAGGACTTGCTCATCTCGCAGCCCGACACCGGCGAGCAGGCGCTCGAAATCGTCGACAGCCTGGTGCGCTCCGGCGCGGTCGACCTGATCGTGGTGGACTCGGTGGCCGCGCTCACGCCCAAGGCCGAACTCGAAGGCGAGATGGGCGATTCGCTGCCCGGCCTGCAGGCCCGTCTGATGAGCCAGGCGCTGCGCAAGCTCACCGCGCACATCAAGAAGACCAACTGCATGGTCATCTTCATCAACCAGATCCGCATGAAGATCGGTGTGATGTTCGGCAGCCCCGAGACCACCACCGGGGGCAACGCGCTGAAGTTCTACGCCTCGGTGCGCCTGGACATCCGCCGCACCGGCACCATCAAGAAGGGCGAGGACGCGATCGGCAACGAGACCAAGGTCAAGGTGGTCAAGAACAAGGTGTCACCGCCCTTCAAGACCGCCGAGTTCGACATCCTGTTCGGTGAAGGCATCAGCCGCGAAGGCGAGATCCTCGACCTGGGCGTGGTGCACCGCGTGGTGGAGAAGTCGGGCGCCTGGTACGCCTACAACGGCGAGAAGATCGGCCAGGGCCGCGACAACTCGCGCGAATTCCTGCGCGAGAACCCCGAGTTGCGCGTCGAGATCGAGAACAAGGTGCGCACCGAGCTGGGCGTTCCGCTGCTGCCGGTGGATGAGGCGCCAGCGCCTGCCAAGGGTGGCAAGGCTGCAAAAGCCGCCAAGGCCGCGGCGACCGACACCGCGCCGCTGGCCGAGTGAGGTGTGCTCACGGCCAAGGCCGTGAGCATTCGACATGGGCTTTGACCAGATATCCCTCAAAGGCCGCGCGCTGCGCCTGCTCTCGGGCCGCGAGCACTCGCGCGCCGAGCTGCAGCGCAAGCTCAAAGCGCACGAGACCGAACCTGGCGAGCTGGCGAAAGCGCTGGACGAGCTGGAGGCCAAGGGCTTCATCAACGAACAGCGTGTGCTCGAATCGGTGGTGCATCAGCGCTCGGCCAAGCTCGGCGCATCCCGCGTGCGCCAGGAATTGCAAGCCAAGGGCCTGAATCCCGAGGCTGTGGCGCAAGCGGTTGCAGATCTGCAAGGCACCGAGGTGGCGCGCGCCCGCGAGGTCTGGCGCAAGAAGTTTGGTCAGCTGCCCGCCGATCTGGCCGAGCGCGGCAAGCAGATGCGGTTCCTGGCCTCACGCGGATTTGGCGGTGAAGCGATCCGGCGCGTGGTGCAGGGCGCCGAAGACGACGACGCCGGGCTCTAAAGCCCGAGCATCAATTTCAGGTTTTGCACTGCGGCGCCGCTGGCGCCTTTGCCCAGGTTGTCCAGCCGGGCCACCACCACAGCGTGGTGGGCCGCCTCGTTGCCGAACACCCGAATCTCCAGCTTGTTCGTGTCGTTGAGCGCCAGCGCGTCGAGCTTGCCGCTTTCGGTGGCAGCCTCGGCGCTCACCCATTCACTGCCCGCATAGTACTTCGCATAGATGGCATGCAAGTCGGCCAGCGTGGGCTTGCCAGGCAGGGTGTCCAGGTGCAGCGGCAGCTCCACCAACATGCCTTGGGCAAAGTTGCCCACGGCCGGCATGAAGATGGGACGGCGTGTGAGGCCGGTGTAGGCCATGATCTCCGGAATGTGCTTGTGCTGCAGACCCAGCGCATACAACTCGTAGGCGGGCGCTTCGCCCTTCTCGTACGCCTCGATCATGGTGCGGCCGCCGCCCGAGTAACCGCTCACCGCCGGCAAACAAACCGGGTGATCGGCAGGCAGCACGCCGGCGTCCACCAGAGGGCGCAGCAAGGCGATGGCGCCGCTGGCGTAACAGCCCGGGTTGGCCACACGACTTGCCTTCACCACCGCTTGACGCTGATCGATCGCGAGCTCGGGAAAACCGAACACCCAGCCCGGCGCGGTGCGGTGCGCCGTGGAGGCATCAATGATCTTGGGCTGGTGGCCGACCATCGCGTCGATCATGGCCACCGACTCGCGCGCCGCGTCGTCGTGCAGGCACAGGATGACCAGATCCACCTGGGCCATCAACTCGCGTTTGGCGGCCGGGTCCTTGCGATGCTCGGGTGCGATGCTCACCACCTCGATGGCGGGCATGCGCTGCAGCCGCTCGCGAATCTGCAACCCGGTGGTGCCGGCTTCGCCGTCGATGAAAACCTTGGCCATGGCCGGTCCGCCTTGTCAGTGAGGGTTCAGGAGAGCGTCCAACAATCGCCGCGCGTTCAGTGGCTGCAGCGAGCGATTTTGGTGCGATGCACCATGATACAGTTCCCGGTTGCTGTTTTTCAGTGCCATCCCTACGGCCCCCGATACGGTCGGTCGACGATCCCTCTACCCATTCCTGAGAGAGCCCTCATGAAGATCCACGAATACCAAGGCAAGGAAATCTTGCGCCAGTTTGGTGTGCCGGTGCCCCGCGGCATCCCGGCTTTCACGGTGCAGGAGGCGGTCGAAGCCGCCCAGAAACTGGGCGGCCCCGTGTGGGTGGTCAAGGCCCAGATCCATGCCGGTGGCCGTGGCAAAGGTGGTGGCGTCAAAGTGGCCAAAACCGTTGAAGACGTCAAGCGCATCGCCGGTGAAATCCTGGGCATGCAGCTCAAGACCCACCAGACCGGTCCCGAAGGCCAGAAGGTGCGTCGCCTCTACATCGAAGACGGCGCCGACATCAAGAACGAACTCTATGTGTCGCTGGTGACCGACCGCGCCACGCAAAAGGTGGCGCTGATCGCATCCAGCGAAGGCGGCATGGACATCGAGGAAGTGGCGCACTCCACGCCCGAGAAGATCGTCACCGAGATGATCGATCCGCTCGCCGGCATCACCGAGGCACAGTCCCGCAAGGTGGCTGCGGCCATCGGCCTGACCGGCGCCTCCGTGGACCAGGCGGTGGACATCTTCGCCAAGATCTACAAGTGCTACATGGACACCGACGCGTCGCTGGTGGAGATCAACCCGCTGAACTGCGACTCCAAGGGCAACCTGATGGCCCTGGATGCGAAGTTCAACTTCGACGCCAACGCGCTGTTCCGCCACCCCGAGATCGTGGCCTACCGCGATCTGGACGAAGAAGATCCGGCCGAAGTCGAAGCGTCCAAGTTCGACCTCGCCTACATCAGCCTGGACGGCAACATCGGCTGCCTGGTCAACGGCGCCGGTCTGGCCATGGCCACCATGGACACCATCAAGCTGTTCGGAGGTGAGCCGGCCAACTTCCTGGACGTGGGCGGTGGCGCCACCGCCGAGAAGGTCACCGAAGCCTTCAAGATCATGCTCAAGAACACCAAGGTCAAAGGCATCCTGGTCAACATCTTCGGCGGCATCATGAAGTGCGACACCATCGCCACCGGCGTGATCACCGCCTGCAAGGCGACCAACCTCAGCGTGCCCCTGGTCGTGCGCATGAAGGGCACCAACGAAGAGCTGGGCAAGAAGATGCTGGCCGAATCCGGCCTGCCGATCATCGCGGCCGACACCATGGCCGAAGCCGCGACCAAGATCGTCGCAGCCGTTAAGTAATGACCTTGGGGGCAGCCCTCAGCGCTGTCCTCAACTGACTAGGAAATACACCATGTCGATCTACATCAACAAAGACACCAAGGTCATCACCCAGGGCATCACCGGCAAGACCGGTCAGTTCCACACCGAAAAGTGCCAGGAATACGCGAACGGCAAAAACGCCTTTGTGGCCGGCGTGAACCCGAAGAAGGCCGGCGAGTCGATCTTCAACATCCCGATCTACGCCTCCGTCAAGGAAGCCGCATCACAAACCGGCGCCACCGTGTCGGTGATTTACGTGCCGCCCGCTGGCGCCGCTGCGGCCATCTGGGAAGCCGTTGAAGCCGACCTGGACTTGGCGATCTGCATCACCGAAGGCATTCCGGTCAAGGACATGCTCGAAGTGCGCAACCGCATGAAGGCCAAGGAAGCCGCCGGTGGCAAGAAAACCCTGCTGCTGGGCCCGAACTGCCCCGGCCTGATCACGCCAGACGAGATCAAGATCGGCATCATGCCCGGCCACATCCACCGCAAGGGCCGCATTGGCGTGGTGTCCCGTTCGGGCACGTTGACGTACGAAGCCGTGGCCATGCTGACCGAAGTGGGTCTGGGCCAGTCCAGCGCGGTGGGCATTGGTGGCGACCCCATCAACGGCCTCAAGCACATCGACGTGATGAAGGCCTTCAACGACGATCCTGACACCGACGCCGTCATCATGATCGGCGAGATCGGTGGCCCGGACGAAGCCGAAGCCGCCCTGTGGTGCAAGGCGAACATGAAGAAGCCCATCGTCGGCTTCATCGCCGGCGTCACAGCGCCTCCCGGCAAGCGCATGGGCCATGCCGGTGCGCTGATTTCCGGTGGTGCCGACACGGCCGACGCCAAACTCGCCATCATGGAGGAGTCGGGTTTCATCATCACGCGCAACCCGTCCGAACTGGGCAAGCTGCTCAAGGCCCAGCTGTGAAACAGCTCCGGGGCTGACGTGAAAAAGGCAACGCTTGCGTTGCCTTTTTTTTCGCTTGCGGCGTGTGTTCGGCGTCAAACGCACAGATCTGCTTGCTCCAAGGGCTGGCCATGAAACAGAATGCAACCACTCGGGCTCAACGCTGGCCGCTGATGCCCGACGTCTTGTGTAGGGTTGCGCTCCGATGCGTGCTCGACAGCCCGCAGTGAAACCAACCTGATCATTCGTCATCCGTGTCCACCCACCAACGCCAGAGCCGGCCCAAGCGAAAACGCCCCCTGTGGCGTTCGGACGCCGCCATGGGGCTGGCCGTGGTCGCAGCGGTGTTCCTCCTGCACGCCGCCACGGATTTTTTTGGTGGTCTGGAGCGCCGCTTCTTTGATCTGGCCAGCACGCAGACCAGCCGCCTGCCCAGCGACCGCATTGCCATCATTGCCATCGACGACCAGAGCATTGCCAACATCGGTCGTTGGCCCTGGCCGCGCGAAGTGCACGGCCAGCTGATCGATCAGCTCAGCGCCGCCGGTGCCAAGACGGTGGCGCACACCGCGTTCTTCTTCGAACCCCAGACCGACCGGGGCCTGGTTCAGCTGCGTGAACTGCGTGGTTTGCTGGACGGTTCTGCAACCGGTGGCGCGCCATTGAACGATCTGGGCGACGCCGGACGCCAGCGCTTGCTGGGCTTCATCGGGCAGGCCGAGCAGCGGCTTGATTCCGACGCCCGCCTGGTGGCCAGCATGGCACGTGCGGGCAATGTCATCGTGCCGTCGGTGTTTGAACTGGGTGAGTTGCAAGGCCGAGCCGATCAGCCTTTGCCCGCGTTCGCGCAGCGCAGCGCGGTGCCCGACAACTCGGCTTTCGGCGTGCCCGCCCTGCGCTCACAACAACCGTTGCCAGCCATTGGCGAGGCCGCCCGAGCCGTGGGCCACCTCAACCAGCTGCCCGATGTCGATGGGTCGGTGCGCCAGGACGGCTTGCTGGTCCACTTCGACGGCTTCGCTGTTCCCTCCATGGGCCTGGCCATTGCAGCGAACAGCCTGAACCTCACGGCCAGCGACATCCAGCTGTTGCCCGGCGAGGGTGTGCAGCTCGGCCGCAGCCTGATTCCGACCGATGATGCGGCCCGCCTGCTGCCGCAGTTTTATCCCGACCGCGACGGCAAACCCGCGTTCGCGGTGGACTCGTTCTACGACGTGCTCTCCGGCCGCATCCCGGCCACCAAGTACGCCGACAAGATCGTCATCATCGGCGCCACCGCTGCGGGCGTGGGCACCTTGTTCACCACGCCGGTGTCGGCTGCCATGTCGCCCGCCACCATCCTGGCCCACATCACCTCCAGCATCCTCGGCGGTCACCACATTGCGCAGCCGGTGTGGGGTGGCCTTGCGGTGCTGTTGGCCTTGTTGCTGATCGTGGGCTATGTGGTGTGGTTGCTGCCCCGGTTGTCGGCCGCCGCAGGCGCGGCCTGCACCGCCGTGTTGTTCGTGGCGTTGCTGGGCGCAGAGTTCGGTTTGTTGTCGGTGGCGGCCACGTGGTTGCAACTGGTCTTTCCGGCCGCGCTCTTGCTCATCGGGCACCTGGCGCTCACCACCCGGCGTTTCCTGGTCACCGAGGCGGGCAAGGCGAAGTCCGACGAAGAGTCGGCCGAGACCAACCGCATGATGGGCCTGGCGTTGCAAGGTCAGGGCCAGCTGGACATGGCGTTTGACCGCATGCGCCGCGTCCCTTTCAGCGACGCGCTGATGGACAACCTCAAACACCTCGCACTGGATTTCGAGCGCAAGCGCCAGTTCAACAAGGCCGAGGCGGTGTACGAACACATGGCCAAGCTCGACCGCACCGATGCCGATGTGCAGCGCCGTTTGAAGCGCGCCAAGAACCTGTCGGAAACCGTGGTGCTCGGCGGCGGTTCATCGCACCCGGGCGGCACGCTGCTGCTGGACAACGGCGGCGTTGAAAAGCCGATGCTGGGCCGCTACCAGGTGGAGAAGGAACTGGGCAAGGGCGCAATGGGCGTGGTTTACCAAGGGCGCGATCCGAAGATCGGCCGCACCGTGGCCATCAAGACGCTGGCGCTGAGCGCCGAGTTCGAAGGCTCCGAACTCGTGGATGTGCGCGAGCGCTTCTTTCGCGAGGCCGAAACCGCAGGTCGCCTGCAGCACCCCAACATCGTCACCATTTTTGACGCCGGCGAAGAACACGACCTTGCCTTCATCGCCATGGAGTTTTTGCCGGGCCGTGATCTCGTGGAGTTTTCGCGTGCGGGCAATTTGCTTCCCGTGTCCACCGTGCTGGGCATCGGCGAACAGGTGGCCGCCGCGCTGGACCACGCGCACCGCCAGCAGGTGGTGCACCGCGACATCAAGCCCGCCAATGTGATGTACGACCCGACGACCCAGTCGGTCAAGGTGACCGACTTCGGCATTGCGCGCATCACCGGATCGAGCAAGACCAAAACAGGCATGGTGCTGGGCACGCCCAGCTTCATGTCGCCCGAGCAGCTTGCGGGGCTGCATGTGGACGGCAGATCCGATCTCTATTCACTGGGCGTGATGCTGTTCCAGCTGCTCACCGGCGTGCTGCCGCTCAAGGGCGATTCGATGGCCGCGCTGATGTACCAGATCGCCAACCAGCCCGCACCCAGCGTGCGCAGCCTGCGCCCCGAGCTCCCGCAAGCCCTGGCCGACGTGCTGGACCGCACCCTGGCCAAATCGCCCGGTGACCGCTATCAGACGGGGGCCGAGCTGGCTGCCCAGCTGCGGCGTTGCATCCATCCTGGTGATGATGCAGCCCCGCCGTCACATCACCCCGACGCGAGCGGCGATGACCCGTTTGAAGCCACGCAGGCCCTGCCGCGTGACGCAGAAAACGCCATGGCTGCCACGCTTGTCACGCCTCGCCCCGACTCGGCACGCGGTTCCTGAAAAGACAGCATCGTTCTGCGGGTATAACTTGAACACTATGAATTTTGAGTATTTTTGTCTGACCGACCCGGGTCTGGTTCGAGACAACAATGAAGATTCGGTGTCGCTCGATGCCGAGAACCAGATCGTGGTGTTGGCCGACGGCATGGGCGGCTACAACGCGGGCGAAGTCGCCAGCGCCATGGCCACCACCTTCATCAAGACCGAACTGGGACGCTGGATGGCCGAGGGTGGCCATGAAGCGAGCGTGCGCGAGCTGCGCCGGGCGATGGAGATCTGCATCGACAACGCCAACCGCTCCATCTTCAACGCCGCCAACTCCAATCCGCAGTACGCGGGCATGGGAACCACGCTGGTCATGGGCGTGTTCCTGGGCGTGCGGGCCATGATCGGCCACGTGGGCGACTCGCGCTGCTACCGCCTGCGCGAGGGCGGCTTCACCCAGATCACGCGCGACCATTCCTTGTTGCAGGAGCAGATCGACGCCGGACTGATCTCGCTCGAACAGGCGCAATACGCCACCCACAAAAACCTGGTGACGCGCGCGCTGGGCGTGGAAGACACGGTGTTGCTCGAAGTCAACGAATACCGGGTGGAGGATGAAGATCTCTACCTTTTTTGTTCGGACGGCCTCAGCGACATGATGAGCGACGAGCGCATCGCCGCCATACTGGTCACAGCAGGCACGCTGGAAGAAAAAGCCCAGGCCCTGGTCGACGCTGCCAACGACTGCGGGGGGCGGGACAACATATCGGTGATACTGGCGTATGCTAGATCCAAGCCGGTGCGCAAGGGCATACTTTCGCGCATGCTGGGCAAGTAACTCAGACTTCCACCAACAAATCTACAGGTTCCAGAGGAGTCGGCCATGCCGAAAATGATCGTTTCCATCGACGGTGTCGTCATCAAGGAAGTGCAGCTCACCAAAGACCGCACCACACTCGGCCGCCGTCCCTACAACGACATCGTGATCGACAACCTGGCCGTCAGCGGTGAGCACGCTGTCATGCAGATGTCCGGCAGCGACGTGTTCCTCGAAGACCTCAACAGCACCAACGGCACATACGTCAACGGCAAGGCGATCAAGAAGCAGCAGCTGCAAAGCGGTGACACGGTCGAGTTCGGCAAATACAAGATCAAGTTCGTGCACGAAGGCGCCAGCGAGAGCCACGAAAAGACGATGGTGATCAATGCGGGCTCGGTCGTGGCGCCAGAGCCCACGGTGGCCATGGTGGTCGCCAACGCCGCCATCAAGGTCATGTCGGGCACCGCAGCCGGCCGCGAGGTGCCGCTGGTGAAAGTGGTCACCACCATCGGCAAACCCGGTGTCGCCGTGGCCGCCATCACCCGCCGCCCCCATGGATTCGTGGTCGCGTTGGTCGAAGGTGTGCAGAAGCCCACCATCAACGGCAACCCCATCGGTACCGACGCGGTCAACCTGCGCCACGGTGACATGTTGGAGTTGGCCGGAACCAAAATGCAGTTCGTGCAGCAATAACCCCACCTCCGCCCGCTTTGCCTCTGTCGCGAACGACCGGGGCGCGTGACCACCACGGTCCAGGTCGCGGGCCGCCCCACCCTCATGCTGCAGACCTTGAAACAGCGCGGTCTGCGCTCCCTGATCACATTGATCCCGCTCGGACTGGCCCTGCTGCATGCGCTGGGCTTTGTTCCGACCGATGCGCTCCATCGGCTCGACCACCAGTTGTACGACGTCCGTCTGCGCGCCAGCATGCCTGGCACGTTTGAATCGCGCGTGGTCATTGTGGACATCGACCGTGCGAGCCTTCAGGCGGTGGGGCCTTGGCCTTGGCCGCGCGACCGGGTGGCCGGCTTGGTGAACACGCTGTTTGAGCAGCAAGACATCGCGCTGCTGGCTTTCGACATCGTGTTTCCCCAGCCCGACCCGCTGGCAGGAGGCGATGCCTTGTTGGCCGACGCGCTTCGGAACCGCCCGGTGGTGCTGGGCTACTTTTTCAGCAACGAGCCGGCCGCCCGCACCAGCGGCGTGTTGCCAGCCCCGGTGCTGGCGGCCGATGCTTTGCGGGGTCGCCCGGTGCGCATCACCCATTGGGATACAGCCGAATCCAACATCCCGGCGTTGGCCCAGGCGGCTCCGCAAGCGGGCGCTTTCAATGCCCTGCCCGACAAGGACGGCGTGGTGCGTTCCCTGCCGTTGCTGGCCGAGCACGAGGGCCGTGTGTATGAGTCGCTGGCCCTGGCTGTTTTTCGCCGGGTGCTGGGCAACCCTGCGGTCGAGCCCGGGTTTGCGTCGGGGTTCATGATGGCGCGCCGCTTCAGCGGCCTGGAGAGCCTGCGCCTCCAGCACGGCGGGCAAACCGCCGCCATCCCGGTGGATGAGCGCGTGTCAGCTCTGGTGCCGTACCGTGGACGTGGGGGCCCCGAGGGTGGATCTTTCGCATATGTCTCGGCCGCCGAGGTGCTGTCAGGGCGGCTGCCCGCAGAGCAGTTGAAAGGCAAGATCGTGCTCATGGGCACGACCGCGCCTGAACTCAAGGACCTGCGCCTCACGCCCGTGGGTGCCGACTACCCCGGTGTCGAAACCCACGCCAACCTCATCACCGGCTTGCTGGACGGACACCTCCCCGTCAAGCCCGACTACGCGATGGGCTACGAGCTGGTCGTCCTGGTTGCGTCGGGCCTGTTGCTGGCCATCGCCCTGCCTCGCCTGGGGTTGTGGTCGGGCGCGGCGCTGGGCGTTGCCGTGCTGGCGGTGGTGGCTGGACTCAACACCTGGCTGCATCTGCGCCAGGGACTGGTGTTGCCGCTGGCCGCCACCGTGTTGATGGTATTGACCGCGACCTTGCTGGGGCTGTCCAGCGCTCGCATCGGGCGATTTTTTGGCGGACAAGCCGGCTGGCCCGCCACGCTGAGCCCAGCCGCTCTGCGCGCCATCTACGGTGTCGATCAGGTCGTCACCGACCACGACCGAGAGCGTCAGCCCGATCTGGTGTGGCAGGAGATCGATCGCCTGACCGTGGTGCCGGGTGGTGCGCCCATTGCCCTGTACACCCCCCTCGGCACCACCCACGACCTGCCCGCCGATGTGCGGGACGAACTGCGACTGTGGCAGCAAGCCCTGCGGGCATGGCGCGCTCAAGACTGGGATGCGTGCGACGTCCATCTGCTCAACCTGCAGCGGCAAAATGCCAAAAAAGTCCTTTACCGCCTGTACGCGCAAAGGGTAGCCTTCCGCAGGCAGTTGCCGCTGGCTCCCGCATGGGACGGCACAACGCCGATCGAAACCCTTCAAGCCCCGCAACCCGGGACCGGCGCGGCCGGCCACACCATGCCAAACAGCCAATGAGGGTACGCGTGCTGGGGTGCTCCGGAGCCATTGCCCATGGCTGCCGCACCACCTCGTTTCTGCTCGACCACGACGTCCTGATCGACGCCGGCACCGGCGTGGGCGACCTCACGCTGGACGAAATGGCGCAGATCGACCACGTGCTGCTCACGCACTCGCACCTGGACCATGTGGCGTCTCTGCCGCTCATGCTCGATGCCGTGGCCGCCCGCAGGCTCTCTGCCGGTGCACAGCCACTCCAGGTGCACGCCTTGCCCGGCACCATCGCCGCCCTGAGGGCGCACATCTTCAACAACCTGATCTGGCCCGACTTTTCGGCCATACCGAGCGCCGAACGCCCGCTCATGCGCTTCGTGCCCATCGCAGTGGGGGATGTGCTGCAGGTGTGTGACAAGGCGGTCGAAGTGCTGCCGGCGGTGCACACCGTGCCGGCGGTGGGCTTTGCTGCCAACACGCCATCGGGCCATTGGGTGTTCAGCGGCGACACCGGCCGCAACCCCGCCTTCTGGCAGCGCATCAACCAGTTGCATGTGGCCCAACTGGTGATCGAAACCGCCTTCAGCGACCGCGAAGAAGCGTTGGCCCAACGCAGCCTGCACTTGGCGCCAGGCCTGCTGGCCGAAGAGCTGGCGCAGATCGACAGCCACCAGCACTACCCGATCTACATCACCCACACCAAGCCCGCCGAAACCGGCCTGATCATGGACGAGATCCGCCGGTTCGACGATGTGCCTCAAGCCGCAGACAACACCCGCCACGACATCCGCTGGCTCAGCGCCGGACAGACCTTCGAGCTCTGAAAGCGCCCACGGCCGGGTGACAAAAACGGTCGAGGCTGGCCGAGGTGACAAAAAACGTCGGTCAAGAACCGGCCCAGATGTCACAAACCGTCACTGGTAGGCCGTGAAGCGTGAAATAGACCGCAAAAAACACCCCAGTTTCAGTTGGCACGCCGTCTGCTCAGTAGAACGCGTTCCCAACCCAAACCCCCAAGGAGTTTTTTCCATGAAGCGTTCCATGCAAAAAGGTTTCACCCTGATCGAACTGATGATCGTGGTGGCCATCATCGGTATTTTGGCTGCTGTGGCTCTGCCGGCTTATCAGGACTACACGGTTCGTGCGCGTGTTTCTGAAGGTCTGGTCGGCGCTTCTGCTGCTAAGGTTAACGTTCAGGATGTGTTGTCTTCAGGCAACCCACAACTTGATGCGAGCGGATACGCTGGTGGATTTACCGCCCCGGCAGCAACGCGAAATGTTGCCTCGATCGTAATTACTCCCAACACCGGTGTGATCACCATCACCACCACCGCCGCCGCAGGCGCAGGTGTGTTGACCATGACACCCAATGCTCCGACTGGTGTGGTTCTTCCTCCTGCTGCTGGTGTCACTTTCACGCCCCCTGCGCAGTCAGTTGCATGGCGTTGCTCCGCAGCTGGCGCTGGTGCCGCAGGCTTCGTGGGCATTCCAGCGCCCGTTGCTACACAGCTTGCAGCTCGTTTTGCGCCCTCTGAATGCAAGTGAAGTTATCTACATGCTAAAAAAGAGCGCTTCGGCGCTCTTTTTTTTGGAGAGTTCAAGAATGTCTTTGAGCATCAGAATTCGGTCGGCAACGCGCATTGCCTTGCTGCATTTTTCCGCCAGTCTTCTGGTGGCGCTGGGCGTTGCGTGGCTGGTTTTTGTCGCATGGTTCCCCGGTGCATTGCGCGAACTCACCAGTGGCGTTGAACTTTTTTTCATCCTGATGGCCGTGGATGTGGTCTGTGGTCCGGTGCTCACACTGGTGCTCTACAGCCCCGCCAAATCGAGGAAAAAGTGGTCGCTGGATCTTGGACTGATTGTGCTCATCCAGCTGACAGCCCTGGTGTACGGATTGGGTCAGGTTGCCAGTGCGCGTCCAGTCTTCGTGGCGTTTGAAGGAGACCGCTTTCGTATTGTCCAAGCGCTGGATGTGAATGCCGACCGTTTGAGCGAGGCACCCTCAGAACTGCAATCTTTGAGTTACTTGGGGCCCAAAGTCATTGGCGTGCGCTTGGCAAAGTCCGGTGATCCTGACCATTTGCCCAGTCTGCAAATGTCCATCCAGGGACTGCATCCAGCCTTTCGTCCTTCGCGTTGGCGGAACTACGAATCCCAGTTTCCTGAGGTGTTGGCGCAACTCAAACCCTTGGATGAACTTCGCGCCAAAAACGCCGAGAAAGTGAACTTGCTCAATGCTTCGCTGGCTGAATTGAAGTTGAATAGCGAACAAGTGGGATATCTGCCCCTCGTGCTCGATGTGGTCACTGATTGGGTGGTGTTGGTGGATCGCTCGGATGGCCGGCTGCTCGCTTACCTGCATTTGGATGGATGGTGATGATTCTGTTCTCGTCGGCAACCACACTCAAATCTGAATCCACAAGCGGCAAGCGTGGGCCGGCTGGTTCGTCGGTTGCCGTTGCAGCCTGCTGTTTTTTGGTGGCCTTGCCTTGGTTGTGGCCCTTGCTGTACGGACCGAAAAACGAACTGTGGCCGAATCTTGTGGCGTGGTCATCTGGAGCTGCGCTGTTCGTGCTCTTGCCATGGACACGTGAGCGGGCAGCCATTGCAATTGCCACAGGCTGGCTCTTGGCCGCTACAGTCAGTGCGGCGATAGGGCTATTGCAGTTCTTTGATCTTGAGAACAAATTTTCTCCGTGGGTGCTGTTGACGAGACCAGGTGACGTGCTCGCAAACGTCCATCAAGTCAATTTGCTCGCAACATTGTTGGGCGCAGGTTTGTTGAGCCTTTGGTGGATGGTGACGAATCGGCGCCTCAAGCCCTTCTTGGCCAGCACCATTGCTGTGCTGCTGATTACTTCCCTAGCAGCGACCGCATCTCGTACAGGGATGCTTCATGCCATTCTGGTGTCTGGGCTGCTGCTGTATTGGGGACGACTCGATCGGCGAGTTGCGGTTGCGGTTGCTGTCGGACTCCTTCTCTACGCACTCGCGGCCGTGTGTCTGCCGTGGCTGCAGCAAACCCTGGGCGTTGCCTCTGGCCGGGACCTGGTTAGCCGGTTTGCTGTGACATCTCCGTGCTCCAGCCGGAAGGTGATTTGGTCGAACGTGCTGCAACTGATATCAATGAAGCCTTGGACAGGCTGGGGCTGGGATGGGCTTGCATACGCCCACTACATAACGCCATACGATGGTCTTCGATTCTGTGAAAAGTTATCCAATGCACATAACTTGCCGCTTCAACTTGCCGTCAGTATTGGCTTACCTATGGCTCTGTTGATGATTTTGACTTTAATGTTGTTTGTATTGAAATTCAAACCATGGAATGCTCAAGAATCGTCAGAACAGCTTGCTTGGGGGGTGCTGCTGCTGTTGGGCTTGCATAGCATGCTTGAATATCCATTGTGGTTCGGAGTACCTCAATTGATGGCTATATGTGCAGTCTGGCTGATTTGGCGGAGCAATCGCAAAAATCTGGCCGGCATGTCTGAACTCTTCATAATTTTTTCGTCGTTTCCGGTACGAGCTGCATTGTCGGCGCTAGCGCTCGCTGGCTTGACCTATGTTGCCTGGGATTACTTCAAGGTGACACAACTCTTCTTGACCAGCGTTGATCGGCACGAAAGCTATCGATCAGAAACTCTGAAAAAGGTAGGAAAAAGTTGGCTGTTCCAATCCTATGTGCTTTACGCGGTTGTGAACACGACCAAAGTAGACGCGGCCAACGCTAGCTTGGTGCTCGATGCAGCACTTGAGGTACTCAAGGATTTTCCTGACCCTGAAATCATTATCAAAGTGATTGAGGCTGGGAATATGAATGGTGAGACAAGCTTGGTTGAGCTTCACACCGAGCGTTTTAGAGCGGCATGGCCAAAAGAATTTTCCGAATGGAGTGCAGCGAGGTTGAGAGAAGCTAAGTGAAACTGAAGAAAACAGCTTCTTGAAGATGTCATTCAGACATCCGCCACAAACCGCCCACTCTTCCCCCCCATCTTCTCCATCAACCGCACCCCCCCGATCACCATCCCCCGATCGACCGCCTTGCACATGTCATAAATCGTGAGCAGTGCAACTGAAACGGCGGACAGGGCTTCCATTTCCACGCCGGTCTGACCCGTGCATTCCGCAGTCGCGCGGCAGAGCACGCTGTGGGTTTCGGGCTCGATCTCGAACTCGACCGCCACGCGGGTCAGTGCGATCGGGTGGCACAGGGGGATGAGGTCGCTGGTTTTTTTGGCGGCTTGAATGCCGGCGATGCGGGCGATGCCGAGCACGTCGCCTTTTTTGGCGTTGCCGGCCTGAATGAGTGCCAGGGTCTCGGGGAGCATGGTGATGCGGCCTTCGGTCACGGCGACTCGGCGGGTATTGGCTTTGTCGCCCACGTCCACCATGTGGGCCTGGCCCTGGGCGTCAAAGTGGGTGAGCGGACTGGACGGTGGGCTGGCGGCGGGCGGGTTTGTAACGGACATGGTGTGTGTTTTGCACGGGCTTGACTGAACCGGGGCGGCTTGGCGGCATCATACGGCGATGCGTTTCATTCCCCAGACCTCACGGTCGACGACCCCGACACGTCCGCGCAGACTTCGCCTGTGGTCCCTCGGTGCGGTGATCGTTGCTTCGACCACGTTGTTGCCGGCTTCGTTGTCGAGCGCGCAAGGTGTCACCGAGCCAGCCAACACGTCAGCTTTGCCCGGCCTGGGTGGCGCCGAGGGCATGTCGATTTCAGCGGAGCGGCGCCTGGGCGACCGGATCGCGCGCTCCATTTACCAAGACCCGGACTACCTTGACGACCCTTTGTTGGTCGACTACTTGCAGGCGCTCTGGCAGCCGCTCATGGGTGCCGCGCGGGCCCGTGGGGATGTGCCGCCGGAGCTGGCCGAGCGCCTGGCCTGGGAGCTGATGATTTCTCGCGACCGCACGGTCAATGCATTTGCGATGCCGGGGGGTTATCTGGGTGTGAATCTGGGCCTGCTGGCGGTGACCGATCGGCCGGAAGAGGTGGCGTCCGTGCTGGCGCACGAGCTCAGCCACGTGTCGCAGCGGCACATTGCGCGCCTGATGACGCGCGAGGAACGCATGGCGCCCTGGATGATGGGCGCGATGATCCTCGGCGCGCTGGCCGCCGGCTCCAACGCGCAGGTGGCGGGCGCGGCGATCGCTGGCAGCACGGCGGTGGCGGCGCAGTCGCAGCTGAACTTCTCGCGCGACATGGAACGCGAGGCTGACCGGGTGGGCTTCGGTGTGTTGTCGGGTGCTGGTTTTGATGGCCAGGGCTTTGTGACCATGTTCGACAAGTTGCAGCAGGCCTCGCGGCTGAACGATGACGGTGCCTTTCCCTACCTGCGCAGCCACCCGCTGAGCAGCGAGCGCATCGCCGACATGCGTGCCCGGTTGCCTCAGGGGCCGGTTGCCCCAGCGACGGCGCCCGGCCCGGCCTCCGCGGCGGGCTCGGCAACGCCGGCCATGGCTGCTGGTCTCAAGCTGGATCTGCCGGGTCTCAGTGCCGACAACACCAGCCTGCCCGCCGCTGGTGGGCGGCCCGGACCGAGCGTGGCGGTGCACAGCCTCATGTCGTCTCGCGCCCGTGTGCTGGCCGAAAACGGGCCCGACCGCATGCGCAGCTGGCTGCAGGTGGGACGGGCGGCCAACGCCAAACCGGGTGAGCGCTACGCGGCCACCCTCTCGGCTTTGCGATTGGGCCAGCGCGACCTTGCGCTGGAACTGGCGCACAAGCTGCGCGATTCGGCCACACCCGACACCCGCTTTGTGGCGGATGCCCTGATGCTGGAGTTGCTGCTGTCGCCGGCCACCTCGCCCGCCACACCGGCACAGACCGCCTTGCTGGCCGAACTGCGGGACCGGTTTCTGGGCAGCAGCGCGCGCGCTGGTGTTTTGCTGGGTGCGCAGGCGGCCATGGCTTCAGGCGAACCGCAGCGGGCGGTGAGCCGGCTGCAAAGCTGGGTGGTGCTGCAGCCGCGCGATGCGCTGGCGTGGCAAACCCTGGCCCGTGCCTACCAGGTGCAGGGTCAGCCCCTGCGTGCGGTGCGGGCCGAGGCCGAGGCACGGGCTGCGCAGCGCGATTACGCCGGCGCTGCAGACCGCTTCCGCGCGGCCCAGTCACTGCCGGTGGCGCAGCGCAACGCCGACCCGATGGAGCTTGCCATCGTCGACAGCCGCCGGCGTGAAGTGGAAGCGCAGTTGCGTGAAAGCGTGCGCGACGAGGAAGAAAGCAAGCGCTGAGCGCTTGTCAGAGCACGGCTTTGACCGCCGCGTCCACCACCAGCATGAGCGCCGAGTAGATCAGCGAGCCCAGCAGCGCGGCCCCGAAGCCGCTGACGCCAAAACCGTCCATGAGGCTGGCCGCCGCCCAGAACAGCAGCGCATTGATCACGAACAGGAACAGGCCCAAGGTGATCACCGTCACCGGCAGCGTGAGGATCACGAGCACCGGGCGCAGCACCACGTTGAACAGACCGATCACCGCCGCGGCAATGAGCGCGGCGGTGAAGCTCTGGATCTGCACCCCCGGGTAGAGGTAGGCCACCAGCAGCAGGGCGCAGGCTGCCAGCAGCCATTTGACGATGAGTTTCATCGGGTCAGCTGGCTTGGGTCCGATCTCAGTGCGCCGGTGCGGCCTTGGCCTGACGCGATGCCACGTACTTGCCGATCACCAGCACGATCAGAGCGCCGGCGACCGAAGCACCGTACTTGACCATGTCGTTTTGTGGCAGCTTGAGCATCCACTGCCATTTGTCCGGGTTGGCCATCACCGGGTCGGACACCAGCATGCCGCCGGCGATCCAGCCCAGCAGCATGCCGCCGGCGGTGATGATCATCGGGAAACGCGCCATCAGCTTGATGACCAGCTGGCTGCCCCAGACGATGATCGGGATGGAGATCAACAGACCCAGCACCACCAGCAGCATCTGGTGTTCGCCCGCGTTCTGCGCGGCACCGGCGATGGCAATCACGTTGTCCACGCTCATCACCAGGTCGGCCACGATGATGGTCTTGATGGCGGCCAGCAGCTTGTCGCTGGTGGCCAGTTCGCCATGGCCGTCTTCGTCGGGTGCGAGCAGCTTGACGCCGATCCACACCAGCAGGATCGCGCCGACGAACTTGAGCCACGGCAGGGCCAGCAGCGTCATGGCAAAGAAGATCAGGATGACGCGCAGGATGATGGCGCCGGCGGTGCCCCAGATGATGCCCTGGGTGCGTTGCGCGGGCGGCAGCTTGCGGCAGGCCAGCGCAATGACCACTGCGTTGTCGCCGCCCAGCAGGATGTCGATCATGATGATCTGCCCGAGGGCGATCCAGAAGGGAAGCGAAGTCAGGAAGTCCATAAATTCCTCGTTGTCGTTTGTTCAAAAGAGCGGGGCGCGGGGCATCTTGTGATCGACCGAGGCCCGTCTCTCTCACCTGCGGGCGCTGTCGCGCTGGCGAAGGGTTAGGACAGTGCCTTGATCGACCCGCGGTGAGCCCATCAAAGGTCTTGCTCGACACGGTGACAGGGTCACCAGGCCCGGGTTGCCGGAAGCCAGGGGCTTCGTATTGACGACAAACCGACTGTCCGGCGCGTCAGGGCGCGGGGCCTTGGGCGCTGGAGCGGAGAGCTACTCCCCTTCGAAGCCCGCGATTGTACTGGGCTGTCCTTCTTGAACGCGATACGCAGTTCCCACAGCGCCCGCGCGGGCTCAAGGCCGGGACCGATCTGGCTATGATCGGCCTCCCTCCAGAGACCCACCCATGGCCGGCATCCACATCACCGACATCGAAGCCGCGATCAATTTCTGGCGCGAGCGCGCGCCCTCGCCCGACGGTGTGGCCCTGCCCAAGCCCACGCGCGCGCTGGCCGAGGTGTATGCCCTGATGGTGTATTTCCATGAAACCGAGGCCGACGAGGCCACTTTGCCCGGCGCCGCGCGCGAAGCCTGGCTGACGTGGTACGACACCACGCCCGACACACCGTGCATCGCCATCTGCTCCACCAGCCAGGGCGACGAGGTGTGCAAGGGCTGCGGCCGCCTCTTTGACGAGGTGCAACGCTGGACGGAGATGTCGCCCGGCGAAAAACGCGCCACCTGGCGGCGCATCACCATCGAAGACGACGCCTGGCGCTTCAACCGCTACGCGGAGCGGGCGCGGTGAATCGAGCTCAGACCCGTTTGGCCAACTCGGCCGCCTTGCCGGTGTAACTGCCCGGCGTCATGGCCAGCAGCCGCTCTTTTTCCGACTCGGGAATCTCCAGGCTGCGGATGAGCCCGTGCAGGGCTTCGGCCGTCACGGTCTTGCCACGCGTGACTTCCTTGAGCTTCTCGTAAGCGCCCGACACACCGTAGCGGCGCATCACGGTCTGGATCGGCTCGGCCAGCACTTCCCAGGCCTGGTCCAGGTCGTCGGCCAGCGCTTCTTCGTTGATCTCCAGCTTGCCCAGGCCCACGCCCATGGCGTGGTAGGCCAGCACCGCGTAACCGAGGGCCACGCCCATGTTGCGCAGCACGGTGGAGTCGGTCAGGTCGCGCTGCCAGCGGCTGATGGGCAGCTTCTCGGACAGGTGGCGCAAGAGCGCGTTCGACAGGCCCAGGTTGCCCTCGGCGTTTTCAAAGTCGATCGGGTTGACCTTGTGCGGCATGGTCGACGAACCGATTTCGCCGGCTTTCAAGCGCTGCTTGAAATAACCCAGGCTCACGTAGCCCCAGATGTCGCGCGAGAGGTCGATCAGGATGGTGTTGGTGCGCGCCACCGCGTCGAACAGCTCGGCCATGTAGTCGTGCGGCTCGATCTGGATGCTGTAGGGCTGGAAGACCAGGCCCAGGCCGAGTGGCTCCGGTTGTTCGATCACGTTGCGGCTGAAGGCTTCCCAGTCGAACTCGGGCCAGGCGCTCAGGTGGGCGTTGTAGTTGCCCACCGCGCCGTTCATCTTGCCCAGCAGCTTCACGCTGGCGATCTTCTCGCGCGCGGCACTCAGGCGCACCACCACGTTGGCGATTTCCTTGCCGACGGTGGTGGGGCTGGCGGTCTGGCCGTGGGTGCGGCTGAGCATGGGCACGGCGGCGAAGGCGTGAGCCATCTCGCGCAGCTTGGTGATGACGGCGTCCAGCGAGGGCAGCAGCACCGCGTCGCGCCCGCCCTTGAGCTGCAGCGCGTGGCTGGTGTTGTTGATGTCTTCGCTGGTGCAGGCAAAGTGCACGAACTCGGCGGCTTTCTCCAGTTCGGGCCGGGCTTCGAACTTGGATTTGATCCAGTACTCCACCGCTTTCACGTCGTGGTTGGTGATCTTCTCGATGTCCTTGATCGCCTGGCCGTCGGCTTCGCTGAAGTTTTTCACCAGGCCCATGAGGTAGGTGCGTGCACCGGGTGACAGCGGCTTGAACTCGGCCAGCCCGGCGTCGGACAAGGCGATGAACCAGGCGATTTCGACCTGCACGCGGCGGTGCATGTAGCCCAGCTCGCTCATGAACGGGCGCAACTGGCCCAGGCGGCCGGCGTAGCGGCCGTCCAGCGGGGACAGGGCAGAAATGGGGGACAGGGCCGGGGAAGCGGCGGCAGCGGGGGTGGAGGCGGAGGGAGTTGGGGTGGTCGGGCGCATCCCGGGATTGTAGGAGGCGGGGGCTTTCGGTGGACCTTGTCAGCTGGGCCGAGGACCGGCTGGCTAAAATCGCGTTCCCACGGGCAACCGTCCTCACCTTGCAGTCCTCCATGAAACTCATCGGCGCCATCACCAGCCCTTACGTGCGCAAAGTGCGTGTCGTCATGGCCGAGAAAAAGCTGGACTACCAACTCATCCTGGAAGACGTCTGGTCGGCCGACACGCAGATCACCACCTCCAACCCGCTGGGCAAGGTGCCCTGCCTGGTCATGGAAGGTGGCGAAGCGGTGTTCGACTCGCGCGTGATCGTCGAGTACCTGGA